>NZ_QKQR01000015.1:0-337265 GCF_008042305.1 Bacillus sp. AY18-3 | reverse complement strand
GGCGCTACCGGTGCCACTGGACCTCAAGGCATTCAAGGACCAACAGGTGCTACTGGCGCCACTGGTATAGGAGCTACTGGACCTACTGGACCTTCTGGTGGACCTACTGGACCAACCGGGCCTACTGGACCTAGCTTCCCTGTAGCAACAATTGTTGTTACAAACAACATTCAACAAACAGTACTCCAATTTAACAACTTCATTTTTAATACTGCAATCAACGTAAACAACATTATCTTCAATGGCACAGATACAGTTACTGTTATCAACGCTGGTATTTATGTCATTAGCGTATCCATCTCTACAACTGCACCAGGATGCGCCCCACTTGGAGTAGGAATTTCAATAAATGGAGCAGTCGCAACTGACAACTTCTCTTCAAATCTAATAGGCGACTCACTTTCATTCACTACGATCGAAACATTAGCTGTCGGCGCAAACATTTCCGTCAAACCTACCCTTAGCGAAATTACAATTCCTGAAACAGGAAACACTAACATTCGCCTTACTGTATTTAGAATCGCTTAAATTTCACTATGTATCGTTTATGGCAAATAAAAAAAGAGCGAGAAATTCGCTCTTTTTTTGTTATGTACAATAATTCATTACTACTCTAATTCAATTGAAACATTTTTTTGTGGTACAAATGTAGAAATTGCATGTTTATAAATAAGCTGTTGCTTACCTTCTGTTTCCAGTAGGACTGTAAAATTATCAAATCCTTTAATTAATCCACGAAGCTGGAAACCATTTAATAAGTACAGCGTAACAAACGTATTTTCTTTACGGAGTTGATTTAAAAACTGATCTTGAATATTGATTGATTGCTTCATGTCGAATCCTCCTCTTTTTCTCTACTTACTATTATTCGACTTTAGTTGTAACTTTCCTTCTATGTATCGTAAAATTTCTGACGTTTTTTCACCGCCTGTAACATCAAACCACGTGACATCCATCTTATTACGGAACCACGTTAATTGACGCTTTGCATAACGACGTGAATTCGTCTTTAATTGTGATACCGCTTCTTCTAAAGAGACACGATCCTCAAAATAATCATATATCTCTTTATACCCAATCGCTTGAATAGATTGACAATCTCGTATCCCTCTATTATACAATCCTTCTACTTCTTCTAATAACCCTTGGTCCATCATTATATCAACTCGTAAGTTAATGCGATCGTATAGCATTTCTCGATCCATTGTCAAGCCAATCAAGGAAACATCGTATAATAACTCGTTTTCTTGTTTTTCAAGTTGATCACTCATTTTTTCACCCGTCGTGTGGAAAATTTCTAACGCTCTAATGACACGACGTACATTATTTGCATGAATACGCTCAGCACTTTCTGGGTCTACTTCTTGTAATTTCTTATGTACATATTCCACACCACGTTCTAATGCTAACTTTTCCATTTGTTCTCGGTATATAGTATCGCCAGCATCATCCGTAAACTGATAATCGAATAAAACAGATTGTATATACAGACCAGTTCCACCAACGATAATTGGCAATTTACCACGCTCTGTAATCTCTCGAATATGCTTACGAACACGTTCTTGAAATTCGGCAACAGAAAATGATTCTTCCGGATTTTTTATATCGACCATATAATGCGGAATTCCATCCATCTCTTCTTTTGTCACCTTTGCAGTTCCAATATCCATCGTACGATAAATCTGCATGGAATCTCCACTTATAATTTCACCATTCAACGCTTTGGCAAGATCAATACTTAACTTCGTCTTTCCAACAGCAGTTGGTCCAATGATGACAGCAACTTTTTCACGTTGCACTTCTCCCATATCATTCAACTCTCTTTATGTAATGTACTCCATCTATTGATTATATCCAATCTTACCAATTTTAACGGCATGATTGCAAGTTCTTTCATTCCGGTACATGAAATTACAAATAAAAAAGAACATAGTTTGTCCAATTCCGCATATACATGATTAAAAATACCTTCGAGAGGATGAGTTGACTATGAAACAATCCACCATCAATTTTTCATCTTTAACAAAAGACCTTATTTTAGCTACTGCTACAAAAGAACAAAATTGTTCACAAGAAGAATTATATTTCGCCTTAAATTGTTTGCTACGTTCTTTTCATTCTACTCTCCAAGAAACAACATTACATCCAGAAAATAAAAATACAGAGTATATACAAAATCAATTTTGCAGTGCATATAAAATTATTACAGGTAAAACTATTTATCCTTTTCAATAATCCATAAAAAGCGGTTGCCTACATACTTTCAAGCAACCGCCTTTTATATTAATACATATACACTATTTGATTACTTTCACTTTTACAGATTTGCGCCCCCAGCTATCGGCACTACCATCTGAACCGACTAATACATCAATACGATTTCCTTTAATCGCACCACCAGTATCTCCAGCAATCGCTTCTCCATATCCTTCTACCCATACTTTTGATCCAAGCGGAATTACTTTAGGATCAACAGCAATTACTTTCATATTCGGATTTACTGTTAAATCATGCCCCATTGCAGTTAATACACGACCACCATACGTACCATTCTCACTTGGATGCGCTGTATACGCTGTCGCTTCTACTGTTATTTCACGTCCACCAGCAGGTGCACTTGTTTCAGTAGATTTCGTAACTTGTTTCGTAGTTGACTGCTGTTTTGCCACAGGTTTACTTGATTCTACATTTTTAACAGACTCTTTGCTCTTAACTACTTTATTATTTTTAACCGGCGTATTTACTCTTACTGGCGCCTCTTCTTGCGTTACAACTTCTTTCTTTTCAATTACAGGTGCCGTCCCTGTTAAAAATGGCATGTGAACATATCCTGTTTTTCCATTATAGTCAAATTGTAACCATTCATTTTGAACTTGATTTGTCGTTTCAATTACATCATCTTTATTCAGTTTACCAAGAATTTCAGAGTCAGTATTCGCTCCAGCACGAACATTTAACACGCCCGGCGTTACATAATATGTACTTTTTGTAAATTCAGCACTTACAAACGCTTCTTTACCATTTAATTTAATTTTTGCCCATCCGTTTTCTGTATTTATAACATCTAATTTATTTCCACTTAACATTTTACCTACAAGCTTTGACTCTACAGTTGGGTTTTCTCTAACATTTAATACGTCTGTTGTTACAATCGTTTCTGCTTTCGCAGAACCTGCAAAAATCCCAAGACCAAAAACTGCCGCCGTTGCTATACCTAATAATTTTTTCATGAATAGCCTCCATTTGCTTTGTTTTCGTATTTTCATTATAGCAACAGATTTTTAGGATTTTTAGAAATCACACAATTACAAACCATTCGTAATACACGATTAATGAGTTGTAACATAAATTTCCATATTAATGAATTCCATTTCTAATAGAATCCCCAATAGTTTTCATATATTTTCCACATACTAGCCCAGAATTTTTTTCCAAAAAAAATTACAGTATTACTTTTTTGTTACAAAAAAACCATATTTCATTACATCTTTTACCAAAATTCATCATTCTCCAATTATTAATCTCCTTTTTTGTAATAAAAAAGAGCAGCTAATAAAAGCTACTCCTTTTTCATGTGTTATTTAACTTTCTTTTTCCAAATCCCCATCATAAGAGCTGAAATAACTGTCCCTATGAATATCGAGAAAATATATAGCACCGGTTTATTTACTAATGCGATAACAAACAATCCACCATGCGGTGCTGGTAATGTAATTTGGAATAACATAGATAATGCACCCGCAATACTTGAACCAACAACACAACTTACTATTACTCGAATCGGATCTGCAGCTGCAAATGGAATCGCACCTTCTGTAATAAACGATGCTCCCATAATATAATTTGTTAAACCAGATTTACGCTCTGCTTCAGTAAATTTTGATTTAAAGAAAGTAGTTGCGAATGCAATCGCTAATGGTGGCACCATACCACCGGCCATAACAGCAGAGTGTACGCCAAAGTTCTGCGCTTCTATTGCAGCAATACCAAATGTAAATGCAGCTTTATTAATTGGACCACCCATATCAATTGCCATCATACCACCTAATATAAGACCTAGTAATATAGCATTTGTACCGTTCAAACCATTTAACCATCCTGTTAACATTTCATTCAATGCTACTACAGGCGGAATTACTACTTTTTGCATAACAACTCCTGTAATCAACAATCCAAAGACCGGATATAACAATACAGGTTTAATTCCTTCTAACTGTGCTGGTAATCCTGAAAATAATCTTTTCAATCCTAAAACAACATACCCAGCTAAGAAACCAGCAATTAATCCCCCTAAAAATCCAGCATTCGCATGTGCTGCTAAAAATCCACCGACAACACCAGGCATAAATCCTGGACGATCAGCAATAGAACTCGCAATAAATCCAGCTAAAATTGGTACGAGGAATAAAAACGCACCTGTTTTGCCTCCACCAATAGACATTAACAATTCAGCCAATGGTCCTTCTGCTTTTATACCACCAATCCAAAATGCTAGTGCAATTAAAATTCCTCCACCCACAACGAATGGAAGCATATTACTTACACCGTTCATTAAGTGCTTATAAATTCCTAACCCTTTTTCTTTCTCTGTACTTTCTGTCTTCCCATCTTCCTTTATTCCATTAAAGATTGGCGCGTCTTGTTTTACAGCTCGATTAAGAAGTGTTTCCGTTTTTCTAATCCCATCAGCGACTGGCACTTGAATAACATGCTTCCCAGCAAAACGGTTCATTTCTACTTGTTTATCTGCGGCAACAATAATAGCTGTTGCTCGTTCAATGTCCTCTTTCGTTAAAGCGTTTTTTATACCTGTTGATCCATTCGTTTCAACTTTAATCGCTATTCCTAGCTCTGCTGCTTTTGCTTTCAAGCTATCCGCTGCCATATAGGTGTGAGCGATTCCAGTTGGGCAAGCCGTAACTGCTAGTACGTATGGTTCATTTCCTTCTGGTTTTGCAACTTCAATGTCTTCTTCTTCTTTTTCATTCTCTTTTTCATCAAATAAACGAAGAAGTTCCTCTTCATCCTTCGCTTCTAACAATTGCTTACGAAATCCTTCATCCATTAATAATGTAGATAGGCGCGATAACGTTTCTAAATGAGTATTATTCGCCCCTTCGCTCGCAGCAATCATAAAGAATAAATGTGCAGGCTGCCCATCAAGCGATTCATAGTTGATACCGCTTACACTTCTACCAAAACAAATCGCTGGTTGCTTAACAGCTTTTGTTTTCGCATGAGGTATTGCAATCCCTTCCCCTATTCCAGTTGTACTTTGTGACTCTCGCTTTAAAATAGCTTCTTTAAATTCAGCTTTACTATTTAAACGATTTGCTCCGTCTAATTTCTCAACTAATTCATCTATGACAGCTTCTTTATTTGAAGCTGTCAAGTTCATAATAACTGTATCCCTTTTTAATAGTTCTGTAATTTTCATATGTTACTTCCCCCTATCGCTTAGTTACAATTACTTGCGACAATAATTCTTCTACTTTTTCTTTTTCACATAAATCAGCTGAAAATGCTGTTGCACTCCCTGTTGCAACGCCATATTGAAATGCCTTTTCAATATCTTTTGTCTGTTCATATTTACCTACAAATCCTGCAACGAGAGAATCTCCGGCCCCGACCGAATTAATTACAACACCTTTTGGAACAGTTGCTTCATATATACCTTCTGCCGTAAATAATAAAGCCCCATCTCCAGCCATTGATACGATAACGTGCTCTACACCTTGTTCAACTAATTTTCTTCCAAACGGTAAAACATCTTCTACTGTTGAAATCTCTACTCCGAATAACTCACCAAGTTCATGATGATTAGGCTTTAGTAAAAATGGTTTATTTTTAATTACATGCTGCAGCGCACTTCCACTTGCATCGACTACTACGCGAATACCTTTCTCAGCTCCGAGCGCTGCGATTGATTCATAAAAAGTAGTTGAGATAGACGCCGGTACACTTCCAGCTAGTACAACACAATCTCCCTGCCTCATACTTTCAATTTGTTTCATTAATTGTTCAAATTGTTCATTTGTCACATTAGGACCTTGCCCATTTAATTCTGTCTCTTCTTGCCCTTTTATTTTCACATTAATTCGGGAATCACCGTCTACTTGGACGAAGTTTGTTGTTACACCTTCCGCCTGTAATACATCTTTAATAAATCGACCGGTAAATCCACCAGTAAATCCAAGCGCTACATTTTCAACACCTAAACGATGAAGAACACGAGAAACGTTAATGCCTTTCCCTCCAGGAAATTTCATATCTTTCTCTGCTCGATTTACTGCTCCTAAATCGAAGGAATTAACTTGTACTACATAATCAATAGATGGGTTTAAAGTAACTGTATAGATCATTGTTTATCAGCCTCAATTACATTGGTTTGTCTTTTATATTTTTCTAAATCAATTTCTAAATAGTTTGTAATAATATTTGCTTCTTCAACATTGGCAATTTTCGCAAACGCAACTTCTGAAAACTTACTTTCATCAATTAAGAAATATCCTTCGTTTGCTAATGTTAATGCCATTTGTTTTAAAAGTGCCTCTTCTGGATCTGGAGTTGTAAAACCAAGCTGTTCATGCACACCATTCGCTCCTAAGAAACATTTATCAAAACGGTACTTCTGCATGCTTTCCTGTGCCATAGCACCAATTAAAGCTTTCGTCCTGCTTTTCATCATTCCGCCTAGTAAATACGCACGAATATTATTTTCAACTAAAGCTTCAATATGCATAAGTCCATTCGTAACGACAGTAACATCTTTATTTATTAAAAATGGAATCATTTCAAATGTTGTACTTCCTGCATCTAAATAAATGCAATCACCTTGTTCAACAATGCTAGCCGCATACTTCGCAATTTGTTGTTTTATTTGAATGTTTTTGGATGATTTTTCAACCATCGTTGGCTCTTGTCCTTTTCCTGTTAAAACAGCAGCACCACCATGAACTCTTTTTAATAACCTTTGCTTTTCCAATTGCGCTAAATCACGACGAATTGTTGATTCAGAGCTTTCTGTTCTTTCCACTAATTGCTGTAATTTAACAACCTTCTGCTCTTTTACAAGTTGCAATATCATTTGATGACGTTCAGGAGTTAACATTTTATTCACCTCTTCTTTGATTACAGTATAATGAAAACGATCACAAAAATCAACCATAAACATTCACAAATAACCAGAAACAGTCACAAGCAGTTATAAACAACAAAAAAGAAACCCATTTGATTGTTATATCAAATGGGTTTCTTTTTTCGATTCACTTATAAAGAAGCTTTATATATACTTAAAACATCGTCTTTATTTAATTTTTTAAAGTTACCAAATTCACCATAAGCCATCGCTTTATCAGCCATTAAATCAATTTCATTTTCCCCAATACCGTAATCCGCTAACGTTACTGGTGCCTCAATTGAAGTCCAAAATTGACGTAACGCCTCAATTCCTTCTAACGCAATTTCTCGATCAGTCTTTTCATCTGTTTCTACATCGAATACGCGAATAGCGAACTGTTTAAAACGACTTACATTTTCATCTACAACACGCTTCATCCAGTTCGGGAATAAAATCGCAAGGCCACCCCCGTGTGGTATATCATGAACCGCAGAAACTGCATGTTCAATATTATGAGTCGCCCAATCTCCTTTTACTCCCATCGCTAAAATACCGTTTAACGCCATAGTACCGCAATATAAAATAGTTTCTCTATGCTCATAATTTTCTAAATCACTTAAAAGCTTAGGAGCAGTTTCAATTACTGTTTTTAAAACAGATTCACAATAACGATCTTGTAATTCTGTATTTGTTCCATGATGGAAATATTGCTCTAATACATGTGACATAATATCTACCATACCGTAAATTGTTTGATCCCTCGGCACAGACGCAGTATGAACTGGATCTAAAATCGAAAACTGCGGGAAAGTAACTGGGCTACCCCAGCCATATTTTTCATTCGTTTCCCAGTTTGTAATTACAGAACCAGCATTCATTTCAGATCCTGTTGCCGCAAGCGTAAGTACCGTACCAAATGGTAACGCCTCACTAGCAAATGCTTTTTTCGTTACAATATCCCATACATCTCCATCATATTTGCTACCAGCAGCAATTGCTTTCGTACAGTCGATTACACTTCCTCCGCCAACCGCTAATATGAATTCGACACCATTATCTTTACAAATTTGAATCCCTTTCTTTACAGTTGATACACGAGGATTCGGTTCAACACCTGTCAATTCAAATATTTCCGCATTTATATCTTTTAAAATAGAAATTACATTATCATAAATACCGTTTCTTTTAATGCTGCCTCCCCCGTATACGAGAAGAACTTTTTTACCGAACTGTGGAATTTCAGTTTTTAACTGTTCCAATTGACCTTTACCGAAAATAAGTTTCGTTGGATTACGAAATACAAAATTTTGCATATCCCTTTACCATCCCTTCTATATGAAAAGCAACTATACTTTTGTATACCATATTTTTTTCATTTCACAAAAATATTTGCCTAACAAAAAAATCCCAGCCTAAAGGCTGAGATTTTTTATTGATAATAAGGTGAGATCATTAAGTAAACAATAACACCAGATAAACTTACATATAACCAAATTGGCATCGTCCAACGTACAATTTTACGATGACGTGTTAATTGATTTGTAAAACCAAATACAAGTGCAAACAATGCAAGTGGTACAATAATTGCTGCCAGGATAATATGTGTAATTAAAATGATGAAATACACATATTTAATGAATCCTTCTCCGCCAAAATGTGTTGCTGGCGCCAAGTAATGATACGATAAATAAGAAACACAAAATAGCAACGTCGTTGTAAATGCTGCTAAGATGAAACCACGGTGCATTTTCACATTCTTCTTAATAATAGAGTATAAAGCTGCTAATAAGAATACGAACGTAAAGCTATTAAAAATTGCATTTAACATTGGTAAAATTGTTACATCAAAATGTACTTCTCCTTCATAGCCAACAGGTCCAAAGAACAAAAATAAAATAATCGCATTTACAATTACAGAAAGCGTTATCACAATAGGAGCATAGCTTTTCTGATTAGTTGATTGATCCACCAAAATGGTCACTCCTCTTCCTTCAAATATGTATACGTAACCTCACTATTTTAACATATTATTCACAGTGTAAATGTGACAATAGTTTGACACAGTAAGACAGCGCAAAGAAAAAAATCCTTCTTAATAAAACTTCTTAAGAAGGATTTTATCGCTTTATTATTTAAATAGCAATGTAATTAGTTTTTGTTAAAAAACGTATTGCTATATGCTTGATAAATTTCAGACACTTGATATCCCATTAAAGAAATTGCTGTTAATGAAAAGAAACCAATCATAAGAAATCGAAACCACATATAAATCTCCTCCTTGTATTTAGCTTAAAAAGCAGTCGCTATATTACAAGTTGAATGGCACTCTTCATCGTCACTTTCCTTTTTCTTTACAATTGCTGTTATAAATCGAATCATAAAGAAAATCACAAAAGGAAACTGTTCGTAATTTACCTTGGCATAGTTTGGCAACGGCTCGCGCTGCACATCGAACGGAGATGAGAAGGAATAGAACATACCTTGCTCTTCCATATATACAATTACAATTTTCATACAAAACATTATTCCTAGAAATGAAACAATATCTTGCCATTCTGTCGTATATAACAAGTTATACAGCTCTAGTACGTACTCTTCCATCGTCATCCCCCCTTCCTTTTTTACCATTTTGCTCGCCTTCATATAAAAAGTCAAGAAAAAAGTTTATATTCACTATGACAATAGTAATTACTTGTTTCTATGATTATATATGATTCTTTTATAGCAATGATTGGGTGTAACTCTCTTCTAAAACAAGAAATTAGAATCGAACAGATTCCTCATTCTTGCTTTTAGGATTCAACAATGTACTATTTTTATTTCTATTAAAAATAAAATAAGAAATTATTATAAGAACAGTAACAAGCATTGTTAAAAGCGCTTGTGAACGTAAAGATTCAATTGCGAGCATGGCAACTAAAACTGCTATAATCGCAGTAATTGTAACATATGTTACATATGGAAAAAGCCACATTTTGACTTTCAAATTTTGTTGTTCCGCTTTCCCCATTTTTTTACGTATCTTGAAATGTGAAACTGCTATAACGAGATAAACGAGTAACGCAATCCCGCCAGATGCATTCACTAAAAATAAAAATACTTTATCTGGAGATATGTAACTAAAAACAACTCCAATGTAAGCAAAGAAAGTTCCAAATAAAACCGCCCGAACTGGAACACCACTACTATTCAATTTCAAAAATGCCTTTGGCGCGTCTCCTCTTTCTGCCATTGAAAAAAGCATTCTTGAGTTCGTATATAAACCCGAATTTAAACAAGAAAGTACAGCTGTTAAAACGATAAAGTTCATAATTTGTGCTGCCGCTGGTATCCCTATATGTTCCAGCACCGCCACAAACGGGCTTTTTAGTATGTTCGCTGAATTCCACGGAAGGAGTGTAACAACTACAGCAATCGATCCAATGAAAAATACGAGAATACGCCAAATTACACTATTTGTTGCTGTTTTTACTGCTTTTACAGGTTCGGCAGACTCTCCAGCGGCTACTGCGACAATCTCTGATCCCATAAATGAAAATATAACGACGGTAATTCCAAGTAGCACCGAACTTATACCATTTGGCATAAATCCTCCTTGCCCTACTAAATTCGAAGTGCCAGGTGCTTCCGTTCCTGGTACAAATCCTAAAATAACAGCGAGTCCAAGACAAAGGAACAAAACGATACTTATTACTTTAATAAATGAAAACCAATATTCAAACTCTCCAAATGATTTCACCGAAAAAACATTCGTCAATGTTAATAAAATCGTTAATATTAAGCTCAATAACCAGAGCGGGATTTCTGGAATCCAATATTGAATAATACCAGCACCTGCTGTAGCTTCTATCGCAATAACAATTACCCAGAAAAACCAATATAGCCACCCAATTGTATAACCCGCCCATGGACCAATTGCTTCTCTTGCATATGTTGCAAATGAACCACTTGTCGGGTTAATAGCTGCCATTTCCCCTAGCATTCTCATAACGAAAATGACTAGAAGTCCTGCTAATGCATATGAAACGATAGAACCTGGCCCTGCTGAATGCACAACCGCACCGCTTCCAACAAACAAACCAGCTCCTATTACGCCACCAATGGAAATCATTGTAATGTGGCGTATTTTGAGGTCTTTCTTAAGATTTTTATCCAACTCTTGTACATCCCCTTCCAAACTTAATTTTGAAATTTACCCCGCATTAACGGACAGTAAGACCCCCACCTCAAAATTCAGCGGAAGCAAAGAAGTTAGGTGGGAATCTACTGCCCGTAAAAGCCCGATTGGTGAGGGCTGATAATCAGCGGGGGATGAACAAAGCCCCACTGATTAAAGTTTCACTTTATGTAAGAGTATTATGCGAAAAATCTTGTCCTATACTTTAAAATATATCAAAATATTCTGAATTTAACAATCGTAATTCGACCTCCTCCAAAAATTATTACATTAGGTTTAATAATTTTCCATACACAATTGTTGAGAAAATTATAGTCACCTTACAAAAGTTCAAATTTTCAGATATTATGAAATAAACAAGATTATACATCTAGACAACTTTTTGTATAGGAGTGTTGATATGTTAAACAAGTTCAAATTTATTTGTTGTACTTTAGTAATTTTCTTACTGCTACCGCTAGCTCCCTTCCAAGCACAAGCTGCAAACAATTTAGGATCCAAATTACTCGTTGGATACTGGCATAACTTCGATAACGGTACTGGTATTATTAAATTAAGGGACGTTTCACCAAAATGGGATGTAATCAATGTATCTTTCGGTGAAACTGGTGGTGATCGTTCCACTGTTGAATTTTCTCCTGTGTATGGTACAGATGCAGAGTTTAAATCAGATATTTCTTATTTAAAAAGTAAAGGTAAGAAAATAGTTCTTTCAATAGGTGGACAAAATGGGGTCGTTTTACTTCCTGACAATGCGGCTAAGCAACGTTTTATTAATTCCCTACAATCTCTGATCGATAAATACGGTTTTGATGGAATAGATATTGACCTTGAATCAGGTATTTACTTAAACGGAAATGACACTAATTTTAAAAACCCAACTACTCCTCAAATCGTAAATCTTATCTCAGCTATTCGAACAATCTCAGATCATTACGGTCCAGATTTTCTATTAAGCATGGCTCCTGAAACAGCTTATGTTCAAGGTGGTTATAGCGCATACGGAAGCATCTGGGGTGCTTATTTACCGATTATTTACGGAGTAAAAGACAAACTAACATACATTCACGTTCAACACTACAACGCTGGTAGCGGGATTGGAATGGACGGTAATAACTACAATCAAGGCACTGCAGACTACGAAGTCGCTATGGCAGATATGCTCTTACATGGTTTTCCTGTAGGTGGTAATGCAACTAACATTTTCCCAGCTCTTCGTTCGGATCAAGTCATGATTGGACTTCCTGCAGCACCAGCGGCCGCTCCAAGTGGCGGATATATTTCTCCAACTGAAATGAAAAAAGCTTTAGATTATATCATTAAAGGAATTCCTTTCGGAGGAAAGTATAAACTTTCAAATCAGAGTGGCTACCCTGCATTCCGGGGCCTAATGTCTTGGTCTATTAATTGGGATGCAAAAAACAACTTTGAATTTTCTAATAACTATAGAACATATTTTGATGCTATTCCCTTGCAAAAATAATAAAAAACAACAATAGGTTATGTAACCTATTGTTGTTTTTTATTTATGTAAAATAATTTTTCACTTACACCTATTGTTGTTTTTTATTTATGTAAATTACTTTTTCACTTCTACATGATGAAAAGATTCTTTTCCATCTCTACATAACTATTTACAATACTTAAAAGTAATTTGCCACGAAACCATTTCGTTATATAAACTTTCCAATTCTTTATGCCATGTTTCTACCATAGAAATTCCCCTTTCCTTTTTAACACTTTAAATAAAAATCACATAACATTCTGTATTTACCCAATAAAAAAAGAGAACTTTCTCTGAAAGTCCTGTTACTACTCTAAAATAGTCTAGTTGCTATTTTGCTTTAACACAAATACTGAAAGTTCAGGTACACTCCAAAATCTAACAGGCATTCGGGTTGTCCCAATACCACGATTTACGTATAAATGTAACGGCTTATTCTTCCCTTCTAATTCATACATACCTTCAACATGACTCTCAGCTAATTTTGTAGTAATTAATGGACCTATAAAAGGAATTTGAACTTGTCCCCCGTGACTATGTCCTGACATTTGAAAATCAACTGGGTAACGAGCTACTTTGTCTACAACATCCGGCTCATGTACTAAGAGCATATTAAAATCTTGTTGCCTTACTTGTTTTAAAGTCGCGTCTATTTGCGGCTTCCCTAATAAAAAATCATCCAAACCTGATATTGTAATATATTTGCCATTTTCCGCATTAATTTTATGCACTTCATTTACTAACACAGAGAAACCAGCTTCCTCCATATACTTTTTATAAAATAAACTACCTCCCCCGCCCCTATCATGATTCCCAAACACTGCATATTTCCCTAAGGGCGCATGTATTTTCTGCAAAATGCTTTGCGCTTCTTCTCTTTCTGCCTTATACGATCCAAACTTATCTATTAAATCCCCTGTAAAAACTACTATATCTGGATGTAACGTATTCATCTTCTCTACCAAATTTTCTAGTTGTTTCAATGTAAATTCTGGCCCTAAATGCACATCTGAGAATTGTAATATCTTTTTGTTATTAAACTCTTTAGGAATTGTAGAAGCTTCTATTTCATTCCACGTAACTGTTACTAGTTTTCGTTCTATTTCTGTCGCATAGAAATACAAACTTATTGAAATCATTACTATACTTATGAAACTGATTATACATATCTTGACGATTGATTTTTTTTGTTCTTTTTTTACATGATTCGTATTCATGTTCTCACCTCTAGAAGTACTTTAAAGCCTTATTGTTACATTAATGTGACAACATGAACAATGTTAGCTATATCCAATTCTATCCTCATTCACTTTGACAAATTTATACAGAAGTCATAACATATTTTTATAATACATAGATTCTTAAAAATGTTCCTTCTATTCATTCTATCATTTTATTAAGGAGAGATTATTCATGTCTGTATTTACACCAGAAGAAATTACGGAACTTGCTGCGAATTCCGGAAGAAAAAAAGCTCATTTATCATTACTCCCTATGCTAATTCTCGGTTTTTTTGGTGGTGCTTTCATAGCATTAGGGTATTTACTCGATATTCATGTTATTGGAACAATGCCAAAGTCTTGGGGATCATTTACTAGTTTTCTAGGTGCCGCTGTATTCCCTATCGGTCTTATACTCGTTATTCTTGCAGGCGGTGAGTTAGTAACTGGCAATATGATGACCGTTTCAATGGCGTGGCTTCACAAAAAAATCGAATTATTTCACTTCATTCGAAATTTAGTTATTGTTACGTTTAGCAACTTCATAGGTGCTGTATTCGTTGCTTATTTTTTCGGTCATATCGTCGGATTAACAGAGGGAGCTTTTTTAGCGAAAACAGTTTCTATTGCGCAAGCTAAACTACAAGATACACCACTACAAGCCTTCATTTCTGCAATCGGATGTAATTGGCTCGTTTGTTTAGCTGTTTGGCTCAGTATGGGAAGTAAAGAATTTATCGGGAAGATTATCGGTATTTGGTTCCCAGTTATGACTTTTGTTGCGATTGGATTTCAACACGTTGTAGCCAATATGTTTGTCATCCCAGCTGCAATTTTTGCCGGTCATTTAACTTGGATTGAATATTTTCCAAACTTCATTTTTGTTTTCTTCGGAAACTTAGTAGGAGGTATGTTATTTGTAGCATTACCTTATTTCATATCCTATAATAAGAAACTCCCTTCCAATAAAGAGCAAACTGCATTAAAGAAAAAATCTGTATCCGCTTAAATTGAAAGTCTATACAGTGGCTCTAAAAAATATTACAAATTTCATTTTTTTTACGAATATATGTGCGTACACTTGTTCTCGAATGTTTTATACGTTATAATAACAACTTAAATAGCATTATTTACATATGAGGTGAAAAACATGAACAAAACAGAATTAATTAAAAACGTAGCACAAAATGCTGAGATTTCTCAAAAAGAAGCTACTGTAGTTGTACAAACTGTAGTAGAATCAATCACTAACACTTTAGCTGCTGGTGAAAAAGTACAACTTATCGGATTCGGTACATTCGAAGTACGCGAAAGAGCTGCTCGTACAGGCCGTAACCCACAAACTGGTGAAGAAATGCAAATCGCAGCTTCTAAAGTACCTGCTTTCAAAGCTGGTAAAGAACTTAAAGAAGCTGTAAAATAATGAAAAAATAGCCTTCTCGTTTACGAGAGGGCTATTTTTTTCATTACATAATTAATAAAAATCTGACCATTATGCTGTTTCTTTTGTTCCTTTATGCAAATAAAGCCTTTACTTTCAAAGAAAGGTTTTGCTGTAATACTTGCTTCTGTATAAATCTCCCTATGCCCCAAGTTCACTGCTTCTTTTTCTAGCTTCTTTAGTATGTATGAGGCTATCCTTTTCCCTTGATAATCTTTATGCGTAAATAAGCGATCTACGTAATGATCATCATTATAATCCCCAAATCCCACTATCATACCGTTATGATCCGCTACATAACTAATATTCTTCTCTAAAGACTGTAACCAACTTTCCCTATTTAGTTGATCTGGTGCCCATGCCTGTAGCTGTAACACGTTATAATCTTTTGCATTAATTGTATGAACTGTTTCATAGAACAACTGTAATACTTGTTCTAAATCCTCCTTATGGAATATTCTAATGATTGTATCTTTTAACATATATGAACCTCCTTACTAAACTATCATTTAACTTGTCTACCATCTAGTATTCAATATTTCTGCTTTATTATATCTTTTTTCTTTCTATATAAACAAAAAACAATACTTATTTCAAAGTATTGTTTTTCGTTTAAAAGCATATGCAATTACTCTCTAGATTTTTATTTTTTTAATTTCACTCTTTGTAATCGTAATGCATTTAATACAACGGATACAGAACTAAATGCCATAGCCGCTCCTGCAACCCAAGGTGCTAAGAAACCGAACGCCGCAATCGGGATTCCTAATCCGTTATAAGCTAGTGCCCAGAATAAATTTTGCTTAATATTTCTTATCGTCATCTTACTCATAAAGATTGCATCAGCAATACTATTTAAATCCCCACGGATTAACGTAATATCTGCCGCTTCCATCGCTACATCCGTTCCTGTTCCAATTGCCATACCGATATCCGCCGTAGCAAGAGCAGGAGCATCATTTATTCCATCTCCAACCATTGCTACTTTCTTACCTTGTGCTTGGAGTTTTTTCACTTCTTCTGCTTTTCCTTCTGGTAATACTTCTGCAATTACGTGATCAATACCAACTTGCTTAGCGATTGCCTGAGCAGTTTGTGTGTTATCTCCTGTAATCATAACAACGTCTAGACCCATTTTTTTAAGTCTTGCGATAGCTGCTTTTGAAGTATCTTTTACAGTATCTGCAACGGCCACTATACCAGCATATTCTTTATTGATCGCAATAAGCATTGCTGTTTTTCCTTCTCGTTCTAGCTCTTCCATCGATTTAGAAACTTCTTCAATATCAATATCGAATTTCTTCATTAATCGACGTGTACCAATTAATAATTGTTTCCCTTCTACAACTGATTCGATACCGAATCCTGGAATCGCTTCAAACGTTTCTGAACTTGGGATATCAATTTTCTTTTCTTTAATTCCTTCTACAATCGCTTCTGCAAGTGGATGTTCAGAATTTTTTTCTGCCGCAGCGACTAAACGTAGTATTTCTTCTTCATGGAATCCATCTGCTACAATTACATCTGTTAAAACAGGCTTTCCGTTTGTCACAGTACCTGTTTTATCTAGAATAACTGTATCTAATCGGTGCGTTGCTTCTAAATGCTCTCCACCTTTAAATAAAATACCATACTCAGCTGATCTTCCTGATCCAGCCATAATAGATGTAGGTGTCGCAAGACCTAATGCACATGGACAAGCGATAACAAGTACGGCTATCATTTTCTCAAGTGCTCCGCCAAAATCACCAGGTGTAACAAATAGCATCCACACTGCAAATGTGATAATAGCAATCACAACTACAACGGGTACGAAAATACCTGAAATTTGATCAGCTACTCTTTGAATAGGAGCTTTTGACCCTTGCGCCTCTTCTACTACTTTAATAATTTGAGCTAATGCAGTATCTCTTCCTACCTTAGTTGCTTTCACTTTTAAAAATCCATTTTTATTCATTGTAGAACCGATTACTACATCCCCAATTGTTTTATCAACTGGAATACTCTCACCTGTTAACATCGATTCATCTATTGCTGATTTTCCTTCTACAATTTCTCCATCTACCGGGATTTTTTCACCAGGTTTTACATAAACGATATCACCAGCTACTACTTCTTCGATTAAAATTTTCATTTCTGTTCCGTCTCGTAGAACAGTAGCGGTTTTCGCCTGTAATCCCATTAATTTTTTAATTGCTTCTGACGAGCGTCCCTTTGCCTTTGCTTCAAATAATTTACCTAAAATAATTAATGTAATAAGTACTGCACTCGTTTCAAAATACAAGTCTGTCATATGTTCCGAAGAACCAATCGACCTAATACTTAAATACACACTGTAAAAATACGCTGCCGACGTTCCAAGTGCCACGAGAACATCCATATTGGCACTTTTATTTCGTAACGCTTTATAAGCTCCAACATAAAACTGCCCACCAATGATAAACTGAACTGGAGTTGCAAGAGCTAGCTGCACCCAAGGGTTCATAAGCATATCAGGTAAATAAATAAACGATGTAAATGAGAAATGACTTACCATTGCCCACAGTAACGGGAATGATAAAATAAATGAAATGATAAATTTCTTCTTTTGTCGCTCAATTTCTTGTAAGCGATGGTCAGTTGATCCATCTTGCTCATCTGATTTCACTTCCAATTTATATCCTAATTTCGTAATTGCACTCTTCATTTCATTTACATTAATTTCATCAGGGTTAAAATCTACTGTAGCCGATTCCAAAGCGAAATTTACTGTCGCTCCGTTCACACCTTCTAACTTATTTAAACGCTTTTCTACTCTATTCGCACATGCTGCGCATGTCATCCCTGAAACAGTAAACTCAGCTTTATCACTTACAATTCCATATCCTAACGATTCAACTTTTTCCTTAAACTGTTGCGGATTTGTTTTTTGGGGATCATACATTATTTTTGTTTTTTCAAGTGCAAAATTTACATTTGCATCATGAACACCTTCTACTTTTTTCAGACCTTTTTCAATTCTATTCGCACATGCCGCACATGTCATTCCTGATATTTGAAGATTAGCCTCTTTCTGTTCATTCATGTCTCTCACCTCTATATACCCTCATAAGGTATAATTATTAACAAAATAAATCGTACTTCCTATAAAGTACGATTTATTTCCATATCTAAAAATAATTATTGAACATCGTATCCTTGATCTTCAATTACAGCAACGATATCTTTTAGTGTTACAGCAGACGAGTCGATAGTAACTTCAACAGTTCCTTCTGCTAATTGAACCTTCACTTGTTCAACACCGTTTAGTTCTTTCACACTGCTTTCAATAGAATTTACACAATGTCCACAAGACATACCTTCAACTTTTAATGTTAACTGTTCCATTTAAAATCCTCCTCTTGTTTCTTCATTGTTTGTTAATCACAATTACATCTTACCATACCCCCCTAAGGTAATCAATGGTTTTGTATCATGATTTTTCAATTATTTTCTAAAAGTTTATTTTACATACACTTTTTCACATCAATACCCCGAAATCTTATATGAAGGTAAACAAAAAACAAGCCAGTTACATACTAGCTTGTTTTTACGCTTTTGAAAAACGTTCAAATACAGTCATTAATTCTTCAATTGCTTCGTCACCATTGCCATCTTTAATAGCACCTGAAACACAATGACTTGTATGGTTTTTTAATACACCCATTCCTACTTTTTTCATCGCTGCATTAATCGCTGAAATTTGCACTAAAATATCCACGCAATAACGATCATTTTCAATCATATTTTGAATACCGCGGACCTGTCCTTCAATTCTCTTTAATCTATTTATAATCTGCTCTTTTTCTTTTTCTGATCTATGTGTTACCGCTTCATGCTCTTTATGATCCATAATTATCACCTTCTTAAAGTTTCTCTTCATCCAATAAAACAATTACTTTTACGAGTATACCAATTATAGCATTAATTATCTACGTATGATACCCCATATGAGTATATTTCCGCTCTATGCTTATTCTTAACAACTTATTAGCTTCTCAGACTCAATTATTATGATACCCTTGCCTTTTTTTCAAAAAACAATAATAAGCAGGGATTATCCATCCCCGCTTATTATTCATCCACAAATATAAAAGTCTCAATTTTCACACGTGTAAATTGAGACTTTTTTCTTCCTATATATAATTATTGCTGATCACATACTTTTGTATCATTCACTACTGAAGTTCCTTCAACGGTTACCGTATGAAAACAATCATTTACACGAACTGTCACGACATTATCTTGCCGATCAATAACGTGATATTCATTAAAATTTTTATTCAGAGCACTGCGAATTTGTTCTCCTTCATAAATTGGAATGCCATGTGATAAAACCCAAATAAGCCCAGCGATAGCAAGAATAGTTTTCATACGATCTACCTCCTTGAGAATATAGTGAACTTTTAATCCATGCTGTTTCAGCTCTTCTAATCATGAATGGAATGAATCAAGCCTTTTTGGAAATAAGTTCATTTCGTCTATTTTATGTTTATGCTAATTGTGACCGAATTGTGACAACTTTTTGTCTCTTTAGACGAAAAGTTGAAACAAAACGTTCAAAAAGGACAATTCTACTTGCACAAACAAAAGGCTATGGAAAATTTACCATAGCCTTTTGTTTGCATTTTATTAGATATTCATTTCAATTTATACGTAACTAATAAACCTTAACCCTTTACTTAAAGAAGTCGGCACAACAGATGCGTGATTCTCCCCTTCAGCTTCATAAAACGTAAATCGAAACTGATCGTGTTCTACTCGGAGAAGGCGCTCTGATAATTCATTTGCCCCTATAACCATATGCTCCCGTTCTAGTGACCCAACTGTAAGGAACACTCCCGTTTGAAACTTGGCACTGTTTAATTCATTTATAAGATTCGCTTCTTTTTCAAGCACAGATTGGTTATTCCACCAGATTGATGGACTACTAATAAAATAATTTTGAAAGGCATTTACGTTTGTAAATAATATATGTAAAGCAAATAAGCCACCTAACGAATGCCCAAATAATGTTTGCTTTCCTTTATCAATCTTATAATTATTTTCAATTTGAGGTTTCAGTTCTTCTTCCATAAAAGTAAAGAAGTTATGTGCTCCTCCTGTTTTAGGCCACGGTTTGCCATCTGGTTTTAAAGGCGCATCTTTTGAAATTACACTTGGCGTAAAATCATAACATCTTTCTTCTCTTGAAAATGCCTCTTCAATTGGATAACCAATACCTATTATAATGGCTGGTGAAACACCTGTTTTTTCCGCTCTAACTGATTGTATTTTAACCGCTTCATGGAATGTTTGAAAAAAGGCATTGCCATCTAATACGTATATAACAGGATATCCTGACTCTGGTGCTGGCCGCCTCGGCTTTGAAATATGAATTTGATATTCCTTACAGTCTAATTTTGAATACAGTTTCCACTGTTCTGTATTAGATGTAATAATCTGCTGTTTTTCAATAGTAGTATTCATCTTATATTCCCCCCTTCTTAACTCGTTACATATATCTCTACTTTCTCTTCTTGAAGTGCGACGCTATCGTATCCAAAACAAACAGGAGACCCATTATACGGATCAATCATGACACGCGCATCAATATGAAATACTTCTTTTAACACTTCATTTGTAATGATTTCTTCTGGGCTACCAGTTGTAACGATTTCCCCTTCCTTCATCGCAATAATTTCATCTGAAAACCTTGCTGCATGGTTAATATCATGTAGTACCATAACAACCGTACAATTATGTTCTTTATTTAACTTCTCCACAATTTGTAATACATCTAATTGATGAGACATATCGAGATATGTAGTTGGTTCATCTAGTAGTAACACTTCTGTCTCTTGTGCTAAAGCCATCGCTAGCCATACCTTTTGTCTTTGACCGCCTGATAAATTTGCAATTTGTCTCGTTCGAAATTCAGAAGTTTTCGTTATATCTAATGCCCAATCAATCATCTCTTTATCTTTTGAAGTTAACTTATTTACATTATTTCGATGTGGATAGCGTCCATAGGAAATTAATTCTTCCACTTTAAGTTCTCCTGGTGCAATTGGAGTTTGCGGGAGTAAAGCTAACTGCTTCGCAATTTCTTTTGTTGGAATCGTATTTAAATCCTGTCCTTGCAAATATACTTTACCGCTCTTTTGCTTTAAAATTCTTCCCATTGTTTTTAACAGTGTTGATTTCCCGCACCCGTTTGGCCCTATAATTGTCGTTACTTTTCCTTCTTGTATTTCCACATTTAAATCGCGAAACACTGTAAGCTTTTCATAACTCGTTTCTAAATTTTTTGCACTTAAAATACTCACTTTTATTCCTCCTCTTACGCTTTCGCCTTATAAAGTAAATATAAGAAATACGGTACACCGACAATAGAAATAACGATTCCAACAGGTAACTCTACAGGGGTGAAAACTGTTTTTGCAATAAAGTCTGAAGCTATTACAAGGAACATTCCGATTACTCCGCACGTAGGAATGATATGCTTATGCTGAATACCGACAAGCCTTTTTGCTATATGCGGTGCCATTAATCCAATGAAACCAATACTTCCTGAAACTGCAACACATGCACTTACAAGTCCGATACTACTTAATAGTAAAATAGATTTCTCTCTTTCTACTGAAACACCTAAACTTGTAATACTCGTTTCTTCCAATTGAAATAAATCTAATAAATAAGCTTTCTTTTGTATAAGCGGAATTAATATGATAAGCCACGGCAACATAGCAATAATATACTTCCAGTTTGCACTATATATACTTCCTGACACCCAAACTGCAGCCATCTCGAAATCAGTTGACTTCATTTTGAGTGATAAGTACATAGAAAATGCTCCAAATCCTGACCCAATCGCAATCCCTGTTAATAAAAGACGTTGGGAGTCTAGCTTACCGTTTTTCCATGAAAACAGATAAATGATGATAGCTGCACCTAATCCGCCGACTAAACCAAACATTGGCATCATCATAATAGACATCCAGTCTGTGCTCTTTAATTGCCCTTGAAAGAAAAACATAAAAATAACGATTGCTGTGCCGGCCCCAGCATTCACTCCTAAAATACCTGGGTCTGCCAATCCATTTCTCGTAATCCCTTGAATAACAGCACCTGCAACGCCTAGGCCTAATCCTACTAGCCCAGCAATTACGATACGAGGAAGACGAAACTCAAAAATAACTAAATCATGGTCTGGTACTGGATCTATTCTAAAGAGTGTTTTAAATACATCTGTAATCGTAATATCAAACGTACCATTCGTTAAACTAATATAAATAGCACATAGTATTAAAAATACACTAATCCCCATCGTCATTCCGAAACGTTGACTTGAACTTTTAAGCATGTCTCTCTCCTCCTCTTGTACGAATTAAATAAAGGAAGAAAGGAATTCCAATTAAGGAGGTAACGACCCCAATAGGTGTTTCAAATGGATAGTTTACAAATCTACTTAAAACATCACATAACGCTAAGAAAACTCCACCAATAACGCCTGCACATGGCAAAATCCACTTATAATCTACCCCAATTATAAAGCGAGTAATGTGCGGAATAATTAAACCTACAAAACCAACTTTTCCTACTAAAGCAACTGCGGTTCCTGTTAAAAAGATAACTGATAAAATTGCCATCGCTTTAACTAGTTTTGTACGCTGCCCTAGATTAATAGAAACTTCTTCTCCTAAAGAAAGAATGGTAATAGATTTTGATATTAACAACGCTAAAATTATTCCAATTATCCCAAACGGTATCGTGATTTTAATGATATTAGGATCCACTTGGTCTAACTTTGCATTAAACCAAAAACTAACATTTTGAGAGATTTGGAAATATGATGCCATCGCGGCCGATACACTACTTAAAAATGTTCCAATAACTGTTCCGATAATCGCTAACCTAACTGGTGATAAGCCATTTTGAAGGAGCGAGCCAAAACCAAACACGATACCGGCTCCTAGTGCAGAACCAATCATTGAACATAAAACCATACCAATTGATGACATTCCCGGAAGAAAAATCATACAAAGTGTAATAACAAAGGCTGCCCCATCCGTCACACCCATAATAGAAGGGGATGCAAGATAGTTTCTTGTCATCCCCTGCATAAGTGCTCCTGATATGGCTAGAAATGCTCCAACTAAAAGAGCTGCAACTACCCTTGGTAAACGTGAAGTAATAATAATATTATGATTTACATCGCTTGAATCAAAATGAAATAATGCGTTCCACACTATTTCAGCATCAATACTCTTCGCCCCATACAAAATAGAAAATATAACTGTAAATAAGATGAGTATGGGTGCTATACATAATATAGTCACTGGTACTGCATTTGTTTTCTGCATATCATTCAACGCACCTTACTTATTGTATTATTTAGATAAATTTTTCACTGCTTCTTTTAAGAATGCTGTTTTACTCCAAGCAGTACCACCTTGTGCCATTGGGTCTACAACGTTTACAAATACTTTCTTTTCCTTCGCAGCATTCATACTTTGCCAAATTGGATTACTTTCAATTTCTTCTAGCACTTTTGGATTTTTATTTTCAGTTGTCTCATATTGTAAGAAAATATAATCCGGATTAAGTTCAGCAAGTTTTTCAAATGAAATTTTCTCTTGTGCTTTTACAGTTTTCAATTGTTCTGGAGCAGTTAATCCAAGATCTTTATAAATGACAGGGTTGAAGTATACTCCTTCTGGATATAGGAATAATTCGTTTGCTCTTAGTCTAATGACAAGTACTTTTTTGTCTTTTAACTTATCTCCTAGTTTTGCTTTTGCCTTTTCAGCGTCTGAATTGTAATCTTTAATAATTTTTTCTGCTTTATCTTTTTTACCAGTTAATTCTCCCATTAACTTTAAGTTATCTTCCCAATTTGTTGAAACGTGTGATACCGGGAATGTAGGAGCTACTTTCGTAAACTTTTCAGCTGTTTCTGCTGGGAATTTCGTACTTGATGTAATAACGTCTGGCTTTAATTGTAGTAATGTTTCAAAATTTGGTTGCATTTTCTCGCCAACAGATTTCGCACCCTCTAAATCTTTCTCAAGATACTTCGGTAATTTACCACCAACAGTAATGGCACCTACTGGCTTAATACCAAGTACCGCTGCATCTTCCATTGACTCTAAACTAGCTGTCGCAATTTTATCTACTTTTGCTGGTACTGTATATTCTTTACCTAAATATGTAATTTTTCTTTTTTCGTCTTTTTTCGTTTCCGTAGCTTTTGTCTGTTGCTTTTGTTCTCCTGAAGTTTTATCCGTACTATTGCATGCTGCTAGTCCTACACTTAAAACTGTAACCATCCCTAAAGTAAATAACTTCTTGTTCATCTTTATATAACTCCTCTCGAATTCTCAAACTATATTCTCAATAAAATTTAACTATATGAAACTTGTCTCACATATATATTTCATTAGATTAATAATTCTATCCAGAACTCATTCTCGTTCACTTCCCCTAAATTATAATTCTTTTACACCTCATCTATTGATAACGCTTTTCATTGATAATGATTATCGTTACTAAGTATATATTTAATATGCAATTATTTCAAGAAAGATTTGAAAAATTTTAACAAACTGAATAAAAAAGAAGTATCCGCCTAATCTTAGGAAGATACTTCTTTTTTTAGAAATTTATATGTAATTCAACTGGGCAATGGTCTGATCCCATCACTTCACTATTAATTTTCGCCTCTGTTATTTTGTCTTTCATTCTTTCCGAAACAACAAAATAATCTAAACGCCATCCAATATTTTTTGCTCTCGCTCCCATACGATACGACCACCACGAATATGCACCTTCCTGATCAGGATACAGATAACGATACGTATCAATAAATCCTTCTTCTAAAATACATGTGAATTTCTCTCGTTCCTCATCAGAGAATCCAGGGTTTTTACGATTACTTTTTGGATTTTTTAAATCGATTTCTTTATGAGCAACGTTTAAATCACCGCAAAAAACAACGGGCTTTTTTTCATCTAATTGCTTAATATAAGCCCTGAAATCATCTTCCCATTTCATTCTGTAATCTAATCGTTCTAATCCTCGTTTTGAGTTTGGTGTATATAACGTTATCATGTAAAAATCTTCGAATTCTAAAGTAATAACTCGTCCTTCTTGATCATGCTCTTCAATTCCTAAACCGTATGTTACAGATAACGGTTCTTTTTTCGAAAAAATAGCCGTTCCTGAATAACCTTTTTTCACAGCATAATTCCAATATGTATAATATCCCTCTGGATTCAAATCAATTTGACCATCTTGTAATTTAATCTCTTGTAAACAAAATATATCAGCATTTGATTCCTCAAGATATTCTAAAAATCCACCTTTTGCGATAACTGCTCGCAAACCATTTACATTCCACGAAATTAACTTCACCTATAGTCCTCCTCTTGATGTTCACTTTCAAATTTCATGCTATCACAAAATAGAAAAACAATCATATTTTCACCTTTGTAATCTTGCTCTTACATTTGTGAATACATACATACGCACTTTATTCAGGTTATACTAATTTCAGAGGTGATGTTATTTGCACAATGAAGGGATTACGTTAACAAATGAGCATTGGCAAGCAATTATTCATAATGATTCTTCCTATGATAGTAAATTCTTTTATGCTGTGAAATCAACCGGAATCTTTTGCCGACCGTCATGCAAATCAAGAATACCGAATAGAAACAATGTACGAATTTTTCATCATGCAGAGCAAGCATTAAGCGAAAAATTCCGCCCTTGCAAACGTTGTAAACCAAATGGGCTCACTTTACCTAATGAAGAGTGGGTAGAACAAATTAAAGATTATATCAAAAAGCACTTTGACGAATTATTAACTCTCAACATACTTGCTGAAATATGTCATGGTAGCCCATTTCATTTGCAACGCACTTTCAAAAAAGTAACAGGAATAAGTCCAATAGAATATATACAGCAGTTTAGGATTGTTAAAGCGGCAGAACACCTTTTACACACAAATCAATCCATTAAAGAAATTAGTACTGCTGTCGGGATAGAAAACCCAGAGTATTTCGCAACTTTATTTAAAAAGAAAACCGGATTCACTCCTACTGAATATCGAAAAAAGAACGAAATGAAAGAAGGATAAAATAATGAATTCCTCCAAAAATAAATTTATATATTGGACACTACTTACACATGAAAATTGGCAGTTTCATATTGCTGCAACTGAAAATGGACTATGCTTCATTGGATCACAAGATGAAAAATTTGAAGAACTAAATATATGGGCTAGAAAGAAATTGCCACAACATATATTGGCATGTAATCCAGATTACCTACAATCATATACGAAAGAAGTTATCGAGTATTTAGAAAGTAAACGAGAAACTTTTACATTCCCTATCGATGTTTACGGAACTGATTTTCAATTATCTGTTTGGAATACGGTACGTGAAATTCCTTATGGGGAGACATATTCTTATTCAGAAATTGCCGAAAGAATGCAAAAACCTACTGCTGTGCGTGCCGTTGCTACTGCTATTGCTGCCAACCCTCTTCTCATTACAATTCCTTGCCATCGTGTTATTGGAAAGAATGGTAAACTAACCGGTTTTAGAGGTGGATTAGAAATGAAGAAAGTGTTGCTTACATTAGAAAAGTCTCAGGTAGAATGCATATGACAGCAAAATATACTAGCACATTAACTTTAGCAGTTCCAACAGAATTTAGTTTCCAAGAAAATTTACGCTATCTATCACGTTCTAACAATGAATGTATGTTCCACATTGAAGATAACAAAATTTATAAAGTTATCCCTGTTCAGGATGTACATCCTTTAGTTGAAATTAGTATGAACTCGGATGATAATATTCAAATACGTTTTTTAGAAGAATCATATACGTCTGAAGAATCGATATGCGAAGCTGTAGCTCACTATGTAAAAGAGTGGTTTGATTTAACTACTGATTTAGCTCCCTTTTATACATTAGCTAAACATGATGTACTCCTTCAAGGACCAATTGAACAATATTATGGGCTTCGTACTTTAGGTATTCCAGACTTATTTGAAGCACTTTCCTGGGGAATTATCGGTCAGCAAATTAATCTCACATATGCTTATACACTAAAAAGAAGATTAGTCGAACACTTTGGAAATTATGTAGAATGGAACGATAGTAAACATTGGATATTCCCTTCTCCTGAAACGATTGCCAATTTACATGTAGAGGATCTCAAAAACTTAAAAATGACGACTAGAAAATGCGAATATGTAATAGGTATTGCAAAGCTTATTACAGAAGGAAAATTATCAAAAGAATCTTTACTGCAAATACAAGATGTGCAACAAGCTGAAAAACAATTAACTGCTATACATGGTATAGGACCGTGGACTGCCAACTATGTTTTAATGCGCTGCTTACGATTTCCTTCCGCTTTTCCCATTGACGATGTTGGCTTGCACAATGCAATTAAATATATAACAGGTTCTGAAAGTAAACCGACTAAACAGGAAATAAAAGATTTTGCGGCAAATTGGACCAACTGGGAGTCTTACGCAACTTTTTATTTGTGGCGAGTATTATACTAAAAAACCAAGTAGCGCATCCGCACTACTTGGTTTTTTTTAAGCTTGTTCTTCGAAGCGTCTTGCGATTTCCACAATAACTTGAACAGCTTTTTCCATCGTATCCACCGAAACATATTCAAATTTACCGTGATAGTTTTCACCACCTGTGAAAATATTCGGCGTTGGTAATCCCATATACGATAATTGTGATCCATCTGTTCCACCACGAATCGGGTGAATGTTTGGTTCGATATTTAAACTTTTCATCGCTTCATATGCAATATCAACAATTTCTCTCACTGGTTCGATTTTTTCAAGCATGTTATAGTATTGATCATTCATTTCTAAAACGACTGCATTTTGTCCATACTTCTCTTGCATTTGCTTCACAATATTTTCAACGTTATGTTTACGCGCCTCAAAATTTTCACGATCAAAATCTCGAATAATATAATACGCTTTACTTTGCTCAACATCACCATTTAATGAAAGTAAATGATAGAATCCTTCATAGCCTTCTGTATATTCTGGTGCCTCTTCTACTGGTAAGTGCTCATTAAACTCCATAGCAAGTTTAGTTGCATTACGCATTTTATTTTTCGCTGTTCCGGGATGTGTATTCGTTCCGTTAAACGTTAACTTAGCACCTGCAGCATTAAAGCTTTCATACTCTAAACCACCTAATGGACCTCCATCCATCGTATAAGCACATGATGCACCAAATGCTTCTACATCAAAATGCGCTGGCCCACGACCAATTTCTTCATCCGGCGTAAATGCTACTCTTATTTTCCCATGTTTAATTTGCGGATTATGTATTAAATAGTTCATTGCAACCATAATTTCAGTTAGACCAGCTTTATCATCTGCTCCTAGAAGTGTCGTACCATCCGTTGTAATAATCGTATGTCCTTTATATGATGGTAATTCTGGAAACTGTTCTGGCGTTAACACAACATTTAGCTCTTCATTTAACGTAATTGCATTGCCATCAAAATTTTCATGAATTTGTGGTTTTACGTTTTTCCCTGTAAAGTCTGTTGCCGTATCTAAATGTGCTAAAAAGCCGATTACTGGAACATCCTTATCCGTATTAGCAGGAAGTGTTGCCATTACATACCCATTATCATCCATTGTTACTTCTGTTAAGCCAATCTCTTTTAACTCTTCCACTAATAACTTACCAAACTCAATTTGTCCAGATGTTGTTGGTACTGTATGACTTTCTTCATTCGATTGTGTATCAATCTTTACATATCTCGTAAATCTTTCAATAAGTTCTTGTTTCAAACTCATTCACTCCCTTTTATGTTTCTCTCTCTATTATAATCCTTAAAACGCAATATTTTAACTTTTTTGACTGCGAATATATATTTCATTTGTATTTTAGCAATTTTAAATAACAACTAAAAAGTCTTAATATTTGTACATTAAAAATCTTACATGTAATATACATAATTATAAAATATAGGAGGTATTAAAGATGAGGCTAACTCTCTTTCGCTATTTTCTTTTTTTCTTAGGGTTAATTTTTTTTGGCCTTGGAAATGCTCTTGCAGTCAAAGTGAAATTTCTCGGTTTACATCCTTGGGAAGTTTTAAATATGGCTCTCTACCAAAGATTTGGATGGACCATTGGTACGTGGAGTGTCATATGTGGATTATGTCTCGTTCTCATTTCTTTATTAGTAGATCGAAAATATATAAATGTGGGCACATTTTTAAATGCACTACTTATCGGTCCCATTATGGACTTTTTCTTACAATCAAACATTCTTCCAAACGCTAGTGATTATTTATGGATAAACTTACTCATTTTATTTGCTGGGATTGCAATTACAGGTATTGGGGGAGGGATGTATGTTGCGGCTGGGATTGGTGCTGGCCCTCGAGATGGATTCATGCTTACTATTTCCGACAAAACAGGGCTATCTATTAGCCGTGCTAGAATCATAGTAGAATGTGTTGTACTAGTTATTGGATTTATGCTAGGAGGTCCTGTTTTCATCGTAACTTTTCTTTACACCTTTATTCAAAGTCCAATCTTTCAGCAATCATTTAAGATGTTTCAAACCCTCTTACATACTTTACATAACAAAGAGAAAGTTAATGAACATATTTAAACTACAACTTAATACAAAGTATTCACCCTATTTACGATTCTCACCGCAAATAGGGTGTTTCTGTTTTCATCTCACAATTTCAGAATATATACTACTCATTTACAATAAAAGTATATACATCGTCATAAATACAGCCATTTACTTTAATTACATACTTCCCTGGTTTACTAAAACGAATTGTGTAATTATTTAACTGAATTGCTTCTTTATCTCCAGAAAGAATATCAATACTTCTACCACTCAATACATAAAATTCACTTTGATTCATCGTTACATCAATCGCATTGAAATTTCCCTCTTTCACCTGCTTTGTTTCCGCAGCGCTTACACTTGGTTCTAAAAACAGTAGTCCACTTAATCCAACCGTACCTGCTAAAGCTACTCCCGCAAACTTTTTAATCTTTTTCATCACATTGTCCTCCTTATAAATTTTGTATAAAGGTGATTTTCCCCTTTACACCACAAAGCCTATATGTAATGAAATGAAAAGTAAACGGGGACCGTAAGACAAAATTCTACATCTTTTTTTCCAATTGAATAGAAATCCAACGTTTGGAGTTTTGTCACATTTTAAATTGTTTCCTTAACCCAACTTCCATTTATATTATTCAGAAATTGAATAATTACTTATTGATTTAAGATTCTAAAAATAGTTGATAAAAATGCTTTCTATAAAAAAAGTATATTTTATAAGTACGAATTAAAACACACTCCATATATTCAGTTTCATTCTCCTATCCATAATTTTTTTACATTCAATAATTGTTCATCATTAAATTCCAGCTTATATATGTCAGGCTTTGATGTATGTATTAGAAATTCAAACCCGTATTGCTTATCAAAATAATTCATCATGAGTGTCATTACAAGCCCATGTGTGCCAATTACAATTTTTTGTCCTTGAAAATCCATTAATATTTCCTTTAACACTTTCACTACCCGTCTCTGACAATCCTTATATGACTCTCCTTCTGTTAGTGCAAAATCCGGATCAGAGAACACCTTCTTTACAAGCGGATATACCTCTTTATCTGATATAACTTGATCCCCACTGGAAAACATACACTCTTTAAGGTTTTCATATATTAATATTTCTTTTTCATAGAAATTGGCTGTTTTTTCTATCGTTAACACAGCCCTCTTATATGGACTTGAAATGAAAGTATCGATTCCCTCTGTTTTTAATATGTCTGTTATTCTATGAGCGTCTAAACTTCCCTTTTCAGTTAAACCACGTGTTCTTTCACTCCCTTCTAATTTTGATGATTCACCGTGCCTAACCATATAAATATATGTATTCATACTTCCTCCTTGAAAATATTCATTCGTTTTTTATAAATTTTGTTGTTTTGTTCGTGTAATCCATTCTCCTACTAAACTCTCGAATAGTTCAGGCTGTTCAATTTGCAAATTATGTCCCGCCATATCAAGCACCGCTAATGTTGCTCTTGGATAATCTTCAATAATTTCTATAATATCTCGATAACCTACCGATATATCTTGTCTTCCTGCTAATAAAAGAACGGGTTTCTCATATTTCTTTCGGTGAAACTCCATAGTAAGAGAATAATTTTTTGCAATCTTTCAATAAATTCATAATTAGCAACATCTAACCCCGGCTTAATTTCTTCTTTAAATCGCTTATATGTATATTCATTTGCTACCACTGCTAACTCGCTAAATTCTTTTCTTTCGGTAGAAGTTAACGTATTTAAAAACTCCTTATCTTGTACAATTATCTGTTTATCCGGTAAACGTCTTTCTTTTTGCAGTGCAACAACCACAGGACATATTAATAATAATCCATTGACTCTCTCAAACATTTTTGAAAGTATCCCTCTAGCTAAATATCCGCCGAAAGACTCTCCTACTAGTAAAAAATCTTTCTTTGGAATGATTTCTTCAATAAATATAGTTAACACTTCTAATATATGATCTGAACTATTTATCCAATCTGGAGCGTTCGACTTTCCCATTCCAGGTAAATCAATATATATTCGTTGATAACCTTCATATTTTTGAAATACTGATTCCATACATTTCATCATTAACCTATGATCCGGCGCACAGCCATGTGTAATAATGACTGGCTTACCCTCTCCAACAATTTCATAGTATATTTCCGCATCTTTCATTCGCCATAACATAAAAAGTCCTCCCTATTTAGTGAAAATACTATCCACTCTGTAAGAATACACGTTCTTATTTTATATCCTTTTGTAACATTTTTACAAATGTTAATTTTCAGATTAAAAATGAAAATCTTACTTAAAATAGCCTATAACAATCAAAAGATCAGCTAGAAAGAGGATTCTCATCATTTTATATGCAATTTTGCATCTCCGCTTGCAAATCACTAAAAAACCTTTACAATTCAAAGGATGACTAAATATACAATTCCTATTTAAAATCTTGATGCAATACATACTATCAAACGCAATGTTTTTTAATTTTAAGAAATATTAAACTCTTCAATACTTTCCTTATAAACAAGATTTTTACAAGGAAATCTGATACAATTTTTAAGTAATATTATTATGTATAGATATTACGAATATAGTGCATAATTAAAGAAGGTGATTTTATTGAAATTAAATAAAAATTTACAACTATGTATATTAATCGGAACATTAATATGCTATTCAATCTATTTTATATTTTTTTATCTGTTCCCTACTCATTTTTCAAATTCGGATGTACGCTTCGCTTCACTTATTGTTGAAGCCATTACATTTGTATCACTAATTTATTCTATATATTCTAAAAAAGTCAGTTCAAATCCGTTTTGGATATGTATCACGATAGCAATTGGGAGTTTTTTATTAGGTAAAATAGTATATACATATCAAGATAGCTTCTTCGAAATTCCAATACATCGTTTTACTATTTCTGATGTATTTTACATGTTTTTTCTACTCTTTTGTCTTATCGCTTTCAGTTATAAAATTTTAAAAGAATGCGATAAATGGGAAAAAACGTTCTTTATTTGTGATATATGTATAGTACTTACTTCCATATTCACATTAGAGTGGTATTTATTTAATCAACCAAATTTAAATATATTCTCTCTTTCACTAGGCGATGTTTTCCTTTCATTTCTATATCCAATTGCAGATTTATTGTTTCTTCTACTAGGCGTTAGTCTCTTTTTCCGTCCGACAATTTTTAATTCTAAACGGAAGATTTATATCTTTATTTTTGTATTGATAAGTTCTGCAACTTTTAACTATATTTATTTTTACTTAAATAACCATTTAGCAACTGAAACGATAACATTATTACGTCTTTTATATAGAATACCTATATTATTTATTGCAATAGCTGGATCTATTTCAGCAGATCGTAATAGCCATAAAAATTATTTCATTGTTAACCCTATAATAGGAAAAAAGGCTTTAGTTGTATTTCCCTATCTTGCTGTTGCAATACTAATCGGGTTTACATTAAAAGAACAAACATCATCCTCAACTCTCATTACAGGAAATTGTATTACTTTTATTTTCGTACTCATTCGTCATTCTATTGTACGTATGCAAAACAATTCCCTAACAAAACGTTTACAGGCATTCAATGCACAACTAGAAGAAAAGGTGACTTTACGGACTTCTGATTTAGTTCATAAATCAGAGGCTCTATCTCAAAAACAACAAAAGTTTAAATCGTTATATGAATATCACCCTGATCCTATTTTTACAATTGATTTACATGGCGTATTCTTAAATGTAAATCAAGCCGGAAGTATACTACTTGGAGCACCAACAGATGAGTTACTCGGTGAAACTTGTTTTTCGATTATTTTAGATGAAGACAAACATAAACTAACATCTGCATTAGAAAAGGTGAAACAACAAGAATCGGCATACTTACAACTAAGTTCTAAATATAAAGATGGTTTTACTTATTTTTTATACGTTACCATCGTCCCTATTATAATAGACGGACAAATTTCAGGAAGTTATATTATGGTAAAAGATATTACCGCACTAAAAAAGCAACAAGAAGAAATAAAGTATTTAGCATTCCATGATACGGTAACGAAAATTGGGAACCGTGCCTTTTTCCATAAGAAATTAAAAAGAGTTATAAAAAATGCTAAAACAACAGACAGTGAGTTCGCATTATTATACTTAGATTTAGATCGCTTTAAAGCAATTAACGATACACTTGGACATTCGGCAGGAGATCACATATTAGAAGAAGTAGCGAAGCGATTCCAATCATGTCTTCCATCACATACTCATCTGTCAAGAATCGGTGGCGATGAATTTACAATCTTAATTGAAAACTATACTGACGAAGATTCCTTATTCGATTTATGCAACCAGTTATTTGAATGCATGGAAAAACCGTTTGTCATACATGAGCATACATTAACTTTATCACTTAGTATCGGCATCGCTATTTATCCACATTCCGGAATCGATACCGCTACACTTTTGAAAAACGCTAATGTTGCAATGTATGATGCAAAGGCAAAAGAGCTTAACTCTGTCTCTATTTATGACGATGTAATCGCTAAAAAAATTGAAAGACGATTACGATTAGAAAAAGATTTACCAAACGCAATACAAAATGAAGAATTGTTCCTTTTGTATCAACCTCAAGTTGATAGTGAATCTAATAAAATTATCGGTGCAGAAGCTCTAATCAGGTGGAATCATCCTGAATTAGGCGTTATTTCTCCATATGAATTTATTCCGATTGCTGAAGAAACACTACAAATTATTCCAATAGGAAAATGGACATTGCAGCAGGCTTGTGAGCAAATGAAACGTTGGCACACACTCGGATATTCTCATTTAAAAATTGGTGTAAACTTATCTGCTAAAGAATTTGAACAAGAAGATTTTGTAAAGTCTATTTCTTCTACATTAGCAACTACAGGCTTACCGGCAAGTTCTCTCGACCTTGAATTAACAGAGCGCATTGCAATGATGGATGAGCGAGAAACATTGATAAAGCTCCGCACACTAAAGGGTTTAGGAGTTCACATTTCAATCGACGACTTTGGTACAGGTTATTCTTCACTAGCGTATTTACCTTTATATCCAATAGATACGTTAAAAATCCCAAGAGAATTTATTACAATGTCTGAAACGTGTGAAGATGGAATGGAAATTATTAAAACGATTATCACATTAGCACATACATTAGAAATGTCTGTCATTGCAGAAGGTGTAGAAACGAAAGAACATGTGAATTTCCTTCAAAAAAATAAATGTCAGTTTATTCAAGGTTACTATTATAGTAAACCTATCCATACTCATGCATTTACTGAGCTATTAGAAATCGGTATTCACCTATAGTATATTGCTAATATGGATAAGTAATAATGAATTTGAACAACTATAGTAAAAAGGAAAGAAGATATCTTCTTTCCTTTTGTTTTTTTATTTAAATTTCTATTCCTTCACCACTTCATTTATTATATCTATTAATTGATGAATCCCCTCATCATTTGTTTTCTTATATCCATTCATGTTTTGAATATATCTCTCCTTATTTGTATACAACTTATTTACTGCATGTATGAATACATTCGTACTTATTCTGTCCTGGATTATAACTTCCGCATATCCTTGCCGAGAAAAATATTCAGCATTTAAAACTTGATCTCCCCTACTAGAACTGTTAGTTAACGGGATAAGCAACATCGGTTTCTTCAAAAATAGCAATTCAGAAATAGCAGTAGAACCTGCTCTAGAAACTACAACACTCGCCATATTTAGTATATGCGGCAACTCGTCCCCTATATACTCAAATTGCATATAACCTTCCATACCAATAGATGAATCCACCTTCCCTTTACCGCACATATGAACAATATTAAAATTTAATAGTAATTTTTCCAAACTTCCCCTTACCATATCATTTATCCATTGAGCACCTTGACTCCCACCCATAATTAACAATACTGGTTTATCTTGCTGAAATTTACAATAGCTTCTTCCCCGCAATACATTGCCCCTCTCAATTTCTTCCCTTACAATTGGTCCTACATAAACCTTCTTCTCATTACTTACATTTTCTCCTGTCTGAGGAAATGTTGTGCATAGTTTTGTAGTAAAAGGTAATGCTATTTTATTTGCTAATCCTAACGTACTATCTGGTTCACGTATTATTACAGGTACTTTATTCATCCACGCTCCTATTACTACAGGAACGGACACAAATCCTCCTGCCGAAAAAACAACATCTGGTTTTATTCGTTTCATCAATTTATAACTTTGTATGCAACCTTTTATTATTTTAAAAGGATCTTTAAAGTTCTCCCAATCCCAATATCTCCTAAGCTTCCCCGTTGAAATACTATTGTATTTCACATTTTGAACTAATAGTTTTTCAATTCCATTTTGAGATCCAATATACTCAATTCCCCATCCTTTTTCCATAAATTTAGGAATCAATACCATATTAATCATTACGTGTCCGGCTGTACCGCCCCCAGTAAAGAGAATCTTTTTATTCATAATTTATATCCACCTTTATCATTAAAAATCTTGTTTTATACTAATCTATTAAATGTAAGTAAACTTACTATTATTTATATAAACATTTAGCTCAAACCCTATATCTTGCAAAAAATCTTTAATAAGATCATAAAAATCATTTCCATACTCACTACATTCATACTGAGCAAAGACTTGAATTACAGGCCTAGTTCCTGTACCTATTACTGGATTTTTCCTATCACCCTTTTTACCTTCCACATAGGCTTGACATTTATTTATCGCCTCATAGATACACAAAACATGCTCTTCCTCATCTTTCCAGTCCAGCGTATCAACAATTAAAAGAAATAGCGTATTTTGATTATCCATTGTTTTATAGCCATTCATATATTTCTTACACCCTTTTCATTTTTCATTGAATGCAGATTTCACTACACTTCGCATACTCGAGTACATCTTTTAATGATTGATGGAATTGAATTTCTGGGACCCAACCTAACCTTTTTATATCCTCTATTACTAAACTCTCATTTGATTCGCTTCCACTATGCTCTGCTTCTTTTATGGAAAAACTCAGCTGTGTTAATTCTTTGTATTGTTCTATTACATCTAATAAAGACCGTTTTATCCCTGATCCAATATTATATTGTTTTCCATTTATTCCATCGCGCAATAACACATGATACGCTTTAACCGCATCACGTACATCTAGAAAATCCCTACTATCTTTCAAACTGTTTACTTCAATAATTGCTTCACTTTTATTCGACTCTATAGTTATCATTTTTTTTGCAAGAATAGAACAAATACCATTCGATACTCCTGGACCAATTAAATTCGAGGGCTTTGCAATGATAATATTTGAATTCATTAATTCACTCCACGCCTCTGCAATAATGACTTGCATCGTTTTACTTAAACTATATGGATTTGAAATTTTTATATTGCTCATACTATCTGCTTGCAAAGCAGATCCTATAACCAATGTTCTACAGTGAGGTACTTCTTGCTTAATTGCTTCTAATAAATATAACGTCCCTATTACATTAACCTCTACATATTCAAGAGCAGCTGTCCAAGACTCTATGACCGAATTCTTTCCTGCTAAATGCAATACATAATCTGGCTTTATTTGTTTCATTACCTTCATTACTTCGCTCTTATTAGTTAAATTACAAGTAATACCATTCCCAATTATTTCTCTATGTGCACGATTTTGAAACATAGGAATTACATGAAAGTCCTGCTCTAAAAAATATTGGCAAGCATGGCGTCCTGTGAAACCATTTGCACCAGTTATTAAAAGACTCGCATTTTTTTTCATCGTAAAAACCCTCCTTTTAATAACATTTGTTTCACCTCGTGTTTTGTAAGTAAGTCTTGTTGAGAACTAAAACTCTTCACATCCACAAGCGGATAGCTAGCATAATATTCTTGCAGTCCTTCTATAGGAATAGTCGGTAGTACCACAAAATAATTTTGATCAAAACTTATACTTGTTTTACTCTCTACCTCAGATAAAAGCATTTCACTTAATTTTTCACCCGGTCTTATCCCTACTTCTTTTACCTTCACGTTTTCCTTTTTCGAATCTTCAATTAACACTTCTGCTAAATCTGTTATTTTACATGCCGGCATTTTCATAACAAAGATTTCCCCACCTCTACCTTGATATACGGCTTTAAATAACAATCCAACAGCATCTTCAATCGTTAAGAAAAATCTAGTCATACTTGCATCGGTAATCCCTACTTGTAAAGATTTTTTAATTTGTTTTTTAAAGAGTGGTACCACACTTCCGCTCGTCCCCAAAACATTTCCACCACGAACACAAATGAATTTTGTTTTCTTCGTTTGCATATTCGCATGCACCATTAACTTCTCACCAATTGCTTTTGTCATCCCATACGTATTTGATGGATCGGCTGCTTTATCCGTTGAAACATATATAACTTTCTCAACTTGCATCTGTATAGATGCTTCAATTACATTTTGTGTACCATGTATATTTGTTTTTATAGCTTCATAAGGATAATACTCACATACTGGAACATGTTTTAAAGCTGCAAGATGGAATACATAATGGACACCTTGGCATGCATAGACTAGTTGTTCTTTATCACGAATATCTCCAATAATAAATTTTAATCTATCATCATTTATAAACTGTTGCTGCATTTCAAACTGAACCGTTTCATTTCTTGAAAAAACTCTAATTTCTTTCGGTGATTTTTCTAATAATTGTTTTATAAGTTCCTGTCCCCACGAACCTGTACCACCAGTAATTAAAATTATTTTATTTAGCATTTCTTTTCCTCCTACCACACATTTCAATTAAAATTGTATTTATAAAATTTATTAAATTATTTTCAATTGATTTAAATCATAATTGTCGTTTGTTACATTTAATTGACAAAATAAAAAAACAGAAACTATTAAAAATAGTTTCTGTTTTTTATTTCACCTCACAACAGTAAGATTTTTTATACTTTTTGCATAATAACTAAACCCTTATAACAAACACCGCTCATTTATTTCTTATACTCGTAATAAAATAAATAGAACGATTCATAGCCAATAATCATGTTTAAATTTATGAAAAATGGAGGTAACGGAATGTACCGAAGCAATTCAAATCATACATATAACGGACCTTCCAAAGCACTGCCTCTCTCCCTATTTGATGTAAAAAATGAATTAAAACAAAAAAGCAAACTCATACATTCTGGCTCGATGTATAAATTAACGAAAGAAGAGCAACTCATCATCAACAACATAAAAATACAAACTGAACAGCTAAATAAAAATAATGTGACAAGAACACGCGCATACTACCAATTTTACACTCAATATCCAGAAATACATTGGGCACTACTTGGGCATATGGTATCACGTAACGGCGGTTGGAATATGACTGATTTAAAGGGCGATTTATATACGAAAATTTTATCAGAGAAAGATCAAATCACATTTTTTTCTTTTTTAGAAAGAGGGAATTGGCTTATTTTCCAAGATGTATATCCTCAATTTCTGCTTTATGAACAAAGTGTGAAAAGAGCACAAAAGCTATTTCACCTTCTCCCTCACCTAAATGTTTCTACATTTATGGAAACGATGTGGAACGATTTTTGGAAAACAGGTAACAAAAAAACATTAGCCATTGCAACTATTATTAATGAGCAACACTACTTAGAAAAAAGAGTGATTCAAAATATACAATTTAAAAAGACTGTACTTAATAGTATTGGATTTAAACTCTTTGATTTCTTTCAATTTAATCATATTCTTTTCCCATTCTACGAAAATGATAAGAAACTCAAAGTATTACTATTTGGTGATACAATGAAACATTTCACTTCCTTACACGAACGAATCTTAATTGGAAAAAGGTTGTATTCATTATTATTTCGAGACACACATGTTTTATCTCAAATAATAAGCTGGGCCCAGCACCATCCGCATACAGGATCAAGGAAAGATTACTGGCCTCATTTATTTTCAAGTGTCAATGAATCTTTTTCCCGTGAGTTTTATAAGCGTCGAATAAAGAAATGCCAGTTGCGTAGTGGCGCTTATCGTATATACAGTCCTGCACTCATCTATGCATGGCGAGATATGAAGCATGAAGAAGTTGACAATGAAGATTGGTTTACGGACTGGCAAGTTGTAAATTACTTAGTAGATAAGGAGGAAAATATAAATGGACAAATTACAGAAGACTACTGTAAAACACTCGAAACAATTGAGTTGGCAATTCTTGCAAAGAAAAACGTCCTCCTTCGAGAAGAAGAATGATTTTCTAGCATTAGCAGTTACAATCTTACTCTCTTCTATTATCGGAACTTGCTTAGATGCTTTCTTTGTTGCGAACCAAATCTATTCCTTTCCCGTTAGACCATTCTCATCCATATTTTCAGTTAACATTGGCTTTACTTTGTTTGTACTACCGATTTTAACAGCTGTTTTTATACAAATTTCCAAAACATTATCTACAATTTCTAGAATTCTACTTATTATTTCAATAGGTATTTTTGCCAGCATTTTTGAACAAGTTGCTGAAAGATTCGGTTTCTTTATTCATAGCTTGGATTGGAATCATACATATTCTTTATTTGGCTATATGATTTTCTTTTCTTTTATTTGGAAAGTATATCATTTCATACAAAAATAAAGAGACCATAATCGATCTCTTCTTAAGCATAATCTTCGGTTATTGCTAATGGTGCAAGAGTTTGAAGACTTTTTGAACGTAAACGATAAGCAACGATTTTCTTCTTATATTGCTTGATTACATCAACATGTTCCTCATGGCTATATAGAGAAAATCTAATCTCTTTATTCCCTTTCTTCGTATCAATAACAAGTGGTGTTCCTTCTCCATGTGGCGGGAAATAATGTTTATCTAAAAATAAAGCTTCATTAAATTCATGAATAACTTGTCGTTTCATTTCTCCCTCTATATTCTTTCCATCTATCGATATAGAGGTATTCTCTTCCTCAAGTTTTTGATGCAATTCAAATCTACTAATAATTGATTCTACAACAGAAGTTGGCATACTAGAAACTAGCACTTTAAGAGCGCCAAAAATAAATAAAGTAACTATAAACCATGTTGTCATTTTCTCATCTCCATTACATTTTAAAATATAAATTTCGTTCCATACGGTATGAATATACTAATGAGTATTCCCGTTACAATCATCGTTACCGAACCGATTGTCGCTTCTTTTTCGCCTTCCTTCACGAGACGGCTCACACCGATAATATGTGATGCGCAGCCCATCCCCACTCCTTTTCCAATCGTACTTGTTATTCGGAAAAACTTAAGTACTGTTGGTCCGATAATAGCACCTGTTATCCCTGCAACAACTACAAAACTAGAAGTCATAGATGGAATACCGCCAATTTGATCCGCTAATGAAATAGCAATAGGCATCGTCGCTAATTGCGGCAGTGTTGTTAATATGAGTTCCTTATCTATATTTAACATCCCGCCAATCACTACATTCATACTCGTTAAAACCACTATACCTACCGCTACACCGATAAGTATCGACAAAAAGTTTTTCATAAGTATGTTTCGCTCTTTAAATAAAGGTATCGCTAACGCTACAATTGCAGGACTTAATAAGCCGGAAAGAATATCTCCCCCATTTTCCCTATATTCATGATGAGAAATATCAAAAATTAAAAATAAGCAAATCATACTCGCTGTAACTGTTAACACCGGTAACGTAAATGGAAACGGAATTTTTTTATATAACTTTGTCGCCAATACATACATTACTACAGTAATAATAATTAAGACCATTTGCATCGTGCACCTTGTCGATTTTATTTTTTTGATGTTACTAATAATTGACTTATATATCCTGAAACAATTAAAGTTACTACCGTACTTGCAACTACTAACAGGAATATAATACTCCCCTTACCGAAAAGAAAAGACCCGAATTCCATCAGCCCTGTTGTCGAAGGAATTAGAAATAACGGTAAAAATACGAGTAACTTTTCCGCACCTTCCTCAAACCACTTTAATGGTAAAATACGAGTAGAAAGGAGCAGAAACAGCATTAACATCCCAATTAAACTTCCTGGCATTGATAAATGGAATACTTCCTGAATCCACGTACCAACTAAGCTAAATACATATAGCACGCCTACTTGCAGTAAAAGCGCCACGTACTTCATTTCTTTCCCTCATTTCAATATTACGCATCACTATTATGAGATCTCATTTAACGTTTCCGCAAACCTCGTAATTCCCAGTTGAATTTGTTCGACATCTACTCTCCCAAAAGTAAAACGAATATATTCATTTTTAGTACCTAAAACACTTCCCGGGACAAACGCTACACCATTTCGTATAGATTCGCCTAATAAATGATATTCATCAAATGTTCCTTGCACTTTGCACCATAAATGTATTCCACCCTCTGGAACAAAAAATTCAACCTGGTCCCCTAATATTTCTTCAAGCTTTCTAATTAACACATCTCTTCTGTCTTTCAATTGCTCACGAAGCATTGTAATATGTGCATGAAAATCTTCTGATTCTAAAAATTGATTTGCCACCCACTGCGTAAATACACTATGGCCAAAATCAACTTGCTGTTTTGCATCCGCTAAACGTTCTATTACACGCGTAGGGCCAATTACCCAGCCAATACGTAATCCTGATGCAACAATTTTTGATAATGAACTTATATAAAGAACATTCCCGTTTTGATCCATTGACTTTAATGTAGGATTCACTTCTCCATTAAATGAAGTTAAACTATACGGATCATCTTCTACAATCGGTATACCAAATTCAGAAGACAGCTCTAAAACCTTTTTACGCCTTGCTAATGACAACACAGTTCCCGTTGGATTTTGATAATCTGGATTCAAAAATACCATGCGAATACGATGCTTTTTATGCAAATCAATTAAGTCATCTGGATTCATTCCATGCTGATCAACAGGTAGATGGAATATTTTTAAGCCAGCAGATTTAAACATCGGCAATGAAAAACAATACGACGGATCTTCAATTGCAATCGCGTCTCCTGGTTTTAATAAGCATTGCACGATAAGGTTAAGTGCCTGTTGTGCGCCAGATGTAATAAGGATAGAATTCGAATCTGCTTCAATTTGTTTATATTGCTGAACATGTGCTGCAATTGTTTTTCTCAACATTTCATTTCCAAGCGGATGGTCATAACCGAGGTTTTCCATAAATGTTTTCTCCGACAAAATCGTTCGGAATCTATCGCTCGGAATCAATTCTGGTGACAATTCACCACTCGCTAAATTAATTAAGTCGTCTTTTTGTGTTTCCGTTCTAATTTGTTGAACGAGTGGTACGTTAGGTAAGAACGATCCATCCTCCACGTACCTACCCCAGTTCGGTATTCGTTTATGTGACACACCCCATATATCTGTATTGACCCTTGTTCCGCTTCCCTTTTGCCGTTCTACTACTCCAAGTGATTTTAATTCTTCATACGCAGCTACTATTGTACTCCGGTTCACCTGTAATTCTTTCGCTAAAGTACGCTCAGAAGGTAACTTGCTGTCAGAAGGAAACTCACCTGAAGAAATACCCCTTTCCATATAATCCGCTATTTGTTTATATACAGGCGTCTTATCTGCACGATTTGGTTTCCATTCCACCTTGTTGCCCCCTCTCAAAACGAACTATCCTTGATTCCCTAATAACAGTATTAACTTTAATAATAGTATTAATTAATTACATGATTTAAAAATCTTTCTACCGTCATATTAAAGCTAGTCGGCTGTTCTAAATAAGGTAAGTGTCCACTATTTTTAAACTCAATAAAAGTTGTATTTTTCAAACGTCTTTCAAACTCTCTTACATATTTCTCGGGAACGAAATCATCATTTTCCCCTCTTATAATTAAAGTAGGACATGAAATATTTGAAAGAAACGGTCTTTGATCATAATCTACTAATTCAGCAAATAATCTTTGAATATGCACCGAATTAATAGACTGTAAAGATTGATAAAATCCCCTAACAATTACTTCATTATCTGCTACTCCCATTGCCTTCAATAATGTATCCGCCCATGTTTTTCCATTATCGTGTAAGCTAAGTAAATCATATACTTCAATTCGTTCTTTTCGATCTTCAGGCTCCAAATAGGGAAATGCATTTACAACAATTAAACTAGAAACAAAGCCTGGATATTGAATAGCAAAATCGATACCGACTCTAGCTCCTTTTGAAAGACCACACATAACTACTTTTTGTAGCTTTAAATAACTGCATAACTCATACAATACATTTGCATATTCTTTAAAAAGAATTTCCAGCCCTTCCGATTTCCCATGCCCCGGTAAATCAAGAGAAATCACCGTCCAATTCTCTTTGAAATATTGCCTTTGATATAGCCAATTGTTTGCGTTCCCACCAAGACCGTGTAATAACAATATAACAGGGCCCGATCCTTCTATATTGTAAGAAATTTTCCGATTCTTATATTCAAAATACATATTCATCACCTTCAGCTATAACGTCACTTACTCTTATCTTTGAATGAATATATCCAAAATGGTTCCTTTTCTAACCACTCTACTGTTTCCGGTACACCTTCTTCATACTCTCTTTTTAGTTCCGTTACTTTCGTCGCAAATTGTGATGCATGTGCTTGCAATGCCTCTAATTTTTTGGGAACATATTCTTTCACTTCGTTTTTAAAATGCGGAGGACCTATTTCTGCTTCATGATTCTTCGAAAAAGCTACCGCATAAAATGTTGGCCTTTTATATTCCGGAATATTAGCTAACGCCTCTGCTACCGCTTCTCCTGTTGCATCATGATCTGGATGAACCGCATATCCCGGATAAAAAGAAATAACTAACGAAGGATTCACTTCTTCTACACATTTTTGTAATACACGTCTTAACTCTCCGGGAGTTTCAAATTCAAGAGTTTTATCACGATATCCCATCATACGTAAATCTTTAATCCCTAAAATATTTGTAGCCCTCTTTAGTTCCGTCTCTCTTATAACATTTAATGATTCACGTGTTGCAAAAGGAGGATTCCCCATCGTTCTCCCCATTTCACCTAACGTTAAGCAAACATAAGTAAGAGGAACATTTCGCTGCGCATAAGCTAAAATTGTACCTGCCACGCAATATGACTCATCATCTGGATGCGGAAAAACAATTAAAACGTGGCGTTCATTTTTTATCAAAATCATACTCCTCCATCATATACAATATTAACTTTTTTCTTTCAAAACTATTAAATCACTACCGCATACCACGTTACCCCAACAAGTAGTACGAAAAGAAGAAGAATATAAATAGTTGATAAGTTTTTCACATTTCTCTTTGTAGACTTGCCGTAATTCTCCTCCACATTTCGTGCAACTAACACGGTCCCAAACAGGGATCCAATTACAATAATAACCACTAGTGAAATTGCAAAAATCATTGTATTTTCACCTCTCTAAAGACAATCTATTTTAATAAAGAACTTCCTCTTTAAAACTTTAATAACATACTACCTTTCTTCTCTTATCATAATAGATGTTTACAAAAAACGGACCAACCACTTTTGTGTTTTTTTGCTCATCCACTTTAAAAAATAAAAAGCAACTGATCACTTTGGACTCAGTTGCTTTTCACACGATAAATTATTTTCTATTTTTATTTAAAATTAATTCGATTTAAAAGTTTAGTCTTTTCATAATGAAACATCGATTGAGATAACTCGAAAATTGTCCCGTTTACAAGACATACTGTATTTTCAATAAGAAGCGCCGGATCACCTTCATTTAATTCTAACAGCTGCGCGTTTTCTTTATTTACTTTTTCACAACTAATAAATTTATCGGCAAAGCCAATATTTAATCGTAAATCTTCAATGAAATAACTGTATACAGAGCTTAATGCTATTTCTTTATTCAAATATGGAATAATATCCTTTTTGAAATAACTTACTTCAATAGAGAATGGTTTACCATCTACAATTCTTAAACGCTTCAAAAAATATATCCTAGTTCCAGCTTCGCATTGCATCCGCTTTGCTATATCTTCGTCCGCATCTATTACTTCAAGCTCTAACACTTTCGTTTCAATATTTTGCGAAACGAGATTTTTCGTTAATCCACGTAAACTTCCTAAATTAATGTAATCTGTTACAGAAGTTTCACGTAAAAACATACCACTACCTTGCACTTGAAAAATATAACCTCTATTTACAAGCTGACTAATTACTTTACGTATCGTATTACGGCTTACTTCAAACCGATTCATCAAAGCTTCTTCTGTAGGTAGTTTTTTCGTTTCATTAAAAAGCCCATCTCTAATGTTTTGCTCTAACACATCTGCAATTTGTTTATACTTTGCACTCATACACTTTCTCCTAAAATACTCTTTTATCTGTTATAACTCTTCTCCTCTCGTTTCGATCACATGTTTATACCAATGAAACGAAAGTTTTTTCTTACGTTTTAAGTTATCATTATGATCGACAAAAATAAAGCCATATTGCTTTTTATACCCATTTAACCAACTTAATAAATCAATCACTGACCATGCATAATAACCTTTTAAATTGATTCCCTCTTCAATTGCACGCTTTATTACTTTTAAATGCTCTTCAATAAATTTAATTCTCGGAACATCTACAACTTCTCCTTCAATGATTGGATCTTCATCACCAAGTCCATTTTCCGTTACATACATCTTTATGTCACCGTAACGCTCTTTCAACATATGCAATCCATCTAAGAAACCTTCGGGAGATATTTCCCATCCCCATTTTGTATATGTTTTATCATCCATTTTTACTGTGCGATAAAAACCATCAAAAGAAGGATTACCTGGAGCAAGTGTTGAGTTTTCTCGAGAATGCTCATCGCTCTTTATATCCATATCGTATCTTTCTACTCGTATTGGTTGATAATAATTCAAGCCAATAAAATCATTCTTTTCGGCATTTTGTTTAATGATTTCTAATTCTTCAACTGTCCAATTAGGAGTCCACCCTTTTTCCTTTAATTGTTGAACAACATAAGGTGGATACTCACCTTTTAAAACTGGATCATAATACCAATACGTTTCATATTCATTCGCATGATTTGCTGCTAGTATATTTTCTTTTTCATCATCCACACTATAAGCAGGTAAGAAAACATGTGTAATCCCAATCTCCCCATATTGTTTCAGCTGCTTGTACACCGCAACTGTTTTCGCATGTGCATAAAATACATAATGAGTCGCTTGAAAATACTTTGGAACATCATTTTTTATTCCTGGTGGATGTGCACCTTTTAAATAGCCTAATCCACAAAACATTACTGTTTCATTAAAAGTAATCCAATGTTTCACTCTATCACCAAATGCTTTAAAGCAAATTTCGGCATACTTTACAAAAGCATCTGCTGTTCGTTTATTCGTCCACCCACCATCCTTTTCTAACGGTAATGGTAGATCCCAATGATATAAAGTGACAAACGGTACAATCCCGTACTTTAAACATTCATCAATTAAATTGTTATAAAATTTAATGCCTTTTTCATTTACCTCTCCATCTCCATTCGGCAATATTCTCGCCCAAGAAATCGAAAAACGATACGATTCCAATCCCATCTCAGCCATTAAACGAACATCTTCCTTATATCGATGATAATGATCAACCGCTACATCACCATTTGTTCCATTGTATGTTTTGCCAGGAATTTTTGAAAACTCATCCCAATTCGTAACACCTTTTCCATCCTCATTCCATGCACCTTCTACTTGATAAGAAGCTGAAGCAGCTCCGAATAAAAAATCATGTGGAAACTTCATAGTATATACCTCCATTTCATTAGAATAAATTAAATTCATTATTACATATAAAATTTGTAGGTACAAATTTAAATGATTATTATATAATAAATTTCTATTTTTCACTATAATTAAACATAGCATTCACACCATTTACAAAAAAAGAACCTATAAAGGTCCTTTTTCAAATTGTGCAACGCAGCACTATATTGAGTATCTTAAAGTTTATACTACTGATAAATGTTAACAAACTTATTCTTCAATAATGAATTGTGAAATTAGCATTTCTAAATTTTCGACTTTCTTTTTCATTTCATTAGATTTCGTCGTTATTTCTTGAATCAATGTGGCTTGTGCTTGAATTGATTGTACCGTTCGATTCGTTTCTTGCGAGACTTGTGTTGCAGTTTCAGAGACTATTGATAAAGAGGCATTCACTTCTTCTGTCCCAGCAGACATTTCTTCTGTGGCAGCAGACACTTCTTGAATTTGGGACGTTATTCTATTAATATCTTGCATAATAGATGAAAATGCGAGTTCTGCCTTATATGCTGCTTCTTTACCACCACTAGCCTGTTGTTGACCTTTTTTCATTACATGAACTGTATCCTGTGTATCTTGATGTATAAAATGTAATAAATTATTTATATCATTTACAGACGTTTTAGATTTCTCAGCCAGACCTCTTACTTCAGCTGCAACTACTGCAAATCCTTTTCCATTTTCTCCGGCGCGTGCCGCCTCAATTGCAGCATTTAAGGCCAGTAAATTCGTTTGTTCTGCAATATTAGTAATAATATCTAGCGCTTCTTCAATTTGTTGTGTACGTGTAACAAGTCTATCAATGACCTTAGAAGTTTCTTCGACAACTTCATTCACACTATTCATTTGACGAATAGATTGTTTTATAACTTCACTACCAGAATTTGCTTGGTCTATTGTTGCAACAGCAACTTCAGCAACCATCGCTGAAGATTCAGCTACTGTTTGAACTCCAGTTGCAATTTCTTCCATCGCAGTTGAACTTTCTTGAATACTAGTCACCTGTCCCTCTATTTCTTTATTTATTTCAGAAGTAGTTCGAACAACCTCGTTTGATATATGTGCTGCCGTTTTTGTCTCTTGTAACATATTTTCAGTTGAAATAATCACTTCTTTTGCTGTAACCTTCACCTGACCGACTAATTGTTGCAAGTTATCTAACATACTATTAAAGGATTGTACAATATGGCCTAATTCGTTCTCGGATTTATAAGAAGTTCGAATTGTTAAATCTCCAGCAGATACTCGTTCCATATCTTTTTGTAATAATACAATTGGTTTTTTTATAGTATTTTTTATTATAAAACCAATAAAAATAATTATTATGATTCCAACACATGAAATAATTACAAATGTTATTATTGTATTTTTCACACTATTGATATTCTCTTTTTGTAGTTGTTCAGCCGCGGTATTATTATATAAAATAAGTTCACGGATAGACTGGATTGTTTTTCCCATATTAGGCTCAATTTCTTTTAAATAATAGCTATAAGCTTCTTCATTATTAGTCAGTCCCAAATCCTGTGCTTTCTTCATTTGTATTCTTAAATCTTTGAATTGACTTTGAAATGCATTATACAAGCCCTTTTCTTTATGAGAACTAATTCTAGTTTCAAATTGTTTTAATAACTCATCATTTTCTTTCCTAGTCTTATCCATTTCTGTTATTAGTTCTTTCATTCTTTTTTCATCTTTCGATATCATAATCTCCATAAAATTCATATTAACATGGTAAAAATTTGATTCTACAGTTCCTATCCATTCAATTGGTAATAGCCTTTCGTCATACATACTAGAAGATGTATTTTCACCTTTTTGAAGCCCTAAAAACCCTAGAGAAGATAACATGATACAAGCCAAACTCGATATAATGACTAACACATTTAATTTCGTTCCAATTTTACTATTTTTAATAAAAGACAACAATTCCACCTCATCTGTATATTATACTTATATGTTTTATATTACAATAATATTCGACATTTATCGACATTTTTTTGTGTCGATTTTATAACTGCATTAAATTATTATATTAACTATATAAACCTATTCAAAGAACTTTGATTCTCATAATATCCAATACTAAAAAGTCTTATGGGAATTCCACAAGACTTTTAATAGCGTTACATTGTTTCTATGAAATTATGGTGAAAATTAAAGTGACTTATTAGTTCTTATAACTTCTTGATAGAGAATCGGTGACCACTTATCACTAACATAATCTTGGATCACCCAACCAACTCTTTTTGGATTCTCTTGTTTAATATATGCCGCAATTTCGGGATTTATATAAGAGGCATAATAATATGGGCTATTCCATGCTGTACCACCAGAAGACAAGCTTGTAAAATTAACATATAGATGATTTAAATCCTCACTATTGTTCATCGTTTCCTTGATCGTATCTTTAATAGATTTTACTTTCACATCATAACTCACTTTATATTTATCTTGTACTGTTACATTTACATTTTGATTTACAGTTGTCGTAAACGTCTCATTATCTGGCCAATAAAAATTATTATATCCTCCAGATTCATTACTACCACTATATCTTTTTAGTAGTACAATTTTCCCTCGAGCATCTCCAAGTTTTATATTTCCTTCTGTTTTTAAAAAGATAGGATCAACAAAATAATTTTTTTCAAACGTATTACTAAATGAACCTTCTGCCCCTTTCATATCCTCATACTCTTTTTTTAAAGACATAATAATTGTTTCACTTGGGTTATCTTTTAAAAATTGTTTCGCTTCGTTTATGAATTCATGCAGTGTTACATAAAGATATAATGGCCCATGATGAAGAACTATCGTATTATCATCTGTTAAACGGCCTCTTATATCAAAAATGCGAGCTCCATGATCCATTTGATAACGAAAATCATACTCTTGCGTCATTCCCCATACTTGCTTTATTGGATTTTGTAATTTAAACGTACCACTATCATGTGTTCCTGGAATTGAAATTCGTGCTAACGGGATGTTATCAGGTATAGGTTGCATCCATTTTGACCAATTTTCAAGTTCAATAACAGAGCTAGCTGCAACGACTTGCTTATCGTGTAAAGCAAATACAGATGTGATAAATATCATACTACATATGAATAATTTCAAAATAAACTTCTTATTGCTCATTATTATTCCTCCTTTTTCTGTTTTATATCAAACTTATTGAATATAATATAATCTGGTGAATAAAAAATAAATAACATTTCATCAATATGAAATATTGCATAGAAGTAAAGTTAAAAAATCATTCACATATACTGAATTAGAAAAATTTAAAGGAACTTCATCTGAAGTTCCTTTCGTTTATTTTATATTCAATATATATGAACCATCTTTATTCTCATACTTATAAACATATAAATAATATTTACCTGGCTTTGCATTATAAGTTCCTTTAACTACATTCCCTTCATTTTCACCATATGCTACATAGTTGTTTAAATCTGATTCATGATGAAGTACCCATGTCATTCCAATGTTTTGTTCATTTAGTAGAGAAATATTAATGTTTTCTGGTGAGTCAATTTGGAAAGTAAATACATCTACCTTATCACGATTATGTAGTGTTCCTTTTATTGGTGTATAAAAGTTAACTTTATTTGCCTGTCTACGTTCATTATTTGGTTCATTTTCTGTTACTTGTAACTCATTCCCACCGTTCAGTTCTCTTCGTTCATACCCTAAATCTACTAGTATAGACTTCAAATCTGGTAAAACACCAATTTTATCTGAAGATGGATCTTTAGATTTCGTTCCAGTGTTACGGTTACTTAATATCGTTCTTAATTCACTTGGTCTATACGGTTGTCCTAAATTTTCTTTAGCAATACTTTGTACTAAAGTCGCTGCTCCTGCGATAATGGGTGAAGCACTAGATGTTCCACTAAAGCTTGAAGTATAAAGATTTACAGCACTTCGACTTTGCTCGGCTGTAGTTGTATCTACATTTTCTCCCCAGCCGTACACATCAATCCGACTTCCATAATTTGAAAACCACATACGCTCATGAGGGAAAGATGAAGAGCCCGCGCCTACCATAATTGCACCTGAATCTTTAAAATCTTTACTATTACGATTTAAGACTTGTTTACCATTTCTATCTTTAAATTGATCTAAATCATTCCATCCATTTGCTCCAGCTTCTATAATGACAACACCTTTATCTGTACCAGCACGAATCGCATCAAAGATATCTGGTTGTATTTCAACAGGTAAATATTTATCACCATATCCATCAAAGGAAGCTTGTGCCTCTAATAATAAAACATCCCCAGCTTCTAACTGATTTACAGCACTTAATATTGCATCAGCTGTATTATACTGCCCGTTATCTCTTATTTGAGAAATCACTTTCGCTTTCGCTTTTGGCGCAATCCCAATATTCCCCACTGCATTATCTTCAGAGGATACAATTCCTAATACTGACGTTCCATGTCCAACGTGCTGATCTATATTTCTTCCAGACATTAATTTAATATTTTGATGTACTAAATCCTCATGATTTAATAGCCATCCATATTCCATATCAACAAAAGTTATACCATTTCCATTACCGCCTTGAACTCCCCAGGCGAAGGGCGCATTAATACCGTATGGTGCCGCATCAAGGTAACCTTGTTTTTTATATCTAGGATTGTTATTAGGATTAAAAGATACACTTAATGGTTGTACTTCCGGTGGCGTTATTTTTTCTTGTTTCTTCACATACACATCTTCTATTAAAGAAGATGTCTTTAACTTATCTACTAGTTCTTCTTCCTGCTCACCATTTTGAGTTTGAAGAATATAGTAGTTTAATAAACTTGTAGATATATTATTGGGTGCTTTCACTTCAAGGTTTTGTATTTGTTCCGGGCTTACAGATGTGAATAAACGATTAAATGTTACATCTGGATATTCTGCAAAAAAATCTTCTAGTACTTTATCGTTCGTTTGAGATTGTATTTGTTTTTCAATACCATCTTCATATGGAAATTTCAAATCCGCTCTGAATTTTACAATGATTTGCTTATCTGTTTCTTGTTCTATCCCTAATTTACTCTGCTGTTCTACAGAATCAGCCTTTACACTATTGACCGTGTCCCCTATTCCTAAAAACATTGAAATAATTACAGCTGAAACAGATATTCTTTTAAATATATTCATTACATCACTCCTCCTATTAATAATATGTAATCATTATATTATTCTATAATGATTTTACTTATATAACATATTCCCTTTCTACTAAATAGATTATAGTAATCAGCAATATGAACTTCAATGTATTTTCATATGCAATATTTCATATTCGGACTCTACACTACATAAATAAGAAACTTATGATGATTTTTTATTTTATACGTGCTAATATAATTATATTAAAATATTATGTATAAACATTCTGAACTATATTACTTAACAATTTCACCTTATTTTTGCTAGGAGGATTTACAATGAAATTATTAAAAATAAAACATATAATCCCTATATCTGCAGTTGCAATTACATTCGTATGTCATCAAAGTACAGCTGAAGCATCTACCATTCATACAGTAAAAAAGAATGATACACTTTGGGGCATTAGTAAACAATACGGGGTTTCAATACAATCCATTAAACAGGCTAATAATAAAGGAAACGATCAAACTTTTATTGGTGAGCAGTTAAATATTCCAGGGTCCATGAACTCAAATGAAATCACCGTTCGTCAAAATGCCAAACCCAAACCTGCGAACATTTCTAGACAAATTATTTATCAAGTACAACAGGGAGATTCATTAGAAACGATAGCAAAGCGTTACAACGTTACCGTTCAATCGATAAAACAAATTAACAATACAGCCGGAAACAAGCTTTATACAGGACAACATTTAAAAATTAACTCAAGCATTTCAGAAAAAGAAAAAGACTTAATGGCACGCTTAGTTACCGCTGAAGCAGGTGGCGAATCTTATAAAGGTAAAGTAGCTGTAGCAAAAGTTATACTAAATCGTGTAAATGCAAAAGGTTTTCCAAATACAATAACAGGCGTTATTTATGAACCTATTAAATACGGATATGCCTTTACTCCTGTTACAGATGGAAGAATTAATCAGCCTGCAAGCCCAGAAGCAAAAATGGCAGTAGAAGAAGCTATCTCCACAAATGGAATACATTCTGATTGGCTTTATTTTTACAATCCAAAAACATCAACAGACAAATGGATTACGACACGTCAAACAGTAGCAGTAATTGGTAACCACGTCTTCGCTAAATAACATATAAAAAACAGACCTTCTCACTTAAAAGGTCTGTTTTTTTATATGTAAGAATTTATTTATCATATGACATAGTGATCTTTGAAAACTATTTCTTCTTTTAAATAAAGACATTTATATTTACTTCATCACTCCGAAAAATTAAAGAAGCATCGAGTTCAAAAACTCCCTTTTTATTAATAAAAGCTATTTCTTAACTTCATAAAATTGTTATACACTAGAAAAATAAAAACAAACTATTCGTTAGCAGGTGAAAAAATATGTATGATGTTACAATTATCGGTGCTGGAGTAAGTAGCATTTTTATGGCTTATTCACTGACTAAAAGTAACAAAAAGGTTTTAATTCTTGATAAAGGTAAAACGCTAGAAGATCGCCATTGTCCTTTAGACGAAGGAAAAGTGTGTACTTGTACTACATGTGATAAATATTTCGGATTTGGTGGTTTAGGAAAATCTGAAGGGAAATTTAATTATACAAACGGATTTGGCGGAGAACTTGAGCAAAAAGTCGGTAAAGAAAGCTTTATTCAACTCATGGCTGAAGTAGATGAAATTCTATGTCAGTTCGGAGGAAGTTCTGTTTCAAAATACTCTACAGAAAATCCAAACCTCAATAAGAGAGCTGAAACGTGTGGTTTACAAATGCTAACAACAGAAGTAAGACATCTTGGTACTACCCTTTCAAGTGACATTTTTCAGCAGCTCTATGAATTTTTACTTACGAAAATAAATATTCAATTTCATATAGATGTACAACATATTATGAAACAGAAAGATCATTTTACAATAGAGACAAATGAAGGAATAGTTCAATCTAAGCAACTAGTGTTTGCAACTGGACGTTCCGGAGCGGATTGGTTAAAAGAAATGTGCACTTCTCTAAATATTTCTCAGGAACAAACTCGTGTAGATTTAGGTATTAGAGTAGAGATGAAAGAACACCAATTACGTTCTATATTAAAAGATACATTTGAGACAAAACTTTCTTATGAGCATGAACAATTCACAGCAACTACGTACTGTATGAATCCGAAAGGACGCATCATTAGAAAGTACGAAGAAGGTTTAGTTATGCCTGACGGTCAAAATTTTCGAGAGGAAGGAACTGGCACACCTAACTTAAATTTCACTTTATTTATCCCGCACTATTTTTCAACTCTCAAAGAAGCAAATGTATACGCAAGTTCAATTATTAAAAGCATTAACCAAGGACGAGATCGAATTGTTATACAGCGCTTAGAGGACTTACTAAATAAACAACCTACAACAGAGAAAGGCATGAAACATAACCGTATACAGCCTACACTACAAGGAGATTATGGCGATTTGCATACAGAAATTCCTTCATTATATATTGAAGGGCTTAAAGAATTTTTATTACGTTTAGAACAATTCATCCAAGAACCGATCGATAAAGATACTTTATTATATGGAATTGACGGAAAATTCTATGCTCCTACGATAAAAATAAATAACCATTTTGAAACAAGTGTGCATGGACTATTTTTAGTTGGAGATTGTTCAGGCGTCACTCATTCATTATCTCAAGCTGCTGCAAGTGGGTTGTATGTTGGAAAATATTTATCTCATATTTAATTTCTTTCATTAAGATAGCAATCAAATATTTTAACTTCCATAACGCTTTATTTATGTACCTTGTCCTTCCCCCGCTAATGATTATCCCACCAAAAATCGGGATTTTACGAGATACATATTTAACATAACTATGTATGGTAAAACTATCGACATTCAATTCTAACAAATTGAATGTCAACAGTTTTAAAAGCCTCTATTCATTTCCACTTTCATTTGTTCGATATTTTGTAACATCATCATAGTGTTTAATATGTTAGGATGTCTATAAGTATTTTTTACTACAACTATGACTATTTCTGTTCTATTTCCAAAAATAGATTTGCGCTTTAAAATTCCCTATTGTACGTATATGAATACTTCATATTGTTACCTTTAGAAACCATTAAATGGTTCATTACACTCTAATAGTTATGAAAATATAATATATAACACAAGTTAAATAAATCGTATAAAGAAGGTGTAAAAATGAAAAATAAAATTAATTTACAAATGCAAAATATAAGCTTTGTTTTAATAATTGCGTTAGCAGTATGGTTAAAAACATATCTTATTACAAGATTCAGTTTTGATTTAAAAATTGAGTCTTCTACACAAGAGCTTATTTTGTTTATTAGCCCTCTCGCTGCATCATTAGCTTTTGTCGGATTAGCATTATTTGCAACCGGTGAAAAGCGAAATTATATAGCGCTATGTATTAATCTCTTATTAACAATCGTACTTGTTGGGAATGTAATGTTCTATGATTTTTATAGTGATTTCGTTACGTTACCAGTACTTGGACAAACATCAAACTTTGGCCAATTAGGCGGCAGTATTATAGAAATATTGAACTACAAAATTATTCTCGCATTCGTAGACATTATTTTCTTCTTTATTTTGTTAAAGAAGAAGGCACTAGTCTTCCAAACCGGACGTGTAACTCATCCGGCACGCTTCGTATATTTTCTCTTAACGATTGGTGTATTTTTTGCGAATCTACACCTTGCAGAAAAAGAGCGCCCTGAACTATTAACGAGATCATTCGACCGAGTCATGCTTGTTAAAAATTTAGGACTATACACTCATCAAATATATGATTTAACACTGCAAGTAAAAGCAGGATCACAAAAAGCACTTGCTGATAGTAGTAAATTACAAGAAACTGAAAACTACGTAAAGGCAAACCAAAGTGAGCCAAACCCTAACATGTTTGGTGCAGCGAAAGGAAAAAACGTAATTGTTGTCACTCTTGAATCCCTGCAAACCTTTTTAATAGGCGCATCAGTTAACGGTCAAGAAGTTACACCATTCTTGAATGAATTCATCAATGAAAGCTATTACTTCGATAACTTTTTCCACCAAACTGGGCAAGGAAAAACGTCCGATTCTGAATTTCTAATCGATACGTCGCTGTATCCATTAAATCGAGGAGCTGTATTTTTCACGCACGGTAACAATGATTATACTGCGACTCCAGAGATTTTACGTCAGCAAGGTTATTTCACTTCTGTATTCCATGCGAATAACGCAACATTTTGGAATCGTAACATTATGTACTCTGCTCTCGGTTATGATCGTTACTATAATGAACTTGATTACAAAATTACGCCCAAAACAAATTTAAATTGGGGATTAAAAGATATCGAATACTTTGATCAATCAGTAGATATATTAAAAACTGTTGACCAACCATTTTACGCTCGTTTCCTTACTTTAACGAACCATTATCCATTTACTTATGATGAAGATACAAAATTCATTGAACCATACAACTCTGGTAATGGCGTATTTGATCGTTATATCGTAACAGCACGTTACTTAGACGAATCAATTAAAAAATTTATTGAGCGTTTAAAAGCCGAGGGAATGTATGATGATTCTATTATTGTGTTGTATGGTGATCATTATGGTATTTCTGAAAAACACAATCGTGCAATGGCACAGTTTTTAGAAAAAGATCAAATAACAGAATTTGATACTTTAAATTTACAACGCACACCTTTATATATTCATATGCCTGGCCAAACAGAAGGTCAAACGATTTCAAAACCTACGGGGCAAATCGATATAAAACCTACTATTCTAAATTTATTAGGGATTAATACTACGAACGATATCCGTTTTGGTCATGATATGTTTTCAGATGAATATACCGGTTTTGTTGTTTTACGTGATGGTAGCTTTATTACAGAGAAGTATGTATACACAAACAACACTTTCTATGACCGCATAACAGGTGAAATTGTAGATTTACCAAAAAAAGAAGCACAAGCACTCATTAACCGTGCACAAAATGAATTACGAATGTCTGACAAAATTATTGAAGGCGATTTATTACGTTTCTCAGAAAGTAATAAAATTAAAACTGGCGAAGTACAAACTAAAATTAAAGAGACTGAAAAATAATCTAAATATAAAAGGGAGCAACTGTAATAAGTTGCTCCCTTTTACTATCGTATAACATATGATGCAATGTCATATAAAAACCTCGTATATTTTACTTTTATTCTACGCTTGTTTCTAAAGTTACATCTGTATAGGTATGATCATCACCTATATTTAAAATTACTTCACATTGACGTAATCTCAATTCAAAGAGCATGATAGAATCATGATAAACTTCAGGTTGTGATTTCATCTTATGTAACATCTCTTGTTTTTCTTGTATTTCTAAATGAGTATTTTCTACAGCTTGTTTCAAGGAGTTAAATGGATTCCTAAAGAATATGTTAATATCCCGCTCTTGCGTGTTTTCAAATAGCTCAAATTGCAAGAAAAATTTCTTCATAATAGAAGCCGTTACCTCAGTATAATCTTCATTTTCTACATACTGTTTGTATTTGTTATATAGCATACCTTTGTTTTTAGGAAGAACTCCAAATAATTTACCAGCACTTTTCAGTAAAAATTGTGCTGGCGTAAAGCGACGTAAAATATTTACTTCATCCATTTGTGCTCTAGTCGTCATTCTGTCAGTATCTCTGCGCCAGTCATCAAGCACTTTAAAATCACATTCTAACTGTATTCGATTTTCTCCAAATAAAGAATTAAGTCCTTCACTAAGTTCTTCTAAGTACGATTGACTTTGAAGGAGCTCATTATTAGAAATCGCAATCCAATTTTTCGTAGAAAGAGCAAAATTAGGTAATACAGTTTGTTCTAAATATTTATGTACTCTTTCATTCATCGCTTTATTTAGTTCCGTATCAATGTGCCCGAAATCGCTTTCTTCACTAATTAAATCCGAACAACTCTGCAATATCTTCGGAATATTTTCAGTAAGTTCATTCGTAATTTCCATTTTCATTGTGCGATATGATTTTGTAATGAAATGAATTTTTTCCTTCTCAAAAGTAGTAAGATTATTAATGCTACCATTTAGTTTCACTAGCATATCTTCATTCCAATGAATAGAATCCACTAAATTGTTTTCTTTCTCCACGCGTTTATCCAATAGATATGTAATTGTTTTTCGAATGAAAAACAATAGCTTTTCCGTACGTTCTGCATCGACATTTTTATGATTAAAGTTAAAATGAATAAACTCAGTTAAATCATTTAATTGTTGACTACTTGTATATAAGGAAGAGTAAGGGAAAATTCTCGCATGCGGGAAATATGTGTTTATTCTCGCTTGCGTATCATGTAATACTCTTTTCACTTCTGCATCACTGTAAATGTTATCGATTTTATTTAATAAGAAATGAATTTGTAAATTTGGTGTATATTCTTGAATGCTTAATAGAATATCACGTTCTTTGTCAGTAAAAGGTGAATCCGCATTCAATACGAATAGTAATTCGTCTACAGAATTTAAATATTCGAATACCTCATCTCTAGTATCGTTATTCCTATTAAATCCAGGTGTAACTACAAATGTAAGTTTATTTTCACTTAAAAATCTGCATGGTAATTTAAATTCAACACATGCTCTATCTCTATATGTTTGATGGTGCTGAGACATCATATTATGGTAATCCGAGACATCTTCAGTTGTTGTAATTGCTAAGTCTGTTATGGCGTTAATTTCTGTATGCACATCATTTTTTAAAACTACTACATTTGAAATTGATTTTTCTAATATATTTTCTCCTATTATAGAGTTAATAAATGTAGTTTTTCCGTTTCCTGAAGTTCCCGTTACTAAAATGCGATTTGTGCTTAAATCTGCGAGCTCGCCAACTAACCATCTAAATCGGTGACCCATTTCTATATTATGTTTTTGTGCCCACTCTGTAATAGATTCAAAAAGATGCAAACTATACTCTAAGCCATCCACATGATTAATAGAATATAACAACAGGTTTTCAGCATGTTTTATATTTGCTGAATCTATTTCGGAAGGGAAAATCTCATCCCATGCCAATACAGCTGCAGATGGAAATACAGCATAAGATGGATTGACAACCTTTAACCAATTTGTTAACAAGTTTGGAATGATATCGTGCAATTGTTTAAGCATATATTGACCTTGAATTAATTCAAAGTACGTTCCTTCGTAAAGAGAAGAAATTTTGTCCCATATATCGGACGAATGTATTTCAATATGTAAGAAAAATTCATTTATTGTGTTAAGCCATGATAAGTAATTTTGTTCGTTTTTATAACTATTCCAAAGTGATGAAACCATTTGCGTAAATTGTACTTGATCTACATTATTTAACGTAACTAATACTTCATAAAAATAATCTGGTGAAATATGTTTAGTAAATCTTTTATCGATATATCCTTTTAAAACCTCAAACCACGGATAAGATTCTGTTCGAATTAACTCATTCACAGCAAGCTCTACTGCACTATCAAAATCTTGCTGCTCCTCATAAAAGGAACGGGCAATTTTTGTGACATTTGGATAATCCGGATTTAAAGAAACTGCTTCTTTAATAACAGCGAAAGCAGAGTCAAAATTATTTTGCTCTATGTAAAGAGAAAGTAATTGTAATCTAATCTCCGTCATCAATATTATATTATCAGTAGTAATGGACGTATAAACATTTTCAGCAACTGGTAATTGATTAAGCTCGAAATAAGCATCGGCAATATTTTTTTGTGCCCATGGTGCTAATTCATTATTAACTTTTTCCCATTTAAAAATAGCTGCTTCAAAATCTTGATGGCGATAATAAAATTCACCTTGTGCAAAACGAATGTAAGATCCATCAGAAATCTCATTTCTTTCTTCGTTTACATAAGCTTCTCCAAGTACATCAATAGGTGGTTTTGTTTCATTCTCCATTAGGAATGTTTCATAATACATCTTTTTTATTAATTGTTTTTCTACTCTCATCTTTTCCCCCACTATATCTTGAAAATACATTTTTAAGATATGTCAATACTTTTTGTATGTATGCTTTTTATCTTAACAAAGAATATCTTTTGGAAAATTTCATTTTCCTTTCATTTTTCAAGTTAGATTGAATTTTTATGAGAAAAATTTCAGTTTTTTTTCAATTTCCTTTCAGTTATGAAACAGCATTAAATGTTCCTAATAACCTAATAACACTATAATCTCCCGCATTATATTATCAGGAAAAGTCTATATAAACTCATATTATAAAAACAATTTATAACGAATATATATGCATTATTCCCTTCCCTAATAAATAAAAGAAGCATTATCATATATTTCTCACATTGTTTTCCTTTGAAATATTTCAGTAGTTACGTAATTTAATTCCATTAACCTCTATAAATAACTAGTCCCAAAAAAATCTATATGCATATCATGTTATAGTAAAGAATTCAGGAAATCCTAAAAGGAGGCATTTTCATGTTTGAAGATAAATCTAAAATAAACTACCCATATGAATTTACTGAAACTACAACAATCCCGCTAAAAAACCCCATCAATAAAACTTTCAAAAACGGCTCTGGTACACATACTTTCCCAATTAAAAAACACTATAAAGAACAGGTGTTATATACGGAAAAAATTAATAATAATAAAAACAAATAACCTTATAGGCCCTTATAACAATTAATTGAATAAGAATCTATATTAGACCTTGCATAGTTATAGGTAATAAATCAATTTTTCTTATACAACTCATGTACTTTTAAAAAGTGCTGATATACAGCGCTTTTTTATACATAGATAATGGAAGAACAAAAAAGGTATGGATATTTTCCATACCTTTTTGTTCTTTACTATTTATAAATAAAGTACGCCCATATTTATTTTACCTAGTAGCACTTTAATGGCTCCTCTAGAAAAAATAAAAACTAGTTTAATTAAAAATAAATTTCTTAGCCAATGCTCCTACCAGCATAAATTTACTCGTTGGCGTAATTGAAGAAAGGAGTAAATTTATGATAAATCACAAAGTTAAAGAAGCACCCAACAATTATATTGGCCATTATTGCTCTATTATATATATTTAAAAATTTACTAAAAGTTGTTTCAAAGCTACTTAGTTTTCATAAAATATTTTTTGTTTCCGTTGGAACGGATAAGCTTTAATCTCATCTGTATCTAAATTTTCATGAAATAAATGAATGGCTATAATTTGTCTACAATCGTAGGTATGATAATAATATGTTCCGGACTCCATACACATTACGCTTGTATATATGGTATTATCTAATGCACCTTCTTCTGTTATTACTCCGCCTTTAGGAACCTCGCAATTTGATAAAATATGAAATAGGGCCGATACTCCCTCTTCTTCACTATCTATACCTTGAATGTTTTGTTTGCCATATGCTGCTCGCACAAACCTTGATGGCGGGGTGAAATCCCCTGGAAGTCCCATTGAACCTGAGCCCTGACCAAAAGCACTTAATGGTAAGTTACTCCACTCAGTTGGCGCGAATGGCTGCGATTTAAGGCCAATATATTGTCTTAAATTTTGCAAATGCCAATTAAACTCCGGACTATTCGTCATCACTCCTAGTGGGTTATCATACATTTTTAATCCTTCATTTGTCGGCTCCAGTACAATGCAATCTCCCCATTTATCCGCTAAAATCCAATGTAGTGGTGGCGTAAGTCCTAAATCCGGTAATGGTATATCCAAAAAGGTAAGGCTATCCACAGATTTCTTTAACTCTTTGACAGAATTGAATTGTGTCAGACTCCAAGTCACAAAATCAAATGGAGCCAGATTCGTCTTGTTGTCATCTATGCTTTGACTATAAGTAGCGAATCCTGGAAAATATAGTGTTGCACATGTCATACCTGCTTCATTTACTCCGTCCGCCATAATGATCCTTCCTTGATGATTAATTCCCATTCCGACCGTAGCATGTTTCGTATTAATGATTTCACCAGTTATATTATTCCACTGGTAATGTCGAGGAATGATTATTACTTCTTGATTCAAATCTAATGTGAAGTCCATCGTTCTTGCAAAAAGATGCTGACCGTTTTTTGTCTGTAATGTCAAACTCGTACACATAAAGAACACCCCATTTTATAGTTTTATCTACACTCTACATAATTCTGATAAATCTGTAAATTAAAAGCCTCTTTCCTTACAAAAAAATTGAGAAAACACATATAAAGTACAAATAGGTTGAGCTTATCTGGTTATCTCTAGTTTATAAATGTTTTTTAAAAATATAGTTGGAAAAGAATTATATTAAAAAGGAGCGACTTATTACTATCGCTCCTTTTTATTTCACTCTATATTTTATTAAAATAACAAGAAACCATTTTTTCTCTATGAACAGTATCCCTACATAACCCTCTTAAACATCTTCTCCAACTCATAAGTAGAATGATGCACAAGAATCGGTCTTCCGTGCGGGCATGTATATGGGTTTGTTGTTGTACGTAGTTCTTCCAGTAAAGCAAATATTTGATCGTTCGTTAAATATTGATTTGCTTTAATGGATGCTTTACAGCTCATCATGATGGCTGCTTCTTCACGTAACTTTTTAATATCCACTTTTTTTAGTTTGACAACTTGTTCCATCATTTCGTCGATAATTTCTGTTTCTTGACCTTTTGGGAACCACGTTGGATGCGAGCGGACGATAAAGGATTGATGGCCGAATTGCTCCAAGAATAGTCCAACTTTTTTCAGTTCTTCTAGTTGCTCTTCGACACGTAAAAATTCAGTAAGAGATAGGTCAATACGGTATGGTACAAGTAGTTCTTGTACTTCTTGCGCTACCCTTCCTACCTTATCCCGGAAGTATTCATAATTAATACGTTCCTGCGCGGCATGTTGGTCAATCATATATAAGCCTTTATCATTTTGAGCGAAAATATATGTTCCGTGCATTTGTCCAATTGGATAAAGCGGTGGTAAGTCATTACCGTTCATTTCAATCCCTTCTATTTCCTGAACTTCTTCTTCCAATTCCTCTAATTCAAAGTCTTCATCGTTACTGTTCCACGATTTCTCTTTTTGAATTGGTTCTTCCATTATCGGTTTAGTAGATGGCTGCCAACTTTGTTCTTCCCTTACGAGCGACTGTGGTGGTTGCCATTCTTGTTTCGGCGGTTGCCACAGTTGTGCTGGCTGTTTCACAGCCAGTTGTTCTTCTTGTTTTTCATCCATGCCAGTCGGTAAAACAATGTCTGGCATAGATGGCTCTTTCGGCTTCGCATGCTCAAACTGGAACTGTTCTTGCACACTTTCATCTTTTTCTTTTTTCTTCGTTGTTACACCTGCATCTGGAATGAGCTGTATTTTTTTGAATGCCGATTGCAATGTTTCTTCGATAAGCTTTAGTAATTCTTGTTCTTTACTAAAACGAACTTCTAATTTCGCTGGATGTACGTTAACGTCAACAAGCATTGGATCCATTTCAATCGATAAGAAGCCGATTGGATATCGTCCGACTGGCAGTAATGTATGGTATCCTTGCTGAATGGCTTTCATTAATACGAAATTTCGAACGTAACGACCATTTACGATCGTTGACATATAATTTCGAGATGCTCTCGTTACTTCTGGTAATGTGACATAGCCTTTAATTGTAAAATCTAAAGATTCAGCTTCAATTGGAACAAGCTTCTTCGCAACTTGAATGCTATAAATTGATGCAAGTACTTGTCTTACATCACCATTTCCTGATGTATGAAGCAATTTCTTTTCATTATGAAACAGCTTTAATGATACTTCTGGATGTGACATTGCAATACGATACACGATATCTGTAATATTCCCAAGCTCTGTATGAATGGTTTTCATATATTTAAGACGCGCTGGTGTATTAAAGAATAAGTTTTGTACTGTAATATCTGTTCCTTTTCGGCTCGCTGTTTTCTCCTGCTTTATAATGTCTCCACCTTTAATCATAAGGTGTGTACCAGGCGCATCACCTGTGCTAGTGATTAATTCTAATTCACTAACTGAGGCAATACTCGGCAATGCCTCACCGCGGAAACCGAGTGTTCTAATGCGAAACAGGTCGTTTTCATCTTTAATTTTGCTCGTCGCATGTCGTTCAAAAGCGACGATACAATCTTCTTCTGCAATGCCATCCCCATTATCAATGATGCGAATTTTTGATAAACCAGCTTCTTCTAAGTGGATTTCAATAGATGTACTATTCGCATCGATAGAATTTTCCACAAGTTCTTTTACGACTGAGGCAGGGCGCTCTACTACTTCCCCTGCCGCAATTAAGTTAGAGAGTTGATCATCGAGTTTGCGAATTTTCCCCATCTACTTACTCATCCTTTCTTTAACTTTTTCTGCAAGCGATACAGTTCGTTCATCGCCTCTAAAGGTGTCATATCAAGTAAATCAATTTTTTTAATTTGCGCAAGTACTGCCGTTTCTTTTGCATCTAGAACTGACTTGTCTTGTTTTTTCGAAGACTGTCCTCCACCAAAGAATGATAATTGCGATTCTTCCTCAGTCTCTACTTTCGTCTCTTGTATTTCTGCTGGTTCTTCTTTTACAACAGCTGGTTCTGGAGCCACTTCTTGTACTTTCACTTCTGTACGCTTTGGAATAATAATTTCTTCTTGTCCTTCTAGTTGCGCTAACACTTCTTTCGCACGAGCGATTAAGCTATCTGGAAGCTCCGCAAGTTGCGCAACGTGAATTCCGTAACTTTTATCAGCTGCTCCATCTTGGATTTTATGAAGGAATACTACTTTTCCATTCTCTTCAATAGCTGAAACGTGTACATTCTTCAATTGTCCTAAACTTTCTTCTAGCACCGTCAATTCATGATAATGCGTAGAGAATAACGTTTTCGCACCAATTTGGTCATGAATATGTTCAATAATTGCTTGTGCAAGTGCCATACCATCATACGTAGATGTACCGCGTCCAATTTCATCGAATAAAATTAAACTTCTTTCTGATGCATTTGCAATTGCATTTTTCGCTTCTAACATTTCGACCATAAATGTACTTTGACCCGAAATTAAATCATCCGCTGCACCAATTCTCGTAAAGATTTGATCGAATACAGGTAATACCGCTTCTGTTGCTGGTACGAAACAACCAATCTGTGACATAACAGTTACAAGTGCTAATTGTCTCATATACGTACTTTTACCAGACATGTTCGGTCCTGTAATTAAAAAGACATCCATCTTCTCCGGCATAATACAATCATTCGGTACATACAATTTCCCGTTCAATACTTTTTCAACGACAGGATGACGACCATCTTTAATAAAGATTTCGCGCTTAGTTGTTAAAACAGGTTTTACAAACTGTTCTTCTTCACTAACTGTCGCGAAACTTTGCAGTACGTCTAATTCACTAATTACTTTCGCTAAATGTTGTAATTTCGGAATAAATACTTTTACTTCTTCACGAAGCGCTGTAAATAAATCATATTCTAATTGTACAATTTTCTCTTCTGCTTCTAAGATTAATGTTTCTTTTTCTTTCAATTCATCTGTAATGAAACGTTCCGCATTAGCAAGCGTTTGTTTGCGCTCATAGCGGCCTTCTGGAAGCGCTGCAAGATTCGCCTTCGTCACTTCAATGTAGTAGCCGAAAATACGGTTGTACCCGATTTTTAACGATTTAACTCCTGTAATATCACGCTCTCGTTTTTCAAGCTCAGCGATCCACGTTTTCCCGTTTTTACTAACGTAACGATATTGATCAAGCTTGTCATTATAACCGTCTTTAATAATATCTCCATCTTTAATAGAAAGCGGTGGGTTTTCTTGAATACTTCTTCCTAGTAATTCAGTTAAGCTCTCACATGGATCCGCACCTTGAATTAACCTTGCTGCATAAGCATTATCTAACAAACTAATCGCTTCTAAAATAGCCGGTACTTGAAGTAAAGATCGTCTTAACTGTAATAAGTCCCGTGCATTCACATTACCAAATGCAACTTTCCCTGCTAAACGTTCTAAATCATATACTTCTTTTAATTTTTCTTTTAAATCTTCACGTAAGAAGTAATCATTTACAAATGTTTCAACCATTTCTAAACGCTCTTCTACTTTTTCTTTTTGGATCAGCGGACGTTCCATCCACTGTTTTAACATACGACCACCCATAGCTGTTTTCGTTTTATCTAATAGCCATAATAATGATCCTGTTTTTTCTTTCGTTCGGAGTGTTTCTGTCAGCTCTAAATTTCGCTTTGAATGCACATCAATTTTCATAAATTGATTCGTATAATAAATTTCCACTGGTTGTAAATGGTCTAACGAACGTTTTTGCGTTCTTATTACATAGTTAAATAAACGTCCAACTGCTTTAATTAACTTTGCTTGCGAAACGTTTTTCACAAGATGTTCTAACCCTTCCGGAATCGTTGTTGCATCTTCATACGAAATCGTCATTTTTAATGTTGCAGTTAATTTATTTAATTCATCTTTTGAAAATGTAGAATCTACAACAATTTCTTTTGAACCAGTTGCATACACTTCTAATAAAATATCTTCTACTGAACCTGTTAACAACGTTACTGTATTTTGTCCAGTCGTTAAATCATTACAAGCTAAAGCATACGATCCATCTTCAAAATGTGTTAATGCTGCTAAGAAGTTATTTTCTTTCTCATCAATAGTACGCCCTTCCATCATCGTTCCTGGCGTAATTAGTTGTACTACTTCACGGCGTACTACACCTTTAGCTGTTTTTGGATCTTCCACTTGCTCACAAACAGCTACTTTATATCCTTTTTCAACAAGTTGTTCAATATAATTTTTAGCTGCATGATGTGGTACACCGCACATCGGTATACGATCACTACTACCACCATCTCGGCTCGTTAATGTAATTTCAAGTTCATGAGCTGCTTTAACCGCATCTTCAAAGAACATTTCATAAAAATCACCTAATCGGAAAAATAAAAAGGCATCTTGATAGTCTGCCTTAACCTTTAAATATTGCTGTATCATAGGGGTATATTGAGTCATACTTTTCCTCCATAATTCTTACATAGTAATCAATTTTCATATATGTCACACTTCACGGACATCCATATCTCCTATTTCAGGAGTCTTTCCTCATTATAGCACATTTCATAAGGAATCATGTTCATTCAAGCATCACTTATGTAAAGTAAAAAGCTAGGAAGAACTTCTCCCTAGCTTTCTATTACTCTTCTTCTGCATCGACGATAAAGTTCGGATCTAATTCTTCAAACTCATCATCATCGACTTGGAAATCCTCGTCTGATTCTACGCAGCCTTCAGGATTTACACTTACACAAATTTTCGTTTCCCCAACTACTTCTGTTACAAATTCACGTTCTACAGTTACAACAATTTTATTACCATTTGGTGATACAAGAGCTTCTAAACAATTTGGTGGCTGAATGACACGAGCAATAATTTCTAAATCATCACCAGAAAAGTTTTTATCACGATACCCAATACTCACTTCATCAGTGTAGTTCACACGTTCTGTTACAACTTCTGTCTTTGTATTACCATCAAATGAATACCAAGTGTTCACATCATAGAAACCTTCAATTTCCACATGCTTTCCATTCTTTCTTGCTTCGTACGAGTGGTTAATTACCCAGCACCCTAAAATACTTGTTGGCTCATTATTCGATTCACATGTATGCGTTGACTTTGTATACTTACGTCCTTTTCCAACCACTGCTTTTGTAATAATCTCTCTAAATTCGGACATTCGTAACCCTCCTCAATCACTATTCACTTAATCATATGCGTGACAATAGCGGAATGTGTCATTCTTTTTTCGAGAAGAACTTACGTTTAACCCATTAAAAAAAGAGATGTCAATTCGACATCTCTTTAACAACCACAATTTCCTTTTTTACTTTCTACCGCTGCGCCCGTTTCACCCTTCAATACATCGCCATTAGTTGAAATTAATATTTCATCTGTTACGTTGTTAGAAATCGTACTTGCAACTAGCTGCAGTAAGTCATTTACATATGTTTGTGAAGATTTAAATTCTTGCACAACTGGGATACTATCCAACTTATCTTGCAATGCATCAATGTCAGCTTCTACTTTTTTCAAAGCTTCCCATTTCCCGTAATGCTGCAAGTTTACTGCTTGTTTTTGCAGTGCTTTAATTTCATCAATTGCGCGCTTTACATTTTCATTTTTATGAATTTGCGCCTCTGCTTTCTTAAAGAAATCAACTTCTTCTGTTTCAGAAATCATTTTTGCTAATTCTTTCGCTTGTTCAACAATTTCATCTTTCGAATATGCTTTCATCTATTATTCCACCTCAATCGGCTCTTCAACTAATTCCCCGTTAAGAGACCAAGTTTTTGCTTCCGTTACTTTTACTTTCACAAGCTGACCAATTAAAGATTTTGAAGCGACGAAGTTTACAAGTTTATTCGTACGAGTATAACCTGCGAGTACTTCTGGATTATTTTTACTTTCCCCATCAACTAACACTTCTACAATTTGACCTTTGTAACGATTATTCTTTTCAATCGCCAACGTATTTACTAGTGTATTTAAGCGTTGAAGACGTTCTTTTTTCACTTCCATCGGTACATTATCTTTCATTTTTGCAGCTGGTGTACCTTCGCGCGGAGAATAAATAAAGGTAAAGGCAGTATCAAATCCTACTTCACGATATAACGACATCGTTTCTTCAAATTGCTCATCTGTTTCATTCGGGAAACCAACGATAATATCAGTTGTGAATACTGCATTTGGAATTGCTTCTTTAATTTTTCTTACAAGTTCTAAATAATGCTCACGTGAATATTTGCGCGCCATAATTTTTAACATATCTGTGCTTCCAGATTGAACTGGTAAGTGAATATGTTCTACTAAGTTTCCACCTTTTCCAAGCACTTCAATTAAGTGATCATCGAAATCACGTGGATGGCTCGTTGTAAAACGAATACGGGCAATATCAACTTTACGGAGTTCGTCCATTAAATCGCCAAGACCGTATTCAAAATCTTCAAAGTCTTTACCATATGCATTTACGTTCTGGCCAAGTAATGTAATTTCTTTATAACCATTCGCAGCTAAATGACGAATTTCTTGGATAATGTCTTCTGGACGTCTACTTCGCTCTTTTCCACGTGTATACGGCACGATACAATATGTACAGAACTTATCACAGCCATACATAATATTTACCCAAGCTTTAATATCACCACGGCGTACTTTCGGAAGGTTTTCAATTACATCCCCTTCTTTTGACCAAACTTCAACTACCGTCTCCTTCGAGAACATCGCATCTTTAAGAATATACGGCAATCTATGAATATTATGCGTTCCAAACACCATATCTACATGCTGATTTTTTTGCATAATTTTATTTACAACAGATTCTTCTTGAGACATACAACCACATACACCAATTAAAAGGTCCGGATTTCTTCTTTTTAATGACTTTAAATGACCTAGTTCACCGAAAACTTTATTTTCAGCATTTTCACGAATTGCACAAGTATTTAATAAAACTACATCTGCATCTTCAGTTGAAAAGGTTGGCTCATATCCAAGTGCGGTGAAAATACCCGCCATTACTTCCGTATCATGCTCATTCATTTGACAACCATATGTACGAATATAGAACTTTCTTCCTGTACCAAAATTGCGAAATTCTTCAGATAAGCCAAAATCCCGTTCAATTTTAACTTCTTCTTTTCCTCGTTTTTTCGCGTCTTTTAAGGAAGGTGGTTGGTATACACTTTCAAAGTATTTACTATAATCTTTCTCTTCTTTTTTCGTAGAGGAATTTGCTTGTCGACTTGCTAATCGTTGTTGCTCGTTCATTGGTAATCTCCTTTCACCCTTAACTATACACACTCTATAGTCCATTTTAATGCGCTTTGACTCACCTCAAAAATGGTTAGATAGCTTGAGAGATAACTTGTCCTTTGAAACTTGAGTAATCAATCTAATCATTCATAAGAATGAAGTCTTCCCCACACAAATAGACATTCCCTTTTCATACTTCTTTTTGTCCTATCCAAAAGCATATTGCTTTATCCCTATAAACATTACCATAGTATGAAGCGTTGCGCCAATTTTAACAAGAAAGAGGCTCTGTCTGATCTTACATTTCATCAGCAATGAACTCGCCATTTTCATACAACGATTTATATATTATTTTACCATTCTGAATTTTCTAAGTAAATAAGACTATCCTATATTTTTTACTCATAAAAAAAGGTTACCAAATGGCAACCTCCTCTTCTTGCATTACATAAATTCAGCTACGAGTTCATCAAACATTTTCTGATCCATATTTAAATCAGCTTGCACTAAAGGCTTCTCACTATAGCCTTTTACAAGTTCTTGGTATGAAGGTTGCGCTGTATTTTGATATATTAAACCTGTTACTAATCCGTTATTTTCCATTAACGTTTGCATAGCCATCATGCGATTAGATGGATCATATCCCTCTACTGTACTTAGTTTTGTTAAATTCTCTTTAAACCAATCGTAAGTATTTACTTTATTGTAAGTAACACATGGGCTGTATACGTTAATTAATGAAAATCCTTTATGGTTAATACCAGCTTCAATAATTTGTGTTAGTTCTTTTAAATCACTTGAAAAGCTTTGCGCCACAAATGTAGCACCAGCTGTTAAAGCCATTTCCATAACATTTAGTGACGGTTCAATTGAACCTTGTGGTGTGCTTTTCGTTTTAAATCCAGCTTCACTACGCGGTGAAGTTTGCCCTTTTGTTAATCCGTAAATTTGGTTATCCATTACGATGTACGTAATGTCGATGTTACGACGAATAGAATGGATTGTATGTCCCATACCAATCGCAAATCCATCACCGTCACCACCTGATGCGATAACTGTTAAATCACGATTTGCCATTTTCACACCTTGTGCAATTGGAAGGGCACGACCATGAATACTATGCACACCATATGAATTAATATAACCTGAAATACGACCTGAACAGCCGATACCGGAGATAACAGCAAGTTCATCTGGATTTAAACCAACGTTAGCTGCCGCACGTTGAATTGCAGCTTGCACCGAGAAGTCTCCGCAACCTGGGCACCAGTTTGGTTTTACGCTGTTACGAAAGTCCTTAAATGTTGCCATTTAATACAACCCCTTTTTTGCATTCGTTGTAAATCTCTTTCGGCAAGAATGGATTCCCATCATATTTTAAAAGACTAGAAATTTTCTCACCGTTACCAAGATTCATTTTCATAATGTTAGCAAGCTGACCTGTTGCGTTGTTTTCTACCACTACAACACGCTTCGCATTTTTCACAAGTGGATCGATTTCAGCTGTTGGGAACGGGTGAACTAAACGTACATGAGCATGGTTTACTTTCATACCCTCTTGTTCTAAGCGCTCCATCGCCTCTTCGATTGCACCACGAGTTGAGTTAAACCCAACAAGCAATACGTCCGCTTCTTTATGCTTAACATTTTTATAGACAGGGGTGTTAAACTTCAAGTTCTCCATTTTACGGAAACGTTTGTCCATTTGATCTTTACGGTTTATTGCTGATTCAGATGGTTTACCAGTTTCATCATGTTCTACACCTGTAACATGGTGAACACCATTTTTCATACCAGGTAAAACACGTGGTGAAACGCCATCTTCTGTTACTTCATAACGCTTGAAGTATGCTTTATTTTCACGTTCTGGTAATTCCGCTTCTAAATCAAGCTTACCGCGACGGATTTCCACTTTATCTAACGTAAGCGGTTCTACCGTTTGTTTTCCTAAAGAAAGCTGTAAATCTGTTAAGAAAATAACAGGAACTTGATATTCTTCAGCTAGGTTAAATGCTTCTACAATATCATAGAAAGCTTCTTCAACTGTACTTGGCGCCATTACGATTTTTGGAATCTCACCGTGCGTACCGTAAATCATCGCCATTAAATCAGACTGCTCTTGTTTCGTTGGTAATCCTGTACTTGGACCACCACGTTGTGTATCAACAATTACTAATGGTGTTTCTGTAATACCTGCTAAACCAATCGCTTCCATCATTAAAGATAGACCCGGACCAGCAGATGCAGTTAATGTACGAACACCAGCATAATTTGCACCGATTGCCATTGTACAAGCTGCGATTTCATCCTCAGTTTGGATTACTGTCCCGCCAACTTTTGGCAATTTTTTAATTAAGTATTCCATAATTTCAGATGCAGGTGTAATTGGATATGCAGACATAAAGCGAGCACCACCAGCTACCGCTCCAAATGCGATTGCATCGTTTCCAATCATAAACATGCGTTTCTTACCATCAGCCTTTTCAAGCTGCATCATGTTTACTTTCTCACCTAGCAATTCTTTCATATATTGAGAGCCGCGCTTAATTGCGTCCATATTCTTTTGAACAACTTGCTCTCCTTTACGACCAAAGATTTCTTCAACAACATTTAAATAAGCTGTTTCATCTAATCCTAATACCGCACTTGATGCCCCAACAGCAACCATGTTTTTCATTAATGATGTGCCTAATTCTGAAGCAATATCTGTAAACGGTATCACATATAGATTTACATCTGTATTATCAGGTATTGTTGGATTAAACTTCGCATCCGCAACTACAATTCCACCTGGACGTAGTTCGTGGAAGTTAAAATCAATTGTTTCTTGATCAAAAGCAATTAGAATATCTAAATCATCTGAGATCGCGCGTACTTCTGTTGTACTTACGCGAATTTTATTATTTGTATGGCCGCCTTTAATACGTGATGAGAAGTGGCGGTAACCGTATAGGTAATATCCTAATCGGTTTAATGCAATACAGAAGATTTCTCCTGTACTTTCAATTCCTTCACCTTGTTGGCCTCCAACTTTCCATGAAAGTTGACTAATCATCTCCTACACCCCTTTTGGCTGCATTCATTGTAGTGTATTTTTTTACAGTAATAGTTTAGCATTTTTTATACAAATAAACTACAACGGACGCAAATTATGCCTCTTCTGATTTCCCTGAATCTTTAGTATAAAGCTATTTTGTTTTTCATTCTAGTATTAGGTCTTAAAAAAAGCAATAATATCAAATGAATTAATTCTAATTTTTCTGGATTTTTAAAACGAAAATCTCAAAAACTTATATGTTCAACAAAATTATCATATAAAAATCGCTCTACAGTAGATGCAGCATAGTGTTTACAAAGCTCATTCATTACATTTTCATAATCTCGATACGCTGATACATTTACAACCGTTTCTAAAATCCCATCAAAATCTGAACCAAATCCTATATTGTTCTCTCCACCTAATGAACAAATATATTCGATATGTCTTACTATATCTGCTATATTCGCTTGTTTTTCATTTGTTAGAAACTGCGGTACAAAAGTGACACCTATCATGCCATTTCGCTTTATAAGAGCTTTAAGTTGTTCATCGTTTAAATTACGTGGATGCTGACAAAGTTTCATACAGTTTGAGTGGGAAGCAATAGGATTTTTTGCACTTTCTACAACATCCCAAAAACTTCTTTCATTTAGATGAGACACATCAGTCCATGCATGTAACGTATTAAGTTCTTGTACAACTTCTTTACCGAAAGTCGTTAAACCTGCCCCACGTGTCTCTAGCGCACCATCAGCTAATAGATTGGCATAATTCCATGTTAGTCCAAAAGAACGTACTCCTAGGCGATACAACAACCGTAATTTCATTGCATCTCTTCCAATTGCTTCGCATCCTTCTAGTGTTAATATCGCTCCAATCTCGTCCTGTTTTAACATGTTAATATCATCTTTTGTCTGAATAAACTTCACACCTGGTAGGGATAAAATTTCATTATAAAAAATATCTACCATTTGTAATGCTACTTCAAATCGGTTTTCATATGCCACTGTTTCTGGCACATATATAGCAAAACATTGTATACTTCCTTTTCTTCTCTTTAATTGTTCAAATGTAATATGTAATTGCGGATCATGTTTAAAATTCTTTTTCCCTTGTGTACTCCATAACTGAAGAAGCACATCACAATGAGCATCAAAAATTTTCATTTTCATTCCTCCATTATAAAAACAACCTGTTTGCATACTGCAAACAGGTTGTTTAAGCTTAACGAGGTTCTACAATTAATTTTATTGCTGTACGTTCTTCCCCATCAATCATAATATCCGTAAACGCTGGGATACAAATCAGGTCCAAACCACTAGGCGCTACAAATCCTCTTGCAATTGCTACTGCCTTTACCGCTTGGTTCAATGCACCTGCACCAATGGCTTGAATTTCTGCTGTTCCGCGTTCGCGAATAACACCTGCAAGTGCACCAGCTACAGAATTAGGGACCGACGTTGCTTTAACTTTTAATATTTCCATTCCGCGTTTCCTCCTCGTTTCTATAAAAAGTATTAGCAATTATTTCACTTTAACTTATATTCACGAGGAATGACGCGTATTCCTGCTAAATTCCTGTAATTTTTCTAAAAAATTAAAAAATAATAACTTTTCTAAATCTTACCCAGAAATTACTCAAAAAATGGCTGATCATCATTAATTAAGATACGCTGGATTTTCTTAGCTTTTCCTGTATTAGGATCCACATCAACTAGCACTGCACTTAATTGTGTTCTACCACTTGTCACTTCAAATCGTACTGGTAAGTTTGTTAAAAACTTCTTCAATACCGCTTCTCGATCCATACCTAAAATCCCATCGTAAGGACCTGTCATACCAACATCTGTGATATATGCAGTTCCGCTTGGTAAAATACGATTATCTGCTGTAGGAACATGTGTATGTGTACCCACTACTGCTGTAGCACGACCATCTACATACCAACCTAACGCTTGTTTTTCACTTGTAGTTTCCGCATGAAAATCAATAAAGATAATATTCGTACGTTTTTTTGCAATGTTAATTAATTCATCCACTTTACGGAATGGACAATCAATTGGAGGAAGGAATGTACGTCCTTGTAAGTTAATAACTGCCACTTCTGTTCCATTGCAGTTCACAAAGATAAGTCCTTTTCCTGGAGTTCCTTCTGGGAAGTTAGCTGGTCTTGCAAGATATTTTGCGTCATCAATAAATTCAAATACTTCACGGTTATCCCAAGCGTGGTTTCCAAGTGTAACCGCTTGTGCCCCGCATTCTAAAAAGTTTCGATATATTTTTTCCGTAATTCCACGTCCACCTGCTGCATTTTCTCCATTAATAATAGTTACTGTAGGTGTATATTTCTTCTTTAATGCCGGTACGTATTGTTGAATCATACCTCTACCAGGAGATCCTACTACATCCCCAACAAATAATATTCTCATATGTCTTACCCTTCCTATGTACTACATTTTTTATTACTATAGCTTCAAGTGATTTCCTTACAATATATTTATTATAAGTTTGTTTCACTTGTATACTAATTCCCTTTATTTTAACCAATTCCAACACAAAAAAATAAAGTGGTGTTTCACCACTTTATTTTGCGTATTCCACTGCACGTGTTTCACGAATAACAGTTACTTTAATGTGTCCTGGGTAATCCAGTTCATTCTCAATACGTTTTCGAATATCACGAGCTAAACGATGAGCTTCTAAATCATCAATTGTATCTGGTTTTACCAGAATACGAACTTCTCGTCCTGCTTGAATTGCGAATGATTTTTCTACGCCTTCATAAGACTCTGAAATCTCTTCCAACTTTTCAAGACGACGAATATAGTTCTCAAGTGTTTCACTACGAGCTCCAGGTCTTGCAGCTGATAATGCATCTGCTGCTGCAACTAAAACTGCAATGATAGAAGTTGGTTCTGTGTCCCCATGGTGAGATGCAATACTGTTTATAACTACAGGATGCTCTTTATACTTCGTTGCGAGTTCGACACCAATTTCAACATGACTACCTTCTACTTCATGATCAATTGCTTTACCGATATCATGTAATAGACCAGCACGTCTTGCTAGTTTTTCATCCTCACCAAGCTCCGCTGCCATAAGTCCAGTTAAATATGCAACTTCCATAGAGTGTTTTAAGACGTTTTGTCCGTAACTTGTACGGTATTTTAAACGACCTAAAATCTTAATTAAATCTGGATGTAATCCGTGAACACCCACTTCAAACGTTGTTTGCTCTCCGACTTCGCGAATATACTCGTCCACTTCACGTCTTGATTTTTCGACCATCTCTTCAATACGCGCTGGGTGAATACGTCCGTCCTGTACTAGTTTATCAAGAGCGATACGAGCTGTTTCACGACGAATTGGGTCGAATCCAGAAAGGATAACCGCTTCTGGTGTATCATCGATAATTAGGTCAATACCTGTTAACGTTTCTAACGTACGAATATTTCGACCTTCACGTCCGATAATACGTCCCTTCATTTCGTCATTTGGAAGATTTACAACCGAAACGGTTGTTTCAGCAACATGATCAGCTGCACATCTTTGCATTGCAAGAGATAAAATCTCTTTTGCTTTCTTATCCGCTTCTTCTTTCGCACGAACTTCACTTTCTTTTACCATTACGGCAATTTCATGAGAAACTTCACTTTCTACTTTACCAAGAATAATTGCTTTCGCTTGTTCGCGTGTCAGATTGGAAATGCGCTCTAATTCTGTTTGTTGCTTTTGAACTAACTCTCCCACTTTGCTTTCCAACTCTTCAATCTGTTGTTGTCTCGCTACAAGAGATTCCTCTTTCTTTTCTAACTGTCGCTCGCGTTTATCGAGCGTTTCGTCTTTACGATCAAGGTTCTCTTCTTTTTGCATTAAACGATTTTCTTGTTTTTGTAATTCGCTTCTACGGTCACGAATTTCTAATTCAGCTTCTGTACGAAGTGTATGAATTTCATCCTTTGCTTCTAAAAGCGCTTCTTTCTTAAGTGCTTCAGCCTCACGATTCGCTTCGTCTAGAATACGTTTCGCTTCGTTAGCTGCACCATTAATCTTCGCTTCAGCAATAGACTTTCGAACAAAAAAGCCAACAACTGCACCGACTGTTGCAAGCAAAATGGAGATGAGTATCCAAACTGTACTACTCATGATTTCACCTCCCCTTGCTATGAATGAAAAAAGACTGTCGGCATGTACATTGAATACCAACATACAGCAAAGACCGTCGTCCCGCTTTTTTAAGGGACTTTCTTCATTTCACAATTAAAATGTCATATTATTATTTCGGCAAGATTTAAGTCTTACTCCGAATATTACTTCTCTTCTTGAGAAGAGTGTTTCGTATATAAGAAAAAATATACATTCTCATTGTATCTATCGCAATTTTCATTGTCAAGCGTTGTCTACTTTTACTTTCTTTACCTTCAGCTCTAATTCATATATGAATTTAAAAAGAAGACAGCATATTATCCTGGAAAACCTTAGTGAATTCCAGTTTATGCATACAAAACATGCATATATCCCTCTTTATACATAGCCTTTTAGGCAGATTAAATATTTTATCTCCAACGATATACAACGCTTTCATAATAATTAAAAATAAAAGACACGGAACCGTGTCTTTTATTTTTTAATCTTGAAGATTTGAATCTTCCGTTTCTTCAGCACCAGAGTCTTCACCAATTCCGTGATGGTCACGAACAAAGAAGGCAATTTCCTCTCTTAAATCCGTATTCTCTTTTAAGAATTGCTTCGAATTTTCACGACCTTGCCCTAAACGCTCTTCATTATAAGAGTACCAAGCACCACTCTTTTGAACGATATCAAGTTCAGAAGCCATATCTAAGATTTCACCTTCTCTTGAAATACCTTCTCCGTACATAATATCAACTTCAGCAACACGGAATGGTGGCGCCACTTTATTTTTAACTACTTTTACTTTTGTTTTATTACCAACGATGTCGTTACCTTGCTTTAATTGCTCCGCACGACGCACTTCAAGACGAACTGTTGAATAGAATTTCAACGCACGACCACCTGGAGTTGTTTCTGGGTTCCCGAACATAACCCCAACTTTTTCACGAATTTGGTTAATAAAGATTGCAATTGTTTTTGATTTATTGATTGCACCTGACAGCTTACGAAGTGCTTGAGACATTAAACGAGCTTGTAGACCTACGTGTGAGTCACCCATGTCTCCTTCAATCTCAGCTTTCGGTACAAGAGCTGCTACAGAGTCAATTACGATAATATCAACCGCGCCACTTCGTACAAGTGCTTCTGCGATTTCTAGTCCTTGCTCCCCTGTATCAGGTTGTGATAATAGTAATTCATCTATGTTAACGCCTAATTTTTGTGCATATACAGGATCCATTGCATGCTCCGCATCAATAAACGCTGCTTGTCCACCTTGACGCTGTACTTCCGCGATTGCATGTAATGAAACTGTTGTTTTACCTGAACTTTCTGGTCCATAAATTTCGATAATACGGCCACGTGGGTATCCGCCTACCCCTAATGCCACATCAAGTGCTAAAGAACCACTTGAAATTGTAGAAACTCTACGCTCCGCTTGTTCTCCTAATTTCATAATTGAACCTTTACCGAATTGCTTCTCTATTTGTTTTAACGCCATATCTAACGCCGCTTGACGATCACTCATTCAAAATTCCTCCTTAACTGAATTGCTAATCTTATTATACCTATTTTCAATTCAATTTGCCAACAAAATCGAACATTTATTCGATTTTTTTATTTTCCATTAAATAAAAATGAGTTTAACCATAAAAAAAGCTAGAAGAAACTTATATCTCTTCTAGCTTTTTATACAAATGATAAAATCCATATTTCACCGAACGTTCCCTAATTTGTTGACGACTTCCACTTAAAATAAGAGGAAAGACTACAGTTGGTTCATCCTTAATCGCCAATCCAACGAATACTGTTCCCGGCTCTTTATGTTCTGAAGCATCCGGTCCTGCTACCCCAGTGAAACTAATTCCGATATCCGCTTTTAATAAGCCCTTAACATTTTCAGCAAGATAACGAGCACATTCTTTACTAACTGCACCATCAGTAGACAACACTTCCGCAGGTACATGTAAAACATGTTGCTTCACATCATTATGATAACAAATGACACCGCCTTTAAATACTGAAGACACACCAGCACTTTCTGTTACTTGATTGCCGAAGAGACCACCGGTTAAACTTTCTGCACACGCTAAAGTTAATCCTTTTTTCTTCAATAACTCTATCGCCTTATCATGCAGAAACTCTTGATCATACCCGTAGAAAAATTTTCCTACTCTTTCTAAAATCAAATCTTCCATATGCTGAATGCGTTTCGCAGCTTCATCAGCATTTTGATGTTTGGCAGTTAAACGTAGTGTCACTTCTCCATCATTCGCAAGGGGGGCGATTGTCGGGTTCGTTTGTCCATCAATTAAATCTTGAACTTTCACTTCTAATTGAGATTCCCCAATCCCGAAAAAGCGCAGCACACGAGAATAAATGTTTTCTCCTGTTGTAAAGTTACGTAAAAAAGGCTCTACATAACTTATATACATCGGCTTCATCTCTTTCGGTGGTCCTGGTAATAAAATATAAACTTTCCTGTTCTTATTTAGCCCCATACCAGGTGCCATGCCGTGATCATTCGCAAATACAGTTGCTCCATTCAAAACGAGCGCTTGCTTTTTATTATTCTCTGTGAACTCGCGACCTGTACGCTTAAAGTACTCGCTTATCGATGCTAATGCCTTTTCATCATATACAAGCTCTTCACCCAACCTAGAAGATATCGTTTCTTTCGTCAAATCATCTTTTGTCGGGCCTAATCCACCTGTGAAAATAAGTATGTCAGCACGTTCTTCCGCAACTTCAATCGCCTGCTGTAATCGCTTGTTATTATCTCCAACTACAGTATGGTAGTACACATTAATTCCGATTGAAGCTAACTTTTCAGATAAAAACTGGGCATTTGTATTTGCAATTTGTCCAAGTAATAATTCAGTTCCAACCGCAATAATTTCAGCATTCATCCCAATTCCCCCATAAACTTCTATTTTGAGTTTACAAAAGCAGCTCTATTTTTCCAGAAATAATCCCACCCTGAAATAACAGTAAAGATTAATGCAATCCATATGAAAATATCAGCAACTGGGATATGGATTAAATTTAAAGGTACATCGTGTAATAAATACGCCGCAATTGCAATAATTTGTGTCCACGTCTTAATTTTCCCTAACTGATTTGCTGCCACTACTTCTCCTGTTCCAGCAAGTACAAGGCGTAAACCAGTTACTGCAAACTCACGGCTGATAATTACAATAACGATCCAAGCAGGTACGTATTGCATCTCAACTAATGTAATAAGCGCTGCTGAAACAAGTAATTTATCAGCTAACGGGTCAAGAAACTTCCCTAAATTCGTTACAAGATTATACTTTCTTGCGTAATGTCCATCAATCCAATCTGTAGCCGAAGCAATAATAAAGATAAGTGCCCCTACTAAATGTTGAATTGGTAAATCAACATCACCAATTGTGTATGAACCCCAATCAAAGGGCGCTAACATAATTACCATAAAAATTGGAATTAAGAAGATTCTAGATATTGTAATTTTATTTGGTAAATTCACAGCTATTCCTCCATCATATCAAAAACATTTGTTCATTGAAAAAAGTCATCGAGGCGATGACTATTATTGTGCAGGTTGCCCTATCCCTTGGTTTTTTATCACCAATCTTTGGTGAAGTTCTTTTTCTGGATCCAATGGATAAGCGACCACTTGGCCATTCAGTTTAACTTCAACATTCGTTGCATTCCCAATATTAAGTCGCACTTCTTTTAATGTTGATACATCACGTTTTTCTATTTGGCCCTCTTGTACTGTAGCGTTTAGAATCACATTTCCCGCATCATCTTTAACATCTACATAACTCGCACCTTTACCCGATATTTCCAGTTCTAATGTTTTATTGTTATGAATTTCCAAAGTAGATACTTTACCAGTTGTACCAACTACTTTTACTTCTTCTTGTCCCGTTGGTTGTGCTGGTTGTTCCTCTTTCTTTGGCTCTTCTTTCTTTGGTTCCTCTTTTTTCGGCTCTTCCGCTTCCGCTTTCACTTCATCTTTCTTCGTATCTAACGGAGAGTTTTCTGCTTTTTTAACTTCAATTTTCTCACTTTGAGCATTCGGAACTTTCTCATCACCTTTTCCAGTTAACGCTTGGAAAACAAACCAAATTACCACTCCAAATGCAATTACTAATAGCGCAACTAAAACTTTCGGCATATGATCTGCAATTGGCCATGATGAAGATTTTTGCATTGTTTCTTGTGTTTTCTGTCCTGTTGATACTTGTGGAACGTCGCGTTTTTCAGATTGTGGTATCGTACTCTGATATTCTACAAGCAGTTCCTCTCCATTTAACCCAACCGCATCTGCGTATTGTTTAATGAATGCACGCGCATAAAAAGCTCCGGGCAATACATCATAATTGCCTTCCTCAATCGCTACTAAATGGCGTTTTTGAATTTTTGTAATCTCATGCAGCTGATCCATAGACAAGCCCTTCGTTCCTCTTGCTTCTTTCAGCTTTTGTCCTAATTCTGTCACTACTAACACCTCAATATTTCTTTAAAAGTCAAACATAGAGAAATTATTTTGCGTACCTTGCTCAATTTCATCTACTAAATTATATTGAATTTCTTCATCATAATCGTTACGCAACTCGATAATATAATCAAAATCATCCAATGTGTATTCTGACTGACTCACAAATACGTCAGGATGTTCCACAACTTTCGTTGCAGGTAATCTCATAATTTCACGAACAAGCTGCCAATGCCTTTCGTTAGCACGCTTTGTTGACACGATTCCATCTAAGATAAAAATATTGTCGTCGCTATACTCATCTTCAATCAATTGACTACGAACAGTTTGCTTAATAAGAGTAGATGATACAAATAACCATCTTTTATTTGCACAAACACTTGCGGCAACAATGGATTCTGTTTTTCCGACACGAGGCATTCCTCGTATCCCGATTAGTTTATGACCTTCTTTTTTCATTATTTCAGCCATAAAGTCTACAAGTAACCCTAATTCATCACGTACAAATCGAAATGTCTTCTTATCATCTGCATCTCGTTGTATGTACCTACCATGTCTAACCGCTAGCTTATCTCTTAACTTTGGCGGACGATATTTCGTTACCGTTATGTTATCCATCGTATTTAAAATTGATTCAAGTCTAGAGATTTGCTCTTGATTATCACACATAAGGAGTAATCCACGTCGTGCATTATCTACACCATTAATTGTGACAATATTAATGCCGAGCATACCGATTAACGAAGAAACGTCACCAAGCAAGCCAGGTCGGTTTTTATGTATTTCATATTCAAAATACCATTCAATCATCCAAGATCACTCCCCTTGCTTACTTTACACCTACGTACTATATTATATGATTTCACCTTAATAGGGAAGCTAAATGTATAATCTATCCCGTTCAATTATTATACAAAAAAAATAGAGAGGAGAATCTCCTCTCTATTTTTTACTTATGCTGTACAAACTTCACCATTAAGTTTGCGATTGTATGTTGCTCTTGTTCATCAGCAACTTTCCAAAGCTCAGACAATAATTTCTCTTGATCGTTGCGCGCTTCTACTTCATTTGCTAAATAATCTCCAACACGAAATGCCATATCTGATACAGCACCACCATCAAGACCTTTTCCTGATGCCTGTTCTAAACGTTCTCCTAAAAAGCTCTTCCATTGATCAAAATTATCTAAAACTGACATGTGTAAGCACCTCACTACTTAGTAATAGAATCATGCTTAATTTGTACAGTTTTTCATTTTTTATGTAAGAAATTTTTAGCAATGCCAACCACCATTTACTCCGATAATTTGTCCAGTTATGTAAGATGCTCCTGGTGATACGAGGAATGACACTGTTTTCGCTACCTCTTCTGGTAATCCCAACCTGCCTAACGGGATCTCTTCAGCAATTTCATTCTTATCCTCTTCTGAAAATACTTGTAACATTTCCGTTTCAATTGCACCTGGCGCCACCGCGTTAACCCTTAATCCACTTAATGAAACTTCTTTCGCTAAAGCTTTCACATATGAATTTTGTGCACCTTTTACCATCGAGTAAAGCACTTCACATGATGCGCCGATTTGGCCCCATATAGAAGAAACAAGTACAATATTACCACTTCTCCGCTGAATCATCGATGGCAGCGCCCTTGATAATAATTTATAGATACTCTTCACTTGAAGTTCTACCATATAATTCAATTCATCGTTCGTTACATCTGTTACGAGTCCAAAGATACTCTTCCCAGCTGCATATACGATAACATCAAGAGGATGTTCAATTTGTTCCCACAACTGCTCTGCCCCATCAGTAGAAGCTAAATTCGCTTGAACAGGAATCACTTCACCCCATTCTTTCTGCAACTCGTTCACTTTCTCTTCACCGTTATTATAATGAACATATACTGTATATCCATCTTGAATTAATTGTTTTGAAATAGCAGAGCCAATCCCTCCGCTTCCTCCAGTTACTAATGCATACTTTTTCATACAATTCCTCTCTTATCTCAACAAAATCTTTCTCCTATAAATAATACCCTCATCTTACAATTTATCAATGATAAGATGAGGGTATTATTATGAAATCTTTTATTTTTTCGGTAAAACTTGACAAACACTCATTTTCTCTTCTGATAATAATAATTTGGCTACTTCTTGTAAATCTTGAACAGTTAAACTTTCTAATACAGTCAATGCCTCAAACAGACTAGATTCATTAAACGCATATCGTGTAAATTGATTTGCAATATATTCCGGCGAATTCAACGAGCGTAAAAAGCCACCTATTTTCTTTTTCTTTACTCGTTCTAATGCCACCTCATCTAATTGATCATAATTTGTATTTAGTAAAATGCTTTTCAAACGCTCTTCCAGCTCATCAGGTTGCTTCGTATCGCCGCCAACCATTGCAAAACCGAAGTTATTCTCTTCCGTATAATCATACGAGAACGAATCATCAATAAGACCTTCATTATATAAAGATTCGTAATGAACGGAGCTTTTCCCAAATAAATAATCTAAAAGTAACGTAAGCGCAATTTCTTGTTTTAAAAGGGCTTTCCCTTTTTCTTTTAAATTTGTCGCTTTAATACCAACTAAACATTTCGGTGTTTGTACAGGCATGGAAATAATTTTCTTCTTTTCATTTACCTCATCTGGTTCTTCTTCAAATGAACGTACAATTTCTGGCTGGTTTTTATAATCTTTTTTCGCTTGATTTTCACGTACTAAATCCATTGTTTTCTCTGGATCAATTGCCCCCACAACGAACAATAACATATTGCTCGGATGATAAAATGTTTCATAACATTCATATAATAAGTCTTTCGTAATTTTACTAATAGACTCGATTGTCCCTGCAATATCAATTTTAATTGGGTGCTTTACAAACAAGCTATCAATTAATCCAAAGTATAAGCGCCAATCTGGATTATCTTGATACATTTGAATTTCTTGCCCAATAATCCCCTTCTCTTTTTCAACTGTTTTTTCAGAGAAGTAAGGCTCTTGTACGAAGTTTAACAATGTATTTAAATTTTGTTCTACATTTGATGTACATGAAAACAGGTATGCTGTTCTTGTGAAAGATGTGAAAGCATTTGCTGATGCTCCTTGTTTACTAAACAATTGGAAAGCATCGTGATCTTCTTTTTCAAATAATTTATGTTCAAGAAAATGAGCAATTCCATCAGGCACACGAACCATTTCTTCTTTACCTAGTGGTACGAATGTATTATCCATAGAACCATATTTTGTCGTAAACGTTGCAAATGTTTTATTAAATCCTTGCTTTGGTAAAATATATACATCTAATCCATTAGGAAGTTTTTCATAATAGAGTGTCTCTTTTAATTGCTCATAAACAATTTTCTCCATTTATTCTCCCTCCGTTCCTTGTAAAAAGTAAATTGTATCTAGTTCAATATTTTTAGCAACTTTCACAATCTCTTCTTTCGTCACACTTTCAATGCCTGTAAGCCATTCTTCAACCGGACGCGTACGATCTGAAATAATACCATGATACAGCATCTCCACAAATCCGCGTGGTGTATCAATCGCCTCTAATATTTGATTTTGAATAACACTTTTCGTTTGATGCATCTCTTCTTCAGAAAAATCACCATTTTGCATCGCTGACATTTGTTCTTTAATAATCTCAACAGCTTTTTCATAATTTTTCGCTTCAATCCCTGACATGACAAACAATAAGCCTTTATGACTTTCAAAGCGGGATGCCGCATAGTACGCTAAACTATTTTTTTCACGAACGTTAACGAATAGCTTCGAATGAGAAAATCCTCCAAACAATCCATTGAACAATTGTAGCGCAAAATAATCTTCGTCTTTATACGTAATAAACGTACGATAACCAATGTGTAATTTACTTTGTTTTAATTCTTGTTTTTCAACAACTTCTTTTTCTTCATTATTTCTCTTATGAAGAAGTACATTTCTTTCTCTCGCAGGACGCGCTGAAATAGAAAAATACTTACTTACAAGATCCACTGCGTTTTCTGAAATATCACCAATAATGTATAGATCCATTTCATCTTCTGCTAACACTTTTTGATAATATTGATACAAACTTTCATTTGTAATAGAAGAAACAATCTCTTTTTTCCCATGTGCACTTAAACGATACGGTTCTACTTTGCACATTTCTTCAATTAAACGCTCGTTTGCATAGCGCATTTTATCATCGTACGTAGCTTCAATTCGTTGCAAGAGCGCTCTCTTTTCACTTTCTACGATAGAAGGTAAAAAACCATTCCCCTCTGTTGCTGGATGTAAAACGATATCCGATAACATAGAAAGCGCTTTTTCAAATAGCGGTGGTGCATCATGTAAATATACTTCATTTGCAATGTCTACATAAATAGAGATAATATGGTCTTCTCCTTTTTTACTTACATCTACTGCCAAAGAAGATCCGTATAATTCTTCTAAATATTGACGAAGACGAATTACAGAAGGAAGCTTTTCTGTCGCACTTTGCAATACGTATGGCAATAGGGCACGCTCTGTCACCGTCTCCTCATTTAAAGGTGCTTTAAAACGAAATACAAAAGTATTTGTTTTATATTTATCAGTCGGAATAATATGTACTCGCAAACCACCTAACTCATGTAACTGTTGTTCCATTAGTTTCATTTATAGCCCTCCTTTACGTATATAGGAATATTCCTCTTCAATATACAGTTTTTAGAAATGAAAAATCAACTTTTCTTCCTCACTATACTTACATGAGGCTCTTTCTAAAAACTTTCATATGTAAGGAACATAGTAAAATTCCGTATTACATATATTCTATGTAAAAAAGCCCGCACTAATGTGCGAGCTTTTTTATACTTATCGTTTTCCTTTTTCATACGGCGTTCCTAACGCTTTCGGAGCTTCAGAACGACCTACAAAACCAACAAGTGCTAATATTGTGAATACATACGGTAATATCGTTAATAAAACACTCGGAATTTGATCTAATACAGGAATTGTTCCACCTGTTACACTTAACGATTGTGCAAAACCAAAGAATAGCGCTGCACCTAATGCACCTAATGGATTCCACTTCCCAAAGATCATGGCAGCTAACGCTAAGAAACCTTGTCCAGTAATAGTTGCCCCTGAGAAGTTATTAGAAATTGACATTGCAAAAATTGCTCCACCAATTCCAGCAAACACACCTGATATACAAACACCAATATAGCGCATTTTATATACGTTAATTCCCATCGTATCAGCTGCCATTGGATGCTCACCAACCGCACGAAGACGAAGACCGAACGGTGTTTTATAAATAACATACCAAACAACGAATGCTAAAATAATAGCAATATACGACGTTATCGGTACGTTAGAGAAGAATATTTTCCCTAAAACCGGAATATCCGAAAGGCCTGGAATATCAATCTTTTCAATACGGTACTGAATAAAGTCAGTCTGTCCTTTATCAAAAATCTTCTTAATTGCAAATACCGTTAATCCAAGAGATAAGAAGTTAATCGCTACACCACTTACAACTTGATCCGCTCGGAATGTAATAGATGCTACCGCATGAAGTAATGCAAATAACCCACTACCGATTGCCGCAAATAATAACGCAATCCACGGAGTCATCGTTCCCCATGTATCACCCATTAATAAGTTTGTAACAACTCCAATAAATGCACCAAATAGCATTAGTCCTTCTAATCCAATATTTACAACACCTGATCGTTCACTAAATACACCACCTAGTGCTGTAAAAATTATAGGTGCTGATGTATATAACGTACCCGTCACAAGAATGGCTAATATATCTAAAAAGCTCATTTATTTCCCCTCCTTGCTCATGCGTGTAAGCGCCCATCTTAACACATAACTACATGCAACAAAGAAGATGATACATGCAATAATCACATTAATAAGCTCTGATGGTACATCTGCCTCAAAGTTCATTTGAGGGGAAGCACTTTTCAAACCACCAAATAATAAAGCTGAAAGGATAATACCAAACGGATTATTCCCCCCAAGTAAGGCTACGGCAATCCCGTCAAATCCTACTCCTGTAAACGAAGACATTGCTGTCATACTTTGGAATGTTCCTAACCCTTCCATCGCACCACCAATCCCTGCAAATGCACCAGCAATTGTCATAGAGAATACTACATTGCGAGAAACTTTCATACCAGCATATTGGGAGGCATGTTGATTAAATCCTACCGACTTTAATTCATACCCTAAAGTTGTTCGATCTAATACGAACCACATTAAAATAGCGATTAAAATTGCTACAACAATTCCCCAGTGAAGGCGCGAACCATCAGTGATGGCAGCAAGCCAGTCTGAAGATAATGACGCACTCGCTTTGATGTCGTACGTTTTATCATTACCCTCGTGCAAGAAACGCTTAATAATGTCATATGTTACGTATAACGCAATATAGTTCATCATAATCGTTACAATAACTTCATTAACTTGAAATTTCCCCTTTAAATATCCAGGGATGAAACCCCAAATTCCACCTACCAATGCTGCAAATAAAATAGATAACGGAATGTGAAGAACAGCTGGTAGCGAAACTGCATAACCGAACCAAACTGCTGCAAGCCAACCAACTAGTAATTGTCCCTCTACCCCAATATTAAATAAACCTGTACGAAATGCAAACGCCACTGATAAGCCGGCAAGAATAAGCGGGATCATTGTACGAAGCGTTTCACCTATTGCACTTGGGCTACCGAACATTCCTGTCCAAAGTGCACTATAACCAACAATTGGATCATAGCCACTAACTAGCATTACAATTGCTCCGACAAGTAAGCCAAAAATAACGGATAGTACTGGGACTAAAATATTTATCGTTCGTTCTGTTAAAAGTTTTTTAGCCATTTGTACCCACCTGCTCCTTCTTTGTTCCTCCAGCCATTAACAATCCAAGCTGTTGTTCATTCGTTTCTTTCGCATCAACAATTGCTACAATTTTCCCTTCATAAATAACAGCAATTCGGTCACTAACATTTAAGATTTCATCTAACTCTAAAGATAAAAGTAATACACCTTTTCCTTTATCCCTTTGCTCTATTAATCTCTTATGAATAAATTCAATTGCTCCTACATCTAAACCACGTGTTGGCTGTGCCGCGATTAATAAATCTGGATCACGGTCTACTTCACGTGCAATAATTGCTTTTTGTTGATTCCCCCCGGATAAAGCGCGCGCTAACGTTTGCTCACTAGGTGTACGTACATCAAACTGTTCAATAAGTGCCTTTGCTTTTTCTGTAATTTTACTAAAATTTAAAATCCCTTTCTTTGAAAACGGATTTTTATAGTACGTTTGCAGAACTATATTATCTCTAACAGAAAAATCAAGAACAAGGCCGTGTTTATGACGATCTTCTGGAATATGACCAATTCCTTCTTCTGTTATCCTTCTAACAGGCCAATTTGTTATTTCTTTTCCTTTAATTGCAATAGAACCTGACTCAACTTTTCGTAAACCAGTAATTGCTTCTATCAATTCACTTTGTCCGTTTCCATCAATCCCTGCAATTCCAACAATTTCCCCCGCACGAACAGTTAAGTCAAGGCCTTTTACAGCAGGTAGTTGACGTGCATCGTGAGCAACAAGATTTGCAATTGAAAGTACCTCTTCTTTTGGCTTCGCGTCTATTTTTTCTGTTTTAAAATTCACTTGACGTCCGACCATTAATTCTGCAAGTTTATTTTCATCCGTATTTGCAACGTCAACCGTTCCAATCCCTTTTCCTTTACGAATAATCGTACAACGATCGCAAACTTCCATAATTTCTTTCAACTTATGTGTAATAAGAACAATAGATTTTCCTTCTTGTACAAGCTTTTTCATAATTTGAATTAGCTCATGAATTTCTTGCGGTGTTAACACAGCTGTCGGTTCATCCAATATTAAAATTTCTGCCCCACGGTAAAGTGTTTTTAAAATCTCAACACGCTGCTGCATACCAACTGAAATATCCTGTATTTTCGCATATGGATCTACAGCTAATCCGTATTGTTCAGACAGTTTTTGAATTTCTTTAGCAGCTTCCTCAACAGCAATTTTCCCGTTTTTCTTCGGTTCATTTCCGAGAATAATATTCTCTGTAACTGTAAAATTATGAACAAGCATAAAGTGCTGATGAACCATTCCAATACCAAGGTCATTTGCCACATTCGGATTGGTAATGTTTACAGACTTTCCTTTAATTTTAATTTCACCTTGTTCTGGTTGATACAAACCAAATAGTACATTCATCAATGTGGATTTCCCTGCACCATTTTCTCCAAGTAAAGCATGTATTTCTCCTTGCTTTACTTGCAGCGTAATATCATCATTCGCTACAATGCCTGGGAATACTTTCGTAATGTTATTCATCTCAATTACGTATTCCATTTTGTTCCTCCTTTTAACAGGGAACATTCCCCTATTACACTATTAACTTATTAAGCAATTTGGAAGTTTTATACATACAAAGGTTAGTTCTATGAACTAACCTTTGCTATTTCTCTATTTATTTTTTTAGAGAAGCTTCATATTCTTTATACTCTTTATCTGTAGCTGGTACTTTAATTTCACCATCTGTAATTTTCTTTTCAAACTCTTCTACTTTTGTTAAAATTTCAGGGTTAACTTTTTTCACGTTGTCAGTTGTTTTTGCAATACCAACACCGTCATCTTTTAAGCCAAACGCTTCTATTTTACCGCCTTTTAATTTACCATCTTTCGCTTCTTGTGCTACTTTTTCAACAGCGATATCTACACGTTTTACCATTGAAGTTAATGTTACGTTTTCAGGCATACCTTCTTGGTTTTGGTCACGGTCCACACCGATTACCCAAACATTTTCACCTTTTTTCTTACGGTTTTTCGCTTCAGTGAACACGCCGTTACCAGTACCACCAGCAGCATGATAAATTACATCTACACCTTGTCCATACATTGCTGATGCAAGAACTGTACCTTTTTCAGGTTTATCAAATGCTTCCGCATATTCAGATACGATTTCAATATTTGGATTTACTGCCTTTGCACCCGCTTTAAATCCATTTTCAAATTTACTAATTAAATCACTCTTCATTCCACCAACAAATCCTACTTTATTAGATTTTGTTGACATAGCCGCTACCGCACCTACAAGGAATGAACCTTCATGATCTTTAAATGTGATGCTTGTTACGTTCGGTGCATCTACAACAGTATCCACAATTGCGAATTGTTGTTTTGGAGCTTCTTTTGCTACTTCTTTAATTGCACCTTCTAATTTATAACCGATTCCGAAAGATAAATCATACTTATCTTTTGAAAATTTCTTTAAGTTTGGAATATAATCTGCTTCTTTTTCAGACTGTAGGTAACGATAATTTGTCTTTTCCTTTAATCCATTATCTTTACCAAACTTTTTCAAACCTTCCCAAGAAGATTGGTTGAATGATTTATCATCAACACCCCCAACATCCGTTACCATACCAACTTTGAATTCTTTATCTTCTTTCTTGTCACTGCTCGCCTTATCCGAGTTACCACATGCACCTAAAATCGCGCTTGCTGCTAATGTTAATGATAATAAAAGACCTGTTTTTTTCTTCATACTAGAAACCCCTCCTAAAATTATATATATCTCTTTATTCTTACGCTGCTGTCCCTAACTTCTTGCTGTCACCTCCCTAAAATGGAACTTACTTACATACGTTTTCTTAATACGTGGAAGCTAAACTTATCAGCTCTAAAGTAATTGATAGAATATAAGATTGGCTCATCATTTTGATCATAGTGCATTTGTTTTAAAACTAGCAGTGCCGTTTCCGGTTCACATTCTAAAATCGGTGAGATTTTCGGATGATAGCCAATCGGCTCAATGTGAGCAACTGCGTATGTGATACGTTTGTGCGTATTGTTATGTATCACTGTAAGCAATGATTCTTCGTTGTATCCCGATAAATCTGGCAAGATTTCTTTTGCAAGTTTATCGATACAATATACAACAGGTTCCCCATCTGCTGTACGCACACGCTCAATCATTACGGCATTAAAACCGTCTTCACTATTAAACTTCTCTTTTTCTTCTTCTGTTAAACTTGTTGTAGATGATGATAAAAAGATAGTTCCTGGTGTTTTCCCCACACTAGAAATCATATCTGTAATACTAGAAAGTTGTTCAATCCCAGAAGAAAATAACGGCTTTGCATTTACAAATGTTCCTACACCATGTCTACGAATGACAACATTTTCTTCTTCTAAAATACGCAGCGCTTCCCTTAAAGTCGCCCTACTTACACCAAGTTCTTTCGCTAAATCAAACTCTGATGGTAACTTCTGTCTTTCTTTGTAAGCTCCATCTTTAATTTTTTCTTTGATGTGATCAATCACCCGTAAATATAGGTGACGACTATCGGATTTTACTGACATAAGACTCCCCCGCATTTCAATTATTCGACCTCTGATGTAAGACTTCTTTTCTCTTTTTTCAACTTACAACATAATAAAAATTGCTAAATACTAAAAATAAACTTAATTGTCGAATAAATATTAATAATTTTTCAAGATGAAATTTTCACTCTTTACTGCATAAAAAAAACTTCGCACCATAAACATTCCTCATTTCGAGAAAAAGTTCGGCACAAAGATCTCTTACATCCTTTGTTACACACTTTTCCCCTCATAGTCCAGCAATTCATGGTTGCCGGGTAGAAACTTATGGACCTTATCTCCAAGATTATATGAGGCAGTGATTCTTTTCGAAGTAATCTTACCACTTGCTCCCATACGTGTCAACAAAATTTAACATTTTTCTACATTAAATATCGAACATTCATTAAAAACATAATAAAAGTATTCGTATTCTAAAGAATCGCTTTAGATGTAAGCCCTTTCTTTATTGCTGAATATAGTATATAACAAAACTAGCATATAAAAAAGCCTAATTGTAAAAACAATTAGGCTTTTTTTATGAACTTTTTTCTTGTACATCATTAATGAGCACTTCTCGTGGTTTACTACCTTCATACGGACCTACTACACCATTCATTTCCATTGCATCAATTAAACGGGCAGCTCGCGTATAACCTACTCTAAACCTACGTTGCAACATAGAAACAGATGCTGTTTGCATTTCCACTACAAGCTGAACTGCTTCATCATATAATTCATCTTCTACTTCCTGCTTCGTATCAGGAACATCTTGCGGAATCATATCTTCTTGATATTGCGCTTTTTGCTGACCAATAACATACTCTACAACTCTCTCAACTTCATCATCGGATAAAAATGCACCTTGTACACGTACAGGCTTCGATGCACCAATTGGTATAAACAGCATATCTCCACGACCTAGCAGTTTCTCTGCACCACCACCATCAAGAATTGTACGAGAGTCCGTTTGAGAAGATACCGCGAATGCAATACGTGATGGAATATTCGCTTTAATAACTCCCGTAATAACATCAACCGATGGACGCTGCGTCGCAATAATTAAATGAATACCAGCCGCACGAGCCATTTGTGCTAAACGCATAATCGCATCCTCTACATCTGATGAAGCAACCATCATTAAATCGGCTAACTCGTCCACTATTACTACAATATAAGGTAATTCCGGTTGTTTCGCTTCTGATTGACTATTATGTTCTTTAATATGATCATTATATCCTTCAATGTTACGCGTGCCACTATGAGCAAATAATTCATAACGTCGTTCCATTTCACTCACGACTTTTTTCAAAGCTTGTGATGCTTTTTTCGGATCAGTTACAACTGGTGTTAATAAATGCGGAACACCGTTATATACATTTAACTCTACCATTTTCGGATCAATCATCATTAATTTTACTTCATGTGGTTTTGCACGCATTAAAATACTAACAATAATACCATTAATACATACACTTTTCCCGCTACCTGTCGCACCAGCTACTAGTAAATGGGGCATTTTATTTAAACGGGCTAATACAGCTTCACCTGTAATATCTCGTCCAAGACCAATTAACAACTTCTCTTCCGGATGATTATTAGCCTTAGAATCAAGAACTTCTCTAAGCGTTACCATAGATACTTCTGAGTTCGGAACTTCAATCCCTACAGCTGATTTCCCGGGAATAGGTGCTTCAATACGAATGTCTTTCGCAGCTAAAGCAAGTGCTAAATCATCACTTAAACTAACGATTTTGCTTACCTTTACTCCCATATCAGGATACACTTCATATTTTGTAACTGCAGGACCTCTATGTACTTTTGTTACTTTCGCTTTCACTCCAAAACTTTGGAATGTACGTTCTAATTTACGAGCATTCTCATAAATTTCTGCATTTTCATTTGTAACTTGCTTATTCTTAGGAAATTTCAATATATCAAGTGCAGGAAGCTTGTAATCTTTATTTTCTACATTTGAAAATTGCATTGGCGGGGCACTTATTTCTGCCTCTAAAGATTCTACAATCTTTTCTCCACGCTTTTTCTTAGATTCTTCAACAGGCGGAGCCTCTTCAATAGACGGTGAATTTATTAACTCTGCTTCCTGTTCTTCGCTAATTCGTTTATTCTCTTCTTCATTTACAGGATAATTCTCAGTGAAATTCGAAATAATTGGAGGATCAATTGAGATTTCTTCCATCGGCTCAATAATCTCTTCTTGTTCTGCAGCACGTTTACTCCTTGTGCTTCTCGTTGTTTTTTTCTTTTCTGTTTGTTCAGCCGTCCTTTTGGATCTCCAATCTTTATAATCCCCTTGCATTATTTCAAATTGACTTCTAAGGATTCTTCCTACAGGGGCAAGCACTTCACCAATATGCTTATTTGTTATACAAAGTATGCCGAGAATCACTAAAATAATGCCAATGATATAAGCTCCTACTTCGTCAAATAAGAAGTAACACGTCGCGAACATAAGCGCACCAAACATACCACCGCCTAAATGAACGCTATCCGGCCCCTTTTTCATTTCAAGAAAGAAGTTATCTTTCGTACTCACAATAACAGAAGTATTTTGCACTGCTCCATCTTTCGTAAGAAGGTTAAATAATGTAATATGACTAAACATTAATATCGCCAATACTATTAAATAAAAACCAATTAACCGTTTATTTAAAAGGTTCGGCCATCCACGTTTGATAACAAACGAAACCGATAAAGCTATTACACCTAACACACCAATTATGTACCACTCACCAAAGAAGAAGCGAAAAAATAACACAAACGATTTCCCTACAACACCTAGCTGTAAAATCGTAATGATTGAAAGTGCAAAAAGAGTTAAACCGACGATTTCATAATACAAAGTTGGCTTTATCGTGCGTCTTGCTTTTGCCTTCGTCCCTCTTTGCTTTTGTTTTGCCATTTCTTCACCTCGTGTTCTACATGTAAGTAGGGCTTCCTTAAAAAAGCACTACTTATATGTCTGTTTTCTCTATTTTTTCAGGTCTTATATCTTCTATTTTTACACTTCTTGTAAATTGTTAAATAAACAGAAGAAAGCAGCCCTCTCATGGCTGCTCAACCGTCTTGTTTTTTATATTATACCATAGCTTCTAAACAAAATCCTTCTTTTTGCTAAAAGGTTATTTTCTGGCCAGGCTCAAACTCTAAGTAGTGTAGCGGATCCGTACTTAACACACGTACAATAGAATAACACCCATGTTCTTCTTCAGAAACCATTAATTCAACACCGTTTATATTTACAACTTTTTGGCTTTCACATTGCGAATAATCAGCTGGATATACAAGTTGCTCTGGCATAATTGTGTATAAAATCATTGTAACATTGTCCCTTCTGCACTATTATCCATGCGAGCATCTATTAATTCATTCAGTTTTCGAATCGCATTCCCAATGCCACCGACATCATCTATAAGACCATATTTCACTGCATCGCCACCAATTACATTCGTCCCAATATCTCGCGTCAAATTCCCTTTCGCAAACATAAGTTCTTTAAAACGATCTTCGGTTACTTTCGAATGCTTCGTCACAAATCGAATGACTCTTTCTTGCATTTTATCTAAATACTCAAATGTTTGCGGCACACCTATAACAAGACCTGTTAGACGAATGGGATGAATTGTCATCGTCGCAGTTTCCGCAATAAATGAATAATCCGTAGAGACGGCGATTGGTACACCGATAGAATGCCCTCCGCCCAGAACAAGTGATACCGTTGGCTTTGAAAGCGAAGCTACCATCTCAGAAATTGCTAACCCTGCTTCAACGTCACCTCCGACCGTGTTTAATATTAAAAGCAAACCTTCAATTTTCGGATTTTGTTCTATCGCAACAATTTGCGGAATAATATGCTCATATTTTGTTGTTTTATTTTGCGGCGGCAACTGAACATGACCTTCCACCTGCCCGATGATTGTTAAACAATGAATACTTGATTCATTCATTTGTGGTACATTCGTTTGCCCTAGCTGTTGAATTTTTTCCACTATCGAAGCTTCTTTCCCAGTTTCTTTCGGCTCAGCCTCTTTCCCTTCATTTGTATAACGATCACGTTCTGTCATATCGCATCCCCTTTCACTCGTATATAACTATTATTTCTTAAGTTATAAATTTCATTCGATAGAGTTTAAAAAGAAAAAAAGATCACCCGTAAAGGTGATCTTTTTTATACTTCCATAATAATCGGTAAAATCATAGGTTTTCTCTTTGTCTCTTCGTACAAGAACTGCCCTAATAATTCACGAATATTTTGTTTTAACATAGACCATTCAATTGAATACTCTTTAATCGATTGCTCAACAATCATACGTACAATCTCTGTAGAGCGGTCAATTAACGCTTCTGATTCACGAACATACACAAAACCACGTGAAATGATTTCTGGACCAGAGATAATTTTCTTTTCATCTTTACCAAGTGTTACAACAACTACTAATATTCCATCTTGAGATAACATTTTTCTATCTCGAAGAACGATATTACCAACGTCACCTACACCTAATCCATCAATTAACACATTACCAGCTTGTACTTTGCCAACTAAGTTTGCGTCATCGTCACCAAAAGCAATCACATCACCTTTTTCTACGATAAAGATATTCTCTCTTGCAATACCTACATCTTCAGCTAAATATGCATGTGCTTTTTGCATACGGAACTCACCATGTACGGGTACAAAATATTTCGGTTTCATTAAATTTAACATTAACTTTAATTCTTCTTGGCTACCGTGACCTGAAACGTGAACTTTTCTTTCACCGTAATAAATAACATCAGCTCCAGCTCTAAATAACAAGTCAATAATTTTCGATACAGATATTTCATTACCCGGAATTGGAGAAGCCGCAATAATAACCGTATCGCCTTTACGAATTGAAATTTGTTTATGAGCTTGCTTCGCCATTCTAGAAAGGGCTGCCATCGGTTCACCTTGGCTACCTGTCGTTAAAATAGCTACCTTTTTCTCTGGGAAATTGTCTACTTCTTGTAGTGAAATAACCATACCTTCTGGAACATCTAAATAACCAAGACGTCTTGCGATATCTACCACTTTCACCATACTACGTCCTACAACCGCTACTTTTCGTCCTGTTTCAGCAGCTGCATCAAATACTTGTTGAATACGATGTACATTCGATGCAAATGAAGCAATAATAATACGTCCTTCTGCGCCGTAGAACACTTTAGAAATTTCTACACCAACTTCTTTTTCAGAACCTGTATAGCCTGGACGCTCAGCATTTGTACTATCAGATAATAAGCACAGTACGCCTTCATTTCCGATTTGTGCCATTTTTCCAAGGTCTGCTCCACTATTTCCAATTGGAGTTTGATCGAATTTAAAGTCTCCCGTGTATACGATAGCACCTTTTGATGTATGGAAACAAACACCAACAGAATCTGGAATACTATGTGTCGTTCCAAAGAATGACACCGTTGTAGTATTAAACTCTACTGTTGAATTTGAATCGATTGTTTTTAAGTCTACACGGCCTAACATACCCGCTTCGCCAAGTTTTTCTTGTATAAGTCCTACTGTTAATTTCGTTGCATACACTGGAATTGATAATTTACGAAGTACGTAAACAATTCCACCAATATGATCTTCATGACCGTGAGTAATAAATAAACCTTTTACTCGCTCTTGGTTTTCCACTAAATATGTAATATCAGGAATAACGATATCAATTCCAAACATTTCATCTCCTGGGAACATTAATCCTGCATCTACAATAAAGATTTCAGAATCAATTTCAACACAGTACATGTTTTTCCCGATTTCACCTACTCCACCAAGAGCAAATACTTTAACAGACTCATTCTCTTTTCTCTTCATGTTGTTGCCTGGTTTAAAAATCTTTCAAACACTGATTTCACTAAAATTGCAGAGACACCAGGGGAAACTCTACAACCACCATATATTCACCGTCCAAGACGAATGTCCTTACCGTTATGCGATATCATGTCCTTGTTTATTTTTTAAACCAGGTTTCACCTCTCTTTCATTATATAAATCAAATATCTTATTCGATATGATATGAAAATGTAATCAAATTATAATTTTTACCAATTTTGCTAAGCATACCCGTACTAAGCTACTTAGCCATATTATACCTGATACAAGAAATAGAACACAAGTTAAATCGTGCGAAAGAGAAAGTAAAAGAACGGAATTACAACAAAAGTATCGAACGTATTTCCTTTATATTTACTCCGATTTTATACTCCATATTATTTTGAAGAAATAGCCATAAATACGCTAAATTTATTTCATTATATGGATTTTCAAGACTTATTTTTCTAGAATCGAACAAAAACACTTATAAAATGAAGCTTTTTTATGAATCACGTCACATTTGAGACAATTCCTCTGAAAAACAGAATCGATAGTTTATTACGTTTATACAAATGTTTATTCTATAATAACTGTGTTTTTTTGATTCATTTAAAGGGGTACAATTATTTTCTTGTACATGTTGCAATACATAATGAAAAAACGATCAAACACATGGAGTAATATGGTAGGTAAAAAAGAGCGGCAAAGATTTTCATACCATAAAAAAATGACCTAGTTCTACACTAGGTCATTTTTTATTAACGAGGGATAGATTGCATAACAGATTGTAACGTTACTCTTTCTTCTTCTGTTAATGGAAGAAGTGGTAAACGTACAGAACCTACATCTAACCCAACCATTTGTAACGCTGTTTTTACTGGCGTTGGGCTTGGCGCCATAAATAATGAATCCGTTACTCTTACAAGTAATTGATGTAATTTTTGCGCCTTTTTAAATTCTCCTGCTTGGAATGCTGCAATCATTTCTTGCATTTCATTTCCAATCACATGAGATGCTACAGAAACGATACCTTTCGCTCCAACTGCCATAGCTGGTAACGTTAAACCATCATCACCGCTGTATACTGCAAAGTCGTCCGCTGTTTTTTCAATGATTTCTGTCATTGTTAACACATCGCCGCCTGCATCTTTAATCGCAACAATGTTTTCTATTTCTGATAAACGAACAACTGTATCAACGGAGATTTGTACAATAGATCGTCCTGGAACGTTATATAGCATAACCGGAAGCGGCGTACTTTCAGCAATTGCTTTAAAGTGCTGATACATTCCTTCTTGACTCGGTTTGTTATAATACGGTGCTACTAGCATTACTGCATCAACACCAACCTCTGTTGCCTTTTTAGTTAAGTCAATAGAAGCATGCGTATTATTACTACCTGTTCCAGCGATTACGGGCACCCTTTTATCGACAACAGATACGACATGGCGATATAACGCTACTTTTTCTTCTGAAGTTAATGTAGGAGATTCTCCTGTCGTTCCTCCTACCACGATTGCTGTTGTACCGTTATCTATTAAATAATTTACCAATTTCGTTGTCTTCGCAAAATCGATATTTCCGTTTTTATCAAACGGAGTTACCATCGCGGTTGCAATTGTCCCAAAATCTATCATGGTCTCACTCCTTATTGTTCCAGTTGCTTTTCTTTTGAAAGCTCAAACGCACTATGTAATGCATTTACAGCCTCCACTAAATCAGTTTCTTTTACAAGAACCCAAATTGTCGTATGGCTATCTGCCGATTGCAGAATTTGAATACCTTTTTCCGCTAAAGCTGTAACGATTTTCGCAGTAACCCCTGGGTATCCTGCCATTCCAGCTCCTACAATAGATACTTTTGCACAATGCTCTGTCACAATTGGCTCATATCCAAGGTTTTTTAATAATTCAACTGCACGACTTGATACACTATCACTCACCGTATAAGCTACCCCAGTAGGTGAAATGTTAATTAAATCGACACTGATTCCTTCATTCGCCATTTCTTTAAACACATGCTGTTGCAAATCATATGCTGTTTCTTTTGCAAGCACTTTAATTTGCGTCACATTTGATACATGAGCGATACCTGTAACAGGACGTTCTTCTACATCACGGCCTTTTGTCGCACCGTCCGATGCTGAAATCAGCGTACCTTCACTATCAGAATACGTAGAACGTACACGAAGTGGTACTTTGGCATGCATCGCAATTTCAACTGCACGTGGATGAACGACTTTTGCACCTTGATATGCCATGTTACAAATTTCATTGTATGTTACCGTTTGAAGATGACGTGCATCTTTTACAATGCGAGGATCCGCAGTCATAACACCTTCTACATCTGTAAAGATATCAATAAATTCAGCATGAAGCGCAACACCTAATGCAGAAGCTGAAGTATCGCTACCTCCGCGTCCAAGTGTTGTCGTATCACCTTTTTTCGTTTGTCCTTGGAATCCTGTAACGACGATTACATCTAGATTTTCTAGCTCTTCATGTATACGATCGCAGTTCATTTCAATAATCTTAGCATTTGTAAAATCATCATTTGTTACAAAACCAGCTTGTGCACCATTTAATGCCGCTGCTTTTATACCGTTCTCATTTAACATGTTAGAGAAGACGATTGCTGAGATTAATTCTCCGCATGATAATAATAAATCTTGCTCACGATTAGAAATGCGAGATCCCTCTTGATTTACAAGACTTAACAAAGTATCAGTTGCATATGGTTCACCTTTACGGCCCATAGCAGATACGACAGTAACTACTTTATAACCCGCATCTAGCGATTTTTTTATATGATGAAGCGCATGCTTACGTCCATTTTCATCACGTACGGATGTGCCACCAAATTTTTGAACAATAATTTTCATATTTTGCACCTTCTCTTAGCCGTTTACACTAATTGTAATTTTACTAAGCGCTCTGCAATTTGAACAGAATTCCATGCAGCGCCTTTTAATAAGTTATCAGATACGACCCAAAGATGGAATCCTTTATCGTTATTTAAATCTTTACGGATTCTTCCAACGAATACTTCGTTTTTACCTACTGCAGTAGCTGGCATTGGATATAACTGCTCTTCTGGATTATCTTGCAGAACGATACCTTCCGCATTTGCAAGTAAGCTCTTGAATTCTTCTACTGTTACACCTTCTTTTTCTACTTCGATGTAAACAGACTCAGAGTGACCTGATACAACTGGTAAACGTACACATGTTGCCGCTACTTCTAATTCAGGCATATGCATAATTTTTTTCGTTTCATTAATCATTTTCATTTCTTCAAACGTAAATCCATTATCTTGGAATTTATCAATCTGTGGAATCGCGTTGAAAGCAATTTGGAAATGTTTCTTATCACCTGATACAGGTAAAACATTCGCCTTCACTTCTTCACCATTTAAGATTGCTTGTGATTGTTCATGAAGTTCTTCAATCGCTGCCGCACCAGCACCTGATACAGCTTGATATGTGGAAACGATTACTCGTTTTAAACCATATTGCTGACGAACTGGCTCAAGAGCTACTACCATTTGAATTGTAGAACAATTTGGATTTGCAATAATACCATTATGTTCTTTTAAGTCGTTTTCATTTACTTCAGGTACAACAAGTGGCACGTTTTCTGTCATACGGAATGCACTTGTATTATCAACAACAATCGCACCGCGCTTTGCTGCTTCTGGCGCTAATTGTTTTGATACAGATCCACCAGCACTAAATAGTGCGATATCTACTCCTTCAAAACTTTCAGGAGTTGCCTCTTGAACTGTAAATTCTTCGCCTTTAAATACAAGTTTCTTACCTGCAGATCGTTTAGATGAAAGTAACGTTAACTTCCCGATTGGAAATTCTCGTTTCTCTAAAGTATTTAACATTTGTTCACCAACTGCGCCGGTTGCTCCAACTACAGCGACATGAAAAGTTTTTTGCTTTTCCATCACTATGCCCCTTTCTAGATACCAATCCTTCTATAACTTAGAATTAGAAGGAGTATACAATACCCCTTCTAATCTTAATAACGTTAATTTTATCATATTCTACAGTAAGAATGATGGTTTCATCAAAAATTGTCCGTTTTTTTTCGTTTTTTAATTCATATATCTGAATTTTTCTACGACAACCGGCTGCAATTGCTTCCCTTGCAGCGCTTCTAATACTGTATCTTCCAGCAGCTCCATGCGAGCTACCATTGAGTTTGGTTTTTTCTCTGGTGCATCTTGACCGAATGGGACGAAGTAGATGTTTTTTGTTGCCATTAGGCGCATGAGGTTGACGCCAACAGGGTGATGACAATATAAGTATTTCTTTTTTCTTCTATAATACAATAACTCATTCAAAAGGATTATAAGTAACTTAATGGACAAGTTTTTTGAATGTGGGTTTATGCGAGCTTAAGAAAGTATACATTAGATTTTTTACAATAATTATGTAACTCAACCATTTATTCCTGTTATAACTATATCTTGATTTACATATATAAGGAGGTTTTTATTTGTTTACTGCATTAATGTTTTTGTTTTTATTAGTGTCAATACTATCGGTAATTGCACTAATTATAGGTCTAATCAAACCAGGAAAGGTCGTTCGTTTTGGCAACACAAAAACAAGAGGTCGAGTTATATTAATTTTCTTGCCGTTATTATTCATTTCGTTTATTTTAGCAAGCGTGTTTGCTAGCAAGTCGATAACTCCAGAAGAACGAGTTGCAATTGATAAAAAAAGAGTTGAAGAAAAAGTATTAAAAGAAAACCAAGAAAAAGAAAAAATTGAAAAGGAAAAGAAAGCTAAAGAACAAGAGAAAAAAGCACAGGAAAAAGAAGAACAAGAAAAAGCTAAACAAGCTAACGAAGAGAAAAAGGCTGCCGAAGAAAAACGCAAACAGGAAGAAGCACAACAGAAAGCTGAAAAAGAAGCTAAAGAAAAAGCCGAAGCTGAAGAAAAAGAGAAACAACAAAAAGAAAAGAAAGAATCTACACCAGATAAGGAAAAACAATTACCGGCTACACAATCAAATAAAATTTCTGTTAAAGCTGGTCTAGGTGATACAGAAGAAAACTTTGTAAAAGAATACGGTTCAAATAAAGGGTCCGCTTCAATCGCTAGATTTGCAAACGATTATATTATAGCAATGTTTTTAGAAGGCAGAGCAAATAATATCACCCTTCAATTTTCCCAATCAGGAAAACAAAGTCGTTCATTATCCGATGTCATGACAGAAGTAAAAAATATACTTCCAGTCGATGCTATAGAGAAAGATCGTTATATAGATGCTCAAGATCCTGAAAGAGAAATCATTACATTCACTAGTGAAATATTGAAAAATAGCGTTCCTGAAACAGCATTCTTAGGTGATGAGTCTGGGACATGTATGGCTATAATTCGAAAAGGATTAAATGAAGAATATATTTCTGCGGTTATCGCTTTAGGTAATAGTAATCCATAAAATGGAGACTATGCGTAAAGGTGTTGAATTGACATTATCAAAAGTAGACACCTTACATGAGTTGGCTTAAGTAATGAAAAGAGCCCTAACTAGAGAAACAAATAATATCACAAGGAGAATACACTAAAATGAAAGCAATGAAACTAGTATATCTCGCACTTACACTCATGCTTGTGGGTGGAGGTTGTGAGGTATCTAAAGACCATTTAAAAGATAGTACATCTCTAGATGCATCAGACAAACAAGAAACTGCTAAAGAAAGCCCAGCAGCCAAAGCTTATAAGACTGAGGTTATGGATTTAACTAAAGAGTTAGAAACCTCTATGGGTGAAATGTCTAAGATAATTAATGAAGATAGTACGCTAAGTACATCAAAACAGCGTTTCAGAGACGCATTAGCTAATGTATCAAACGTAACAAACAAATTCAATGCTCTAACACCTGGTGATGGGCAAAAAGATATTCATGAACTTATTTTACGTTCGTTGAAAATTATGCGTGACGGGATAGAAGACGTATACGTTTACCTAGATAATATGAATAAATCTGAGGTTAATGATGGTTTTATCTTAATAAATCAAGGGTCAGACATGTATATGAAAGCTATAAAAAAGTTGTACTAGAGTAGACTTATATAACACCAAATTTGAAAATGATGATTCAAAAGTTAAAGTATTAAACTTCATTGAAGTTAAAGAAAAGAAATAATACATACTTAATATATAATTTCTTTCAGGGGGCATCTTCATGAAAGTTGTACGCTCTATATTTAAAGGCTTTCGTTTAATAGGTTTAATTGTAAAGCCAGTACTTAAAGCATTATCTAAAAGTAAATTTTAAATCTCATAAAAATTAAGATCCCCTTCTGCATATGAGTGCATCAGGGGATCTTTTTCAATTTATTCTATTCGTTCTACAGACAGTACTCATAGATAAATAAGAAACGGTGTATATTTACACTAACATTTATAAAGATGAAAATCAATATATAATTATCTACATATAAAACCAGGTAATAATTTTTATTCATAAAACTATTCTTTTGTAAGAAATCACTTCTAATATATAATTCCATTTTGTTGTTAATTTCTCAAATTATTCCTTAAATAACATCTATATATCTATTTACTTTTAAAACAAAATACTTTAATATATTAAAAGTCGCAAACACATAGGGGAGGAATGGAAAATATGTTAAAAAAAATCAAAAAAATTATGGTTGTTGCTACTGCAGTTGTTATGCTATCTGTTGGTTTCGCAACACTTTCGCCTAAAGCAGCATCAGCGCATTGGGCAGACACACATATGAATTGGGCTTTAAATAAAGGTTACATCACAGCGGATTTACGTGATAATCTGGAAATTCGTCAAAACGCATGGCTAATTATGGTAAGAGCATGGAATGATGCTCCAGGTATTGGTATGGACGGGGCTCATAACTTTGCAAGACAACTAAGAGTTGCAGATGGACGTCCTCTTAACTTAGTAACTCGTCAAGAAATGGCTTCGTTCATTTATAATTTCAGAAATCTTGCTTATACTAACAAAACATGGCCTGGATTCTCTACAACAAACGCTTGGGCAGTAAGAAATAAAATTTATGACGGTTCTCGTCCAACAGATTATGCAACAAGAGCTGAAGTTGTAACAATGATTCATAATGCGGATAAAAGAGGATTACTACAACCTGCAAACTATTAAAAAAAGATGCTCTAATTAGAGCATCTTTTTTTACTTTTCACTTCACATATACATGTGCTTCATTTGCTGTTACATAGTATGTTTTATTTAACTTCATACCACCAACCTTTACGGTCAAGGTATTCTTTCATTGCTTTTAATTGTGCATCTGATGTTGGATTGGAAATGAAATATGTTAATCCATCTGGTTGCAAAATGAATTTAGCGGTCATTTTTAAGGATGTTAATGCCCCCGTAACATCAGGAGTTTCATAAGGTGAAAAAGCTCCTGATTGGATGATGTTTTGTTTGGGTGCTTGTACAGATTCCTGCGTTGCTGATTCGGTAAACCAAGACAGTGACTTATTCCCTATAAGTGAATTAAGGTCACACTTACCGATACCAGGTACATTTCCTGTTTCTGTGTACTGCCAAATATCACAAGGATACGCTGGCTTATTGCCGCCGTATCGTGGAATCCATACAAAGTCAGATTTCACGTTTGCCATACCGAAAGGTTCATACATATGATGACCAACATATAAACCAACTTTCTTAGCACCTAATCGGTATAGTTCATCGATAAACACCTGCGTTCCTGCTCTCATATCATCCATTGTTTTCACTTCTACATCAGCAACCCAAACTGTCGCGCTTTTGTCACCACGATTCCAGAAGTCGCGCGCTTCTACTCTTGCATCTTCAACCGAAACAAAACGACAAAATGCATAGTTACCAAATGGTATTCCATGTTGCTTCATCGCTTGTACATATCCTTTATATAGTGGATCTACATAATTTGAACCATCTTGTACTCGAGCAATTACGAAATCTAAATACTGTTTTGCGACTGGCCAGTTAATATTACCGTTCCATTTTGAAATATCTACAATGTGTCCCATTACTCACCCGCTCCCTTGTTCGGATTATCTGCAAACCATTTCCCAACTGATGGATTTGAGATAACACCTGCAGCAGCTAAAATAAACAGAATAACATCAACGTATTCCTGATATCGTCCCAAATTAAAATTAGGGATAGTATCCATTAATACCATCCCTAACAAAGCAAACAGAGCAACCCATAAACCTCTATTTTTAAGTTTTTCTTTCATATTTAATTAGCCTCCTTTTCTAAATTATCAAGTCTCTTATGAGCTTGCTTAGAACTTTCTTCAACTCGTGTTACACGTTCTCCAAGAGCAATCATTTGTTTTTCACTTGCTTTTAAATCGATTCGGATATCATCAACACCTTTGCGGATATATCCTAGTTCCGCTTTCATTTCTGCGCTTTGTTGCCCATCAGATTTGATGGTCTTTGTTTTGTTTAAAGAATATGCTAAGTAGCTAATTGCAAGCGATAACACTGCAATTAGCACACCAATTTCAATCGTCATTGGTTCAGCTCCTTTCGAAATAAAAAAAGAGACGAATATCGTCTCTCTTTAAAGTTAATTTATATTACCTTACTTGGTATCGATCCTTTAACTGTCACTTTTCCTTCGTATAACGTTTCCCAAATCGATTCTACTTTATAATAAAAGCCGTATTTTGTTTAAAAATTAATTATTAGTAAACATAGCTCTTTATTTTATTTTCCCATATTTTATATCCTTCTCCATTTAGATGTACCCCATCAACCGTCCATACTTTTTTCAATTCCCCTTTTTCATCTGTAAATAAAGAATGTAAATCGATAAAAGTATGGTTATTTTCTTTAGCTAATTTTTCAAGTTCTTTATTTAACCAATTAATATCGGAGTTGTTTAAGTTTGTTGTCTTAGATAATGGTTTAACAGGAAGCATACTTTCAATAAATATTTTTGTGTTAGGAAGTTTTACTGTAAGTTGTTCAAGGATATTCTTATAGTTTTTTAGAACATTTTCTTTTGGTGTTTTCGCTGCCAAATCATTAACGCCAATCATAAGGAATATTTTAGTCGGTTTTAAACTGATAACTTGATTTAATCGATGGATTAATCCTACAGTTGTATCACCACTAATTCCCCGATTATAAGTTTTAATATCAGGAAAAGCTTCATCCCATTCATTGAAATCTGTTAAACTATCACCTAAAAATAATACTCCTGATTCTAATTTATTATCACTATTAATAAGTGTTGAACGAACTTTATACTGCGGAGAAATGCCGTATTTTTTATCTTTATTCGTTTCTGTTGGTATCGATTCAGTACTATTATTATTTGATTTAGTTTCTGCTGTTTTCTCTTTATTATTATTCGCGACTGATACTTCTTTATTGGTACCAGAATAATGATTCATATTGTAGAAGAAATAACCTCCTACTATTAGAAAAGCTACATTTATTGCTACAGATATAATAGCAATCTTCTTTAAATTCATGTTAGTAAATCCTCCAGTCGTTATTGCTTAGGGTTATTTTACCATACTTAAAAATAAAAAAAGAAGACTATTACCTGTCTTCTTTCTTAAAAGCGCGTTTTCTTTTAATGAATTCAATAAAATTTTCATTTTCCATTACATTTATCTTAGAGAGAAGATCTAGATTAATTTGATTTAAATCATTAATCTGGTTTGTCACTAAACTAATTGTCTTTTTTGACGTTTCAAGCTCATGTGCCATGTCTTCTGTTTTCTTCTTTGTACATTCCATTTCATGTACCATGTTTTCTACCTTTTTCTTTGTATGTTCCATCTCACTCTGCAATTGATTAACATCAAAATTTAAAAATTTATGAAAAAAATCATCGTAAAAATCCATTGTGTAATGAACATAAAATGCCTTCCATGGGTGCGTTTCGCTTAAATGATATGTTTTTTCATTCATATCAATGGTTATTACATCATAGTTGTCTATTACATAGTTGTCTAAAATATCCCAAATAGCATTCATTTCATCTACATCTATAGTTTGGATATTCATTTGCTTTCTAAATGCCGTTAAGCTTTTTCCATTTTCAAAAGTATCTGCGAATCTTGATTGATTCAAAATAACTTTAGTATTCGGTGTAACTTCTTTTATAAATTTGAAAAAAGCATCAATCTTTTCTTTCCATAAACCTAAAAATAGATCTTTTTCATCCTTGATATTTATTCTATTTTGATGATTTTTGAAAAAAGATAAATTCTTAAACTTAGGATTATCCGTTAAGTAATTTTCATCATCTAGTTTAATTACACTATTATAGAGGTCTCCATAAAAATCTATAATTAGATAATCAATATTTTTATTTGCTAATAAACCTAAAAACTCTTTACTTAGTTCTGACCTTAAATGCCATTTATCAAAATCCCTTAAACCCGTCAAGTCTTCCCCTTCTAGAAAAGGAAGTGGCTTTGACATAAGACTCAGTACAGAAGATTGATGATGATATGCCACCACATCAAAAAATATTTTGTAATTTTTGTTGAAAAGGGAATTGAAATTATCCCTTGTAACACAAGAACCTAAAATAGCTATTTGCTTAACCATTATTAAACATATCTCCCTAATTATAAAATCAATATATATTGTCCCCTAGCAATCTTATCATTGTTCAAATAATAATGAAATACTTTTTCAAACCACCAACTTTTGAAAATTCATATCCCTTGTATCCTTTGATTTTTTACAATTAAATATTTTTTTGTTATCTTTTAATAGCACAACTACTTTAATGACCTGCATACTAATATAAAAACATAAAATTCCATTTCATTTAATGATATAGAAAGCGGGTATAAGTATGGAAGATATAATTAATCTATCCTTAGTTCTCTTTTTCTTTCTTCTAGTAGTCTTCATTGCATGCTTTATAATACAAGTATTCATGAAGATTTTTGGTAGGAAGAAAAAACCTAACAAATCTATTGAAAAAGAATTAAAAAATCACTCCTCAACACAAGAAAATAGTAATCAAAATGATTCAGGAACAAATGCTAATGATGCTGAAGCAAATTGGACGAATGCCGTGATGACAACTGCATTTATTACAGCATCTATAAAAAGCGCTCATGATCATTCAGACGGTAATAATCATGACGACGTAGATTCACAGGATTAATTTAACTTAGTGATTTAATAAACATCAAGAGTAACATTTTTTAAATCACTTTTTATTAATCTTAATTCTTGGAGATTTCACAATGATAACTTGACCTGTGTCAAATACATTCATTAAAGTTTAGACGCCATATACACTACACTTACAGTCGCCTTTTCTTTATACTCAGTACATGTACCTATTGTGTCATCATAAAAACCACGAATATAAATTTTTTCTCCTTTTTCTAAATACAATAGATGATTTGTTTGAACAGAAAAACGGTCATCCGGTGGCCTGAAATAACAAATACTTCTTTCTGCTGCATTTGGTCCAAATCCACTTTTACCAATATCAAAAACCATGCGAGAAAAAGCATTCGGCGAACCAGATTCTATTACATTAAAATGCGCGTTGAAATTAATATTGTAGAACCCACTCACCTTCACTTCGAAAGTGGCACTCGAAGAGCTTTTTAGATAACTGTTTTCGTATGTTGGTAACGAATAACTAATCCAAGTTCTTGGAGACCAAGGTGTTCCTAACGAAGTACTTGCATCAAGAGATAATCTTATTTCTTTATTATCTAAACTTGGCGTTTCCTGTACAGGAGTAAGATCCTCCTTAGGAATCCCAAAAGAAATAACAGGTTTCCCTAGATAAAATTTAAAAGCCGATTCAATATTTTCTAAAGCTTCAAACCGAATATATACCATTACGTAACTAAAATCTATTAACTTGTAAGGCGTAGAAACAGACTCGAATCTCATTCGTTTATTGCCTACATTAATTTTATGAACGTGAGTACCGTCATAACTTCCATCTTTAGCATAGAATCTTACTTCAAAAGTAAATTTAGCTTTTGAAACATCACCATCTACCCAAACATCTTGTGCGAAATACACATTCTGACTTTCGATGTTATTCATATTCATATTACTTAGTAGTAATTTTGTTTGTAAGCTATTCCCTTTTCCTTTTGGTATCATTCCATAATACTCAACCATACCGATATTTTCGTTGTTCAACGATACTATTTTGTAGGTTTCTCCTAAATCATTACCATGCTTTGAAAAAAACCACTTTTTCTCTGTTAATCCTGCCCCTGTATTATCAAATAAACTTGGCGAAACGTTAATTGTTGCACTTCCTTTTGTTTTATCAATCAATTGTGTTCCAAAGAATGAACTGATTGAATCGTTCATATTGAGTACACGACATTCCTTGCTTTCTACTTTAGATTTCGCATAGGCTAGTATCTCTCTCAATTTCGCTTCTTCCACATGACCAGAACCTGCTCCAGTACGATGATCGTAAAATAATAGTAACCCACGTTCTTTAATACAATTATCAATCGCCTTTTTGATTCTATCTAGACTATTGTGAGTTAAACTGTAGCGGTACAATTTATACGGATCATGCGATTTTTTTATATGTCCTACAGCGTCTGCATCCAAGATTCCATTGAATCTTGTAACCGCATAATCATAGTTCGCTTTAATTAAGTCTAAATATTTATCATTAAGTGTACTATTTGGAGTTACCCATCCATTTACACTTAATCCAAATTTACTAAAACAATTAGCACTATTAGAAATTTCATATTCTGCTTCTTGTAATGACATTACTTCTGTACTCATATCTTGATGAGTGCAACTGTGTGACATAATAGTGAATCCATCTCGTTGGTATTGGCGATAGTAGTCGATGTAGTTATAACTAAATACTCTGTCTTTAATAAGAGCGAAAGTGCAAGGAAGACCGTATTCTTTAAAAATGCTATATGTTAAACGATCTTCAAAAAAACCATCATCGTGTGTAAAGGCGATAATTCCTGTTTCAGGATTACTGGCTTCCATGTAATTCAATCTATCATTTAGGACATTAAAAGTAGTTCCGTTTAGTGATACACGTGCTTGCGCTGCTTCAACTGAAGAATCGCCTTGAATGGTTACTTTATTTAGTTGTTCTTGTACACTTTTAGATAATTCATTAGCTGTATTTGCTTTTGTTATTGCTGTCGTGGCATCTAATGTCGCTTTGCTACTGTTTTTTTCGATATTGTTGTAGGAACCTTCAATTTTATCCCAGTTCTTATTGGTTTCATTACGTAATCGTCTGTCATACAAATCATTGCCCCATCGATCTAAATTCATTGGCATTTACATCACCTATCTTTTCTTTAACATTGTTGTTTGGCATGATTTTTATATAAAGAAAAGAGAGCCAAAAAGGCTCCCTGTTTAATATTGAGTTGTTGATTCTGTAGTTCCGTTAATCATTACATTTACTGCATTTTCTGTTTCCTGTTGAATTAGTAGTTTATCTCCGGAATTTAGAACAATAAATGTATCGCGTACATTGTCGCCAGGTTTCACTTTAACAGTCATGATATCAATCGTATTAAGTGTCAATATTACTGTTTGTTCATTTTCTAATGCATTATTGAAGATGAATTGTTTTACGGTAATTTGCTGATTTTGTTGCACGTCACACACTACTAATTTGTTTGTTTGTTTGAGGTTTCCCTAAGTAAATTTGAACTGATTTCATAAATAATTCCTCCTAAAGTTTGTTTTTATATAAAATTCGTTTTTTAATACTTCTCTATTAACCTTCTAACCACACACGAAACACACGCGTATATGCTTTCTTTCCTTTGACTTTATTTCTCATGCGGAAATAAAAACTTTTAAGTTCACCATTTGGAACACCTAAATCATAAACAAGATCGACATCATCGTTTTGTGATGGTGCGTCAGTCTGTTTAGATGAAACTTTACTCATGATTTGTTGACCACTATCAGCAGAAACCATTGCGATTTCAACTTCTCCGCCTTCTTCAGTAAAAATCTGTGCCTTTAATTTTACATATCTTGTTTTGTGTTCAAAGGTGTAAAATTGGCAACTATCTAAAACATCATGGGTAGACGTTAACCACCAACCATCTTCTACTACATGAATCCCCCGATATGGAGGATAATGTCCTGCGATATCAAACCCATACTGTATAGCACCGCCAATAATTGTTGCAAAACCATCTTCTCTTTCAACTCGAATAAGACCACGATGAACATCGAGGCCTCCTGCACCAATATGGACGTATCTGTTTTTATCTTCTGGATTTATATACCAAACGCCAGTGTTATCAGCAAATGTTTCGGTATTCATGTATAGACGTTTTAACGCTAGATTTAAATTACCACCGTCATCCATAAGTTGCTGCACTTGTTTCTGCGTTTGTTTAAATTGCGCTTGAACGGCACTCGCCGTTTTTAATTCTTTAAAAGTTGATAATTCAATTACTGGTGGCTTAGTTGGATCTGTTGGGTCATCCTCAATTTCGATGACACGAATTTTCACTTTCACATCGGCTTCTTCATATAGCATGTATACATAGTCACCTAAACCAAACTTGTGAAGTGGTGATAATCCATTTTCTATTAAACTAACAATACTCACTTTAAATCTTGTATCTGGTACATCATTAATTTCTTTCTTACAAGCTTCCAGTAATGTTTCTTTTGATTTATATCGCTCATCTCGGATTGGCTTCTGATGAATACGCCCATAAATCTTAGCCATTGGCGATACATATTCAACCATAATTTCTTGATCATTATGATCTTTACCGTAACCACGAATAACCGTTGCAAAATTAGACATATCCGTATCTTCTTCAAACGTTTTAAGGTTATGGCCATAACGGAACTGTGCATCAGTTTCTTTTCCAATTTGATTTTTAAACGTAACTGTTTTAGATGAATAATTAATTTCCATCTCAGCTTCATAAAGATTTAAAGCCTTTTGTAAAAGCGCTGACCGTGTGTCATCACCAAAGTTTTCAAATTTCGTTGCTACAAACGCTCCTTGATTAACATATTTCCAGCCTGTCCCATTAAAAATGAAATCCATACACTGTTTAAAATTGGCGTATCCGTTATATAACTCGTATTGCCAGTCCATCATGTCATCGAAAAAAATATGTGGTGCTGTAACGAGCTTCCCATAATGGCCTCGTTTACTAATTCCTAATGCAATATATTCATCAGATTGATCCATAATACTTGCTCGCTTATCTACCAAATGATAAGCATGTTTCACATTAGGAGTATTCAGTAAATAAAAAGAAAGAGAGTGTTCACCATTCACACGTCTCTTTCTCTTCACCTCTTTATAATCTGTTAGCATTTCTTCTTGTTGATTAATATCTTTCACTACTAACATTTCTCTTCACCTACAAATAATAAAAACGAAAATCGAATTCTATTTTAAAATCACCTGTTGCACCAGTTAACACAAAGTCATTCCATCCAGACTTTAATGTGATTAGTCCCCAATTCGTATTTTTAAAAATACTTCCTAGCACATTTCGATATGCTTTGACACCATCTAGAGTAATAACATCTCGCTCTGTTGTCGTGCTACCCGTGTAACTCCAATGATCACCTGTAGTAACATTTTTTATAGATAGATTGTTAGACTTACCTTTATACTTTATTTTTAATGGCATACACTTAGGATCTATTAATACATCACCAGCATTGAAGATACGGAAAGATGTAGTATCATGTGTATACTTTGTATCCTCTGCAATTAAACCTTGACCTATTTGCCAGAGATTTGAGTCGAAAGTAAAAGAATCCATCGTGGTACCAATGGATTCTGCATATGGAAAATCAGATTCAAGAATGATATCACATTGTCCCCACACTCTAGTTAAAGGTTCAGGAGTAAATTGATTAGCCCTTACTAGCCAACGTTTTCCCGGTTCTTCACTATATATCACATAAAAATCTTCTCTCGAATCAAGAATTTGAAAGAATTCATTTCGTTTTAATGCATAATCTGGAAAGTCATATGCTTCAAAAACAATTGATGTTCGAATCGGCCTGCCTTCAATTTCTATACCAGAACTAACAGCGCCAGGTCTCCCATCTACTTTATCTGATATAGAATTCACTTTTATAGAATCTGGACGAAAATATAAAACATGATATCCAGTTTCTTGAGACAACTTATATCGTTTCCCATTTTTTCTTATTATTGTTAAGTGCATTATCTCGCCCCCGAAAAGAATAATGTTGTATTTACTCGCTGGCCTTGAGCAAGATCCACCCAAGGAATAACTGCCTCCCCGAGAACTTGATCATTTATTACTAATTGAATTGGAGTATTCCGTTGCATTGGCATACTTCCAAATGAAGCTCCCTTTCTTGATGAAGGCGAGTTACTAGATTGATAACTATCTCCAGTACTTACATTACTAGTAGAACTTCTTAGGTAACTTGTGGCACGTGAAATATCACTGGGGTTTACTTTAGGTATAGATGCATCAGCCATTTTTTGTGCTACTTTTTTCAATGCTGGAATTTTATTCTCTTGCCCTAAAATAACACCTTCTCCGACCATTTCACCAACTTCAGACTTTGCTCTACGAGATGGTGAGCGAATGTCTAACGCACGTTTCATAGCACCAAGTGCCATATTACCTAGACCTCTAGCTGCACTCATTAAAGGTCCTTCTTTATTTTGCATACCAGTAATAAATCCAGAAATAAAATTCATTCCAGCCGAATTCGTTGAAACACTACTCATACCATTCTTTCCTGATTCAGCTATTTGTTTACCGGAAGATTGCACGTTACCTTCTTGACTCAAGGCTCCTCTCGCAAACTCTGTTCCACCTTTTATACCTGGATCACGGCCATTTACTGTATTCATCCCACCAGTTGCTGAGTTTGCTAGTCCTACAGCATTTCCTTGTACATTACCTTGTTGCGAACCTAGGCCTCCAGCCATCATGCCCCCAGCTTTCGAACCACCACCGCCATCTGTTGTACTTCCTAAAGTACCTTGAACATTACTATTAATAAATCCAGCTTGATTGAATACAAGTCCTTGTGTATTAATCATATTTCCATGCATCATATTAACTGAATTAGAGCCACCATTACCATCTGTTGTACTTCCAAGTGTACTTTGAACATTATTCTTTGTTGCATCTGCCTGTTGATTTACAAGAGCTTGATTACCAAGCATGCCATTATACATATCTAACATAGATTTAGGACCACCGTTACCATCACTAGTGGCTCCGAGTGTATTTTCTATACCTTGTTTTGTTTGCTCAGCTACTGAAAATGGTGCTTGTTGATTTTGTTGCATACCATCAGCCTGTGTTTGTGATGTTTGCTTTCCTTTTTCAGTTAGATCAATAGTTGCCCCTTGCTCTACAAGACCTTTAATCGCCTGAATTGCGGTATCAACATTTATTTGTCCACTGGATAATCCCTCAGCAAGAGTTTGAACGGTGAATTGTCCTTCACCTTTTACGTCTACTTTCACATCCGATTTAACATCTAACTTGAATTTTTCCAAAACTTGATTTATATCTAAAAATCCATTTTGAAGACCAGTTTTTAATGTTGCTATCGTTTGGCGTCCTTCTTGGTTCAAGTCAACTTGTGTAACACCTTTTAATTTCTGTTGAAAATAGATATATACTGAATCAATCCCCATACTTCCATCTTTTAACCCGTCGGCAAAAGTTTGAGCTGTATGTTGTCCATATGGTCCAAGATCAATTTTCGTTTCACTTTGAAGATCTAACTTTAAATTTTTTGCAATTTCTTTTATGTTGTCAGTTTCACGAAGCCCATCCACATAAGATTTCATTGTATCGATACCTTCTTGTGTCAAACTCTGCTGACCAAATGTATCTCGCATTTGATTAATTGTAGCAATAGCTACATGCTCTATGTTGTAAATCCCGTTTTGCACTCCTGCTATGAACTCGTCAACTTTCACTTTACCTGCTGGGCCAAGGTCTACTGCTTTGACCCCATTCTCCATTTCAATAGCAAGTAATTCGGTTGCTATTTTCGCCTTTTCTCCACCAGACTTTAAGGTGTCATAAAACTTATTTAAAGACTCTGGTAAAGCATCTCCAAAACGTTTTACACTTTCTTCATATTTCGTCCAGTCTGTTACGGATTTATCGAAGTTATTCTTTAACTTATCAAAGAATTTATTGTTCTTATCATATAAATCTTCAAATCCAGCTGAGGCACTACCTGTACCTACTAGAAATGCGTCGAAACGATCTTTCTCAGCTTTCGTCATTTGTCCTTCAAAGTCTAGTTCAGATTGTTTTGCACCAAGTACATCACGGATTTTATTCATCTTTGTAAAATAATTCTCTCGTACAGCGACTTCTTGTTCACCGTATTTACGCTTTACCTGATCAATAAATGCGGTCTCCTCTTGACCTTGGAGTCCAATTTGTTTTGCATACTTTTTCGCATTGTCTACATCTTTATCTCTAGCCTTTGAAATTTCTGACAGAGATTTCGTAGTAGAATTGGTTAATTCAACTACATGTTTCTGTGCTTGTTCTAATGAAACGCCTTTATCGATTTTATTAAAAGCATCGTTTACTTTTTTCAATTCTCCTATCGATTTAGAAACGGATGTAGCTGTTGATTTATCAAATGCTTGCCATGCTGCCGTATAGCGCTGAAAATCTTTCTCCGACATATCAAATAGATTATTTCCATATTTATTAATTAGATCATGCATCGTTTTATCGGCATTACGAATCGCTTCTTCTTGTTGAGCATAGTATTCACTAGCTTTAGCCCTAATACGTTCACTAAGTTTTTTTGTTCCTTCATCAGCTGCATCGCCGAAGAATTTCCCCATAAAATTATTAAACTTAGCTTTATCCTTCTCTAAAGCCTTCATAGCCTCATCAGTCAACTTAGCAAACTCTTCATGCGCCTTTTGTACAGCCTCTTTAGCCTTTTCTCCTGTAGAAAAAGCTAGATTATTTAACGCAACAAGTGCTTGGTCGCGCATTTTCACATAACCAGATGCTGCTTTTTTTGTTCCTTCTGAAACACCATCACCAAAATTACGTGCATCATTATCAGCTTTCTTTGTATCTTCCATAAGTTTTATTACAGCTAAACTTAAGCCAGCAACAGCTCCTGTAGCCGCCGCAATTGCGATAACCACTGGATTAGCTAATAATGCTCCAATAGCCATAGACATAAGTCCTAATACGCCAACTATCCCCATAATTCCAACCGTTAATGCTGCACCTGTTGCAATCATCTGTTGTGTACCTTCATCGAGATTATTAAACCAATCAACAGCACTTTGTACACCAGAAGCAATCGCATCAATCGCTGGTATTAATGCATGACCTATCGTTATAGATGCACTTTCAATTGAAGATTGTAAGATTACTATCTTACCTTTTAAATTATCTAACTGTTTAGCTGCAATTTCTTTGGCTGTACCGGCACTCTTTTTAAGCATATCTGTATTACTAGCTAAAGCATCTGATGATTTATCAATTAAAACGGCCCAATGTTTATACGCTTCTGCACCGAAAATAGTTGTCAGCGTTGCTGATTTCTGTTGGTCAGTCATTCCTCGAGTAGCTTTTTCAAGCTCTTTAATTACACCTGGCATGGATTTCATTTTTCCATTAGCATCAAATATTTCTATTTTCAGCTTCTTCATTGTTTTTTCCATTTCACCAGTTGGCTTCGCTAAACGTCCCATCGAAGTCGAGAATGCTGCCCCGGCCTGAGCACCTTGAATACCCGCATCAGACATTGCCATAACGGCCGCCGTCGCTTCTTCAAGTGACCAACCTAATGATTTAGATACTGGAGCAAGGTAAACCATTGCCTCACCTAATTGAGCAACATCTGTATTTGCATTTGTACTTGCCTTTGCTAATACATCTGCTACCCTTCCTGCATCTTGTGCTGCAATTCCAAAACCAGACATAATATTTGATGTAATATCCGCCGCTGCTCCAAGGTCCATTTGCCCACTCGCTGCAAGATCTAATAAGCCCGGCATCGCTGCGATAACATCATTTGTTTTAAAGCCAGCCATTGCTAAATACTGCATACCTTCTGCCGCTTGACTCGCACTAAATGATGTTGAAGCTCCAAGCTCTCTAGCTGTTTGCGTTAATTTTTGTAATTCAGCATCTGATGCACCAGATAAAGCCGCTACACGTGACATCGCTGATTCAAAGTCAGCTGCCGTTGTAATTGTTTTCCCAAGAGCGTATCCCATCGTGGTAGCTCCAGCCATAAAAGAAGCGCCCATCATAGCCCCGACATCTTGCATTCGGGTCCCGATTGAGCGCATTCTTTCTCCAGCTCTATGAAAAAGAGACGTTTGTCTCTCTAAAGCTTCATTCGTTTGATGAATTTGATTTTTAAGTCTCGCTTCAGCTTCCCTTGCCCTATTTAGGTTGGTAGCATTCTTTTCAATTGCTGCATTCACTCGACTTAAACTTTGAATATTCGCTGTATACTGAGCTTTAACACTATCTAACTCTTGCTTTAAACGTTTTGTTTGTTCAGAGTTTTTACCAGTTGCTTGAGCACTTTGTTTATACTCTCTTTCTAAACGTTGCATCTTTCCAGCTAAATTTTCACTAGAAGTACGTAATTGTTGCTGTTTATTTCTTAATTTCTCAATTGCTTGACTAAAATGAGATACTTTTTGCTTTTGAATATCTAACTTTTGTGTTAAATAATCCATTTTTGTTCTTAGTTGTGCTACTGAATCACCATAACGTTTTGCCTCTTCACTTGCTGCTTTAAACTCTGAATCCACCATTTTTAATTTCCGATTCATGCCAGCTACACCGGAATCAAAGTTCCGCAAGTCCATCGAGACCTTAACGCCTAACTCCATATCTTGTGACAAGCTACCACCTCCCTTATAACCAAGGTACTTGTTCTGCCGTCGCTAGCTTCGGTTCATCATTTTGTTTTTTTCTAGCCATACGTCGCATGAAATAAACAATATCAATTTCATCTATTTCATTTTGTTTTAGCCCATGATGTTCCTCTAGCATATTGTATAGATCCATTATGGCTTCTGAGTATGTGGCCTGTTCTTGCGTTTGTTTCTTGGTCGAGGATTCTTTTTTTTATTTTGTACTGTATATACATTTTCAAGTAAATTAGCTGCCTCAGCCACTTTCCCTAAAACAGACTGACATACCGCAAAAATAACTACTGCCAAATATTGCGAGTGTGTTCCTGTTAAAAATTCATCACTTGAAAATTTATTTTCATAAACATCTGAAACAAATTGAGCACCTTGTTCAATTAATTCAAATGGTACATTGTCTTCTTTTAGTTTATCCGCTAATTCAGAAGCATTTCTTGCTACTAATCCAGATATGAAACCCGGTAAGTAAAATGGTCTTAAATTACCATCAGCTTGTCTTAACTTTAAAATTGGTTCTTTCATAAGAATCCCTCACTATTTAGTATTTTTATAAGAAAAAAAGACCGATAGGAATTCCCTATCAGTCTTTTTTAGCTAGTGCATTAGATGGTTTAACGGTTCCATCAGGTGGTGCCGGGACTTCTTTAAACCAATTTTTAGCCGCTGTTTCATCAAAATCTGGCTCATCTTCATCAAGACGATTGCGCCATGCTCTATCAAATTTACGTTCCATTGCTGAGCCTTTAATTTTAGATGTTTGATACTCCACTTTTTCTCCACCAGTTTTGTTTTCCTCATCTGGTTGCTCGAATTTCAATTTATATAATACCCCATAACGGAATTTGCCATTATCTTTTGGGATACGGTACATAATTGCACCATAAGGCGCAACATCTGTTGTTCGATCAACAACCTGTCCTTTCACTACCTTTTTACCTAATAACTTTGCATATACAGCAAATGGTAAATCTGCAACGTTAAACTCTACATCAGCACCACCAAACTTAGAAGAAGATGCATAAATACCATCATCAGCCTCTAATTTAACGGTTTCAGACTTAGGTGAGGTTTTGCCTTCGATTGCACCCGCAATACGAATTGGTTCACCATATTCAACACCTGTTTCATCATCCTTTAATAATTCCGCCCAATGTAAATCACGAAATCCTACTGGAAGTCCATTCATATATTATTCCTCCTCAATTAAACTAATCTTTGTACGGTACCTCATACCGTAGTGATAAATTTTAGTATCTTCCTCATACAAATCGGCTGTAGAAAAACGAGAAAAGCCGATAGATTTCATTACTCTATCGACTTCTGTTTTATATTTATTTGTAATTGGCTTCTTTGACCAAATATCAATTTGGTATAACAAATCACTGTTATAAGCCTTATCATCAGCAAAATCACCATCTTGGTTATTTACTTCTGAAAATGTAATATAAGGATTATTTTTATCCCCATTAAATATGAGATGTCCTATCCTCTTACCGCCTAATAGATCAACAAGTTCTTTATTATTTTCAAGACCTTGTTTAATTTCTTTCATTAAGTCCCTCATAGCATCAACTCCTGTTTTAATACATTCCTCATTGCTCGTAGAGACTCTCTTTCACCTGCCATAACTACTTTTTCAGCAAAGCCCTTTTTCGGCGGATGTGGCATCGTACTAGTCCCCCAGTTTTGGAATTTCATATAGAAAAAGGGAGAATTATCTCCCTTTAACCAGCCAACATTAACATATTTAACGCCCTCTTTACTTTTAACAGCACTGATTTTCGCATTATCTGCTCCATGTTGACCAGTTCTCCAAGACTGTTTTACCGTTGCTTTACGTGGACTACGACTCCTTGTGGCTTCACGTGAGAAGCCTTCCTGAAAAATTTTACCACCAGCTTTTACAGCTTTAGTTTGCGCTGATGCTCCTTTTCGCCCCATTTGTTGAACCTTAAGCATTAACTCTGTCATGCCCTGTAACTCCATGTTAGCCATTGTCTAACACCTCTTTACACATTAAGTGCATTTCCTTATGCTTTTCTTCAACATCTATAACATTAGTAATTTCTAAGATACGCTCACCATACAAAATTCGCATATCACTCGTTATCCCTTTTCGATATCGAATTTCTACTCTAATGGTATTTTCAGCATTAACTGATGCCGCTTGCCAAAATTCTCGTCCTCTTAGGGGATTAACTGCTGCCCAAACTTTCACTACATCTTGCCATGGTTCAAGTGGGTTTCCTTCTTCGTCTGTTTCATAATCAGTCGATTTTTTCTGTAAGATAACACGTTTGTTTTTCTTTAACGCACTCATAAATCCACCTCATACTTTAGCTGAACGACAATACTTTCTAATGACCTTTCTAACTTTTCAGTTTGTGCCTTTGACATATCATCATAGTGTAAAGAAACATAAATTTTCACTGCAAGATCATATAAATCATTACTTTTACAAGAAACACCTGCATTCCGCAAATATAGATGTGCTGCATTAATAAAAGAGATGAGGTTTATGTCATCCTCATCTCCATCAATCCTTAGATACAGTTTTACTTGCTCTAGTTCTTGCTTTTGCTGGTTCTGCATTCGTTACATCACCACTTCCTTTAGAATCCCCAATTTCTTGGGGTTCCTTAGGGTGTAGGTTTTACTTCTGTAATTCGGAATGCCGAACTCAGCACTTTATGCTGATCATACCAAGCTGTTAATACAAAGATATATTCACCTTTATCTACATCTTTATCAGCATCGTAAATTACACCACCATCATAGTTACCATGTAAGAAAGTAAAATCACCAATAACAGGAGACTTAGCAAGCTCACAGAATGTAACTGGTGCACCAATTACTTCTTCTGGCTGTAATTTATATAAATCAGTAGATCCATTTGCTAATTCTTTTAGTGATGCATAATAATCTTGACGACGCATTGTTACACTTACATTTTCTTGATAATCATCACCTAGGTCACCTAAAGCATTAATAATTGCTTCAATCATATTTCCACCAGTGACAGCTTTAATTTTACCTGGCTCATATAATGACATATGCTCAGTTCCCTTTTTAGGAGATTCTGCAAATGTTAAACGTTTTTCTTTCACTGCAAGTGCTGCTTGAAGTGCTGATTCAACTTCTGTAACTAAATCCAAATCACTTCCATGAATAACCGAATCAGAAATACGCGCTTTAACTTTCACTTTATGGCGTCCAAACGAAACTTTATCCCCTGTGACTTCCAATTCTTTCGCTGTCTCTTCATCAGTAACAAAATCATCATCATCAAGCTCAAAACTAATTTTCGGACGCTCTAGCCCCTTAATATTAGTTAATGTCATTTTTGGACGAAGCGGATTCTTTTGTTTTGGTTCAGATACAATTTGATTAGATAGTGTTGTTGGTAAGAATTTTTCCCCACCAGTTGATGTCGTTTGTTTTGTCCCTAATAGATTTCTTGTTTCCTCACTAACAGATTGTCCTGTTAAAATAGAACGATAGTATTCTGCTTTCGCTGCAATCATGCGTTCTTCATTATTCTCGGCTGCTAAAATAGGCTCCTGCCTTTGTAGTCTAGAACGTTGCTCTTGCTCCATTTCTTTATATTCAGCTTCTGCTGCATCAAATCTTTCCTGCGCGAATGACTTTGCTCTCTTTAAATCAGCTAACTCTTCAGATGTAATTGTTGCATCCGTTAATTTAGATCTTAATGCCTCACTTGCGTTTACAACTTCTTCACCTAACATCTGTAAATCACGTTTCATATCCATCATTGTTTTAGATCGTGCTGCAAAAAATTGTAACCCAACTCGGAATGGGAATTTACTTTTAATTTTCATATCTTATTCCTCCTGTTATTTCTTATATTTTTCAAAGTCTTTTAAAGTTGTATTTACATCGCTTAATAATAATTGTCTTTCTTCATCCGAAATAATTTGCGTGGGTGCTTTTGGCTTTTGAACTTGATTAGTTGCACTTCGTTCCTCAAATTCTCCACTCTCCACCTTCCGCAAATCTACTTGAATTGTGGTTTGAGGATAAGCTGGAATTGGAGTGAATGTAATTTCGTATAATACAATCTCTTTAATAATTCGGAACCATTCTCCGTCTCGCTCTTCCCATTCCTGATCAAGAATGCTAAAACCGATTGAACATCCCCCAATCGTTCCGCTTCTTGTCATTTCCACAATTCTACGATCAAATTCAAAATTCATAGGTACAAGTTCAAAATATAAACCGTCCTCTCGAATATCTAAAGTCAAATTATCGCCAGTTGAACCTAATAAATCGCGCCAGCTATGATTAAATAAAGCGAAGATCTTATGTCCATCAGACAAAGTATTATTCATTGAATCCTTGGTTAATTTTTCATAAAAAACATCCCCCCACCAATCTGTCAGTTCTGTAAATTGGTCAAATACCGCCGCATATCCGGTTAACACTTCAGATTGCTGACCTTGATGATCACGTTTCTGTATTTGTACGTTCTTTACTTTAAGAGAAAATGTCCGTTTTTCATAATCATCAGCTACAATGTCCTGTTCTACTGATTGGCTTCTTTTCTTTCCCTTCATTCTTTATTCACCTCCTTTAAAAAGTTCTGGACTATCAATAGGAACTAAGTCCCGACTAACAAACAATTTATCTCCACCTGGCATCGGTGCCTTTTCCTCGTGCATCCTCGCTTCATTTGGAGTCATATAACCAGATCTAACACCTTTAAAATAAAAATCTCCGCGTGTTTTCATATCAGCGCGGAGAATACCATTCATATTAAATTTATGACTATATCCTTTTCTTCGTTGTTCAGCGGTTAATAACTTCCTATCAAATTCTTGTTCATACATTCTTACAATTGGTAATAATGTATGCATGATGAATTCCAGAGCCATTTGTTCTGAACTTGAATTATTTACATTCTCTAATACCCCAACCATGTGTGGCGGCATATTAAATACAGCGGCAATTCGATTACGTGTGATTTTTTCTACTTCAAATACTTTTGGGTCAATAAAATCACGATTTTTCACTTCTCTTATCTTCATACTTTGATCTTCTATTAAAACACCAGTATTCTTTTTGTAAAAATCACGAAACAAATTAAAAGCCACTTCTTTTTTCTTTTCATCTAAAATTGATGCAACCTCTAAAATAAAATTAGCCTTTACACCATTCTCCAATTGTTCCAAACTAAATTCTTTTATTTTGTCATCGTAATCGATACTATTTCTTAATACATCAATTGGACTAATACCCTTCCAACCAAAACCATGAATATGCTTCACATGAATAATGTCCATATTATGTACATAATATTGTCCATTCTCCGTATCAATACGATAATATAGAGCCATCGTATCTTTCTCAATCACGGGTTCCACCCTTGATGAATCTAGAATATCTAAAGCTTCTACTTGGTATAAAGAATTATACCTTTTTAATGCATAAGCATTTCCCGTTGAGTTTCGCAAAACTTCCATCGTTCTTATAAAATCTAAGCTTGTAGAATTTCCATTGGGAGTATTAGAAATCATGTCTCCCAGGTCGCTATCAACAGGAATATAGTTATGATAGAGCTTTAAAGGCATACTTGCTATAGAATTAGAAAGACGCGTAATAGCTGAAAAGATAGTTTCATTATTTGCTAAAGTAATACCTGTTCTTTTCCGAAAAATATTAAAAGGTTCAAACCACTTTACAAAATTACTAAATTGCTCTTTTGCTCGTTCTTCCGTCGGCTGCTTCCTTCTTCTCATCCTTGCAAAAAATTCATTTTCTCACCTCCTCTAATCATCAAAAGTCCATAATTCGAGATTCGATTCTTGAGGCATGTTTTGTAAATAAATCATGGCTCTAAAATGTGCCGTTAATGCCGCTGCAACACCATCAATCCTTGAATATTTATTTGCTTTTACGGGCTTTATGTTACCAGTACTATCCTTTTGCGTTTTAACGTTACTCATGTACCATCTAAACATCAAATCACCATTAAAGTTAACTTTCCCTTGCAATAATAGACGTTCAAAATCCTTCATCGATAAGTTCATTGACTTAAATCCTTGTTGGACCTTAACCATCTCAAACCCTAAATTTTGCATCTGGGTAAACCACTGCGCTGCGTTAAATGGATCATAGCAAACTTCTTGAATATGGTACTTTTCAGACATTCTAACAAACCAATTTGTAACGAAATCGTAGTCAATTACTTCTCCTGGAATAACCGTTAAATACCCTTTTTCGACCCAAAGTTCATAATTTGCTCTATCCTCACTATTTAACAATTTAGCCTCTGGGATAAAACTATGATGAATGCACTTCACTGAACCATCCTCTTGTGGAAATTCTAAAAAGGAACTTGTTAAATCCGTCGTTTCAGATAAATCCGCACCACCGATACACATACAACCTTCAAGAACATCAATATCATATTCTTTTTCATAGTTTTTCTTAATTACATCCCATTCAAGCCATTTCTCAGCTGCATTTACAAATAAATTAAGACGCTTCGTCTTGAACTCATTAACTTCATTATTTAAAACATATGTTTTATAGGCTTCCCTTAATTTTTCGAGAGTGATTGTAACATCTAAGTTTGGATTCGCTTTAACCCAGCACTCCTCATCTTTCCAATCATCTTCCGGATCAATCTCTGCAATAAACGCAAAAAAACGATCATGCTCGACCGTTTCGTTTAACATTTTATCCGCAACCTCATAAAACTTCATCAAAGGACCATCAAGAACAAAACCAGCTGTCGTAATATGCAAAATAAGTGGCTGTGTACGAGCATCATAAGATGATTGAATAACATTTATTAACTTACGATCTTTATACTCATGAATTTCATCAAAGATTGCTCCATGTGTATTTAAACCATCTTGTTTCTTCGAATCACTAGCAAGTGGTTCTAGCTCAGAATTCATAGCATTGTAATACAGCTTATCTCGTATTATCCTTACCCTTCGCCTTAACGCTGGCGACTGTTTAACCATTCGCTTAGCTTCTTCAAATACCAATTTAGCCTGATCACGTTTATTTGCTAGCGTATATACACGCGCTCCATACTCGTTATCTTTCATAAATAAATATAAAGCTATTGCTGATGCTAGGGTACTTTTACCATTTTTGCGAGCAATCATAATGAGGGCTTCTAAAAACCGTCTATAACCCGTTTCTTTTTCCACCCAACCAAAAAGACTACCAACATTAAACTTCTGCCATAATTCAAGTAAAAGTGGCTTACCTGCCATCTTACCGATACTATGCTTACAAAAACGTTCAATGAATATAATCGCTCTATTCGCTTCTTTTACACTGTACTCATATGGAAATGTTTCATCATCTTGACGTTGTAAATCTCGAATATGCCTTTGACAAGCCTTACGCACTTTTTTACTAGTAACTATCTTCCCACTGATAACCCTTTTCGCATATTCAGTTACATAGTCATGCGTATCAACTGGTTTAGTAGTCATCGAAACCATCTTCTACTTCTTTAACTAGTTCTTCTTGAAGTTTCTTACGGCTTGCGCCAGTTAATCCAAGCTCACCTAAATACTGTCGTGTTTGCTGCATATATTTCGGAAGCTCCGGAATAAGGGTATGCTTTGTTCGATTGGTGGCACCTGCTTTATTAGTATAGTCCATAGTTAGACCATCCTTTTTTATTTGCGCTGCCATCTCCTTATACATTTGATAACTGTAAGCAATCATCTCTATTGCTATTGGATCATTAATACCAGCCTTACCTTCCGCCTCTAAAATTCTCCAAATACGAAACCAAGTATCTTTTCCAATCTTCTTGAGGTGGGTCGGTGGCTTGTACTTTATTCTTAAGTCTTCATCCATGCTCTCACCACACTTACATTTTATGGATAAAAAATAACCACCTTTTAAAAAAAGTGGTCGATTTTCAGAGGGTCCCCCCCTTTAAGAGACCTTCCGCGCGAAACACGAAGCGGGGCACCGGTCCCCAGAAGAACCTCTTCAGAAATAAAAAGATGGGGGGATTGTTGTTTTTTTATTAAATATTTTTTTGATGGTTAATTCTATATCTTTAGCAAGTTTTAAAACATCAATTGCTACCGCTTTAACACTTGATCCTGATACTTTAATTGCACGACTCTTAATCTCTTCAATCAATTCATCTGTCGAGTAGCTTGCTAATGTATTGTGTTCCTCTTCCTTATCAATCCTTTGAAGCTCATCAGCTAATTCATGCGCATGATTACCAATAGCACGTAGCTTCTTTTGAAACACTTTCGTTCCCATCTGTATACCAACTACCATATCTCCAATATGAGTTGTTGATTTATAATTCTCTTTCATTTATTTCATCCTCTCTTTCCATGCACTTTGTTATGACAACTGTTACATAAGCTTTCAAGGTTGTTAATGTCCAATCGCTTTGACCAATCCTCTTTCACTTCAACAATGTGATGAACCATATCAGCTGGCGTTAACTTCTTATCTTTCAAACATCGTTGGCATAAATAACAATCACGTGATAAAGCTTTCGCTCTCGTTATTCTCCACCCAACACTTTTATAGAACGCTGTAGTTTGATTATCTCTCTGATACTTGTCATATGACTTTGTAGCTTCTTGCTTATGCTTTTCGCAATACTGTTCTGTCGTTAAGTTAATACACATTGGATATGCGCAAGACTTCTTGGGTTTATAAGACAAAGACCCAACTCCTTATCATCATGTATTTTCGACATTTCACAACATACTAAAGAAGGAATTTTAAATAATACTGTCGAATTTCTTTTATTTGGAAGGAGGTGATACTATGAAAAAGAATCAACATGTTACTCCCCATCCTAATGGTGGATGGCAAGTAAAAGGTGCTGGTAATTCAAAAGCTACTTCCATACATCGGACTCAACAAGAAGCTATTGATTCCGCACGTGGAATCTCTCGTAATCAGAATTCCGAATTATTTATTCATGGTAGAAACGGACAAATTCGTGAAAGAGATAGTCATGGAAACGATCCTTATCCACCTAAAGGTTAATACTAAAAAGACGAATTCTTCATACATTGGATTCGTCTTTTTTTCCTAAGTCATTTTTCAATTTATCCATTTGTTTCCTAACATTTTTAGCAAGCTGATTAATCTGTTCCACATACCCTTTGATATCTTCCTGACTTTCAGCAACCATTATTCGTTCTCTTAATTCTTTACGCTCCACTTCATTATCTTGAAGTTGCTGTCGAATCTTTTCATCGGTGTAATAAGAAACGGTTTCTTTACCACAATGTCTACACTTGATGTAATACATTTCAATTCCGTTAAATAACTTTCTTTTTAAAGATTTGAATCTAAAGCTACCCGAACATTTATCACATATAACAATTGTTCTCGATTTCACCGCTCACCCTCCAATGCTAAAAACTTTCTTATAATTAAAATACGGTACGTGAAGTTTTATCTCTAATAAATACAAAAAGAGCTATCCAATGTGGTAGCTCTTTTACTAAATAGACAAGTCATGTCGTGTACTGCATATTTACTTCAGTTTGGTTAAGAGGTTCTACACCTCTTTCAATCGCCGACTGTACGTCACTCTCCCGTAGTTACTAATATGTCTCGTAGTCAGCGATTGAAAGAAGAGCACAAGCCCTTCCTCGTTTATACAACAGGTTTTATTAGTTTCTAATAATTGAACTACGAAGTCAACGTGTCATCCAATCTTCAACCATCACCCATGGTCCTAACGATCCATTTGAATTATAAAGGAATGTAAAAAACGTTTTCCGCCGTTTCTCACAATACAAATATAACACGTCTAAAATCTAATTTCGTCCGCAAATCGTTCGCAAATCGTTCGCGTTTTATTCATTACGACCATAATTGCTTTTTTACTGCCTCACTCGCGACATCTACAAGGATATCTCTAAACCCACCTACAACAGATGAGTCACCCAACTTTTTCATGATTTTTTTAAATCTTGTTGTTGCTACTACAACTTGTGGTCCTTCTTGAACCAGTTCATCAATGCTTCTATTTAACATATTTTTCTCTTCTTCTGTAAGTTCGTCCAATTCTGCAGTTAGCTCTTTAGCTGCACTTAATGCTCTTTCTGTCCAAGGATATGCATTTCCACATTGATAACAAAATCTTGGTGCTTTCATTTGTTTTGTAGATAGTACTGCTACACCAGGAACATGATATTTACCTCTTATTTTCGCAGAACAACTCAAGCAACATGTTATGGTTTCCTCACCACACTTGCTGCAATAACTTTGGCTATGCTCTGGACTATCTTCTAAACGATTTGTAATGACATGTCCATTCTTACAAATCTGTGCTGTATCGTACCCTGCTCTACTCATAAAATAATTACCTCACTTAAAATTTTATTGCAATTTAAAATTGCTTTTAATCACAAATGTTACTTTCAAACTATGAGTTTGCCTTTACACATAACGCACCTAAGTTTGTAACAATCGCGTTATCTAGCCAAGCAGTCAAAGGTAAATTCCCTTGCCCTCCGAAGGAAATATTAGATTCTGTAATATATCCACATTCCTCCAATTCATTGACAGCACTAGCAAATTCTTTCGAATCTACTTTAAAAAAACTAGGTGTCAATGACTTCATGTTAGAATCCTCCTTCTCTTGCTCATTAAACATTGCTACTAAGATTTCGTACGCTAAAACCGAAACACCTGTCATCAATAAAACCCCCTCATTAATTTATGACACGATATCCGCATCATTTACCTAAATTATCCTTTTATATTCAAAAATCGTCAATTATAAATATCTAATTTTAGTATATTATTAAATTTTCCATCATTTAAAATCCTCTTTTTGAACAGTTTTTGAGTTTTAGCTTTAATAATCTTTAAAAATAAATTCACTACAAACCATATTCTGTTGAATTAGTCCATCGCAATTCCGCTTAGAACCATCAAGCTTTTCAACACATCAGCAAAACCAATTTGACACATTTCTTTTGTAGCAAATTCAAAAAATGCATAAAAAAATAAAATCCTTAGATTTTGAATTTCTTTTGATAATCATTTAATGTATCTTGTTCAATACCGATATATCTTAATGTTTCCTTTTGATCCGTATGATTTAACATTCTTTGCAAAACCACTACATCTTTAAACTGCTTATAGTGATGATATCCATATGTTTTTCTAAGTGAATGAGTACCAATTCGCTCCAAACCAAATTCTCTTGCTGCCTGATTTAATATTACATAGGCCATTGATCTAGTAATTGGTTTATTTTTACCATTTCTACTCTTAATAAGGAATTCATTCTTCGGTCTTCCATTCGCATATTCCCTTATCGCTCTCTTTAGTTCAGATGGCATCTTCACTTCTTTAATTTTCTTTGTTTTCTTTTCCCGGATAAAGATACTCCAGCCTTCTACATCACGAATTCGAAGACGTAATATATCAGAAATCCGTAAGCCAGTATTAATTCCTAAAAGGAACAAAATGTAATTACGCTCATTCTGTTCCTTAAAAAACTCTTTAATTTCTTGAATAGCTTCTTTATCACGAATTGGCTGAACTAAATTCATGCACTTTTCACCTCTGTTTGTCTATGATTCTTTTTATACACTTCTATTTTTAAAATGAAAGCCAACCGTAATAATGCTTGCCCTTTTAATTTGTAATACTTTGTTTTTCCTACTCCTAGTTCTAGCCAAATGTCAGGATCATATCCTGGTAGGTCTCTCATAAATCTTTCTAATATTATTCGGCGTTCATCATCCTTTAGGCGATTAACACCGTCATAGATCCAAATCATAAATTCATTTCGCTCTTGCTCGTATTCTATTCTTTCGATAGCAATCTCTTCTGTAGAACTGTGAAATGCATTTGTAAATGATGGAGGAATAATAGAATACGATGGTGTAACTTTAGGTAAAATATCATTTGGCATTGTTGCTAAATACTGACGATACACTTCAAATACTTCTTCGACCGCTTGTTTTGTTTTCTTTCCATCTACAACTGGCATTTTAAAGGTTAATTGTTTTTTCATATTAATTCCTCCAAATTTTATTTTTGTCTAAGAGCTCCGCCATGACCACGCTCATACCTTGGTTTACGGACGCCCATTAATTCCTCTATATCTCGAATACTTAACTTTTCTTTCTTATAATGCCTATTCTGTTTCTTTTGCTGCTGATTACGAATTTTTTTCATTCCCATCACCTCTAAGCAAAATAAAAAAAGCGGACACCAAACTACAGAGCAATATCACCAATACTCTTTGTAGTTCAGTGTCCGCTGGTTCTTCCAGTAGGACAATATGTTTAATTATTATTAGTAGTATACCATGTTCTTTTGATTGAGCAGTTCCAAACTTGTCGATCTTTTTTTATATTTAATATAACACCTCTGTTTTTATCCTTTAACAAAATTCATTTTAAAAAAGAATATTCCCAAAAGAACCTAACTATACATACCTAATCTATCTTTTATCCTGCATATTCTTCTCTGCATCTAATGTTTCTATCCCCACTGCGATTTCAGATTCTGTAAGTTCTAATTCTTTTTCCATTTCCGGGGTCATTACAGTTATTTTAGAGCTTTGTTTTTTTATAAATTCTTTTGTCGCCTCCAAATCTCTCATTTCTTTAAATATTGGCCATTCCCTAAAAGCTTCTAAAGGGATATCATTTGGACACACTTCTGGCAATAACTCAATAAAACGTTCCTTTTTATCTTGTAATGCTAGTAGACAAAGTTGATAATCTCTACTATTAGCCGAAAAATCAGCATTCATAACATCATTTTTTACCATTTCAAATTCATTTAGCCACTTATGACTTTGCCAATAGTTTACTTTAGCTGTCAACCGGGTTCCTTGAGGCAATCCATTATCATTCATTAAAAAGTAAGAATAAGATTTAACTATACCCCATCTATCTTCTTTCATATGTTCATAAGTAAGTTCTCCTAATACATACCCACGTTTTGTGTCGTCCGCTTTTCTTTTTTTCCAATATTCAAGAAGTATTAAAGTCCCTATGCTCTCAATTAAATCAATTGCATCATCTAGATATTCCTTTTTCACCAAAACCCTGTCACCAATTTTCAACTCTTGATCCCGTTTTCCCTTTACTCTAGATAAATATATATTATTAACTTTACCGCCATTATGAATAATCAAATTCCTTCTTTGCAATATCTCTATAATTTGATTATTACAGTTTTCTAAGTACCCCATTGACAATTTCAATTGTCTTTTTAAATAGGCAATCCAATCGTCAAACCCCTGGTACATTAAATCGTGAACCTCTTTATCTAATAGGAATTCTTTTGCTTCTTCTATTGAACCCATCTGGCTTATTTGTTCAAAAGATAATGTCTTCTTCTTTACATCTCCATGTTCTGATAAGTGCTGTTTTATTAAATTACTGATTAGTGTCTCAAAATACATAACTAAATTCATTAAAGAATTTTCATAGAGCATTTCAATTTGCTTTTGCATCATTCTCACTTTATCAAATGTTTCATTAAATTTTTTAGCGGCTTCATGATTTTTAAATTTAATTTTATTTTTATCAGTGATTTCTAAATCAAATTTTTTTATAATACGTTTTTTCTTCTCCTCATCAAGGTCTACCATATCTGGGTTTTGTCCATGCATAGCCACTAGTACTGGTAATAAATCACTACCATTTTTCTTGAAATTTTCGTCTGCTTCTTTAATTAATACTGGTTCTATCGCAGAAACGAAAGTTCTTAAAGTTTTAATATTATGCATATAGTCATTTAATCTTAAATCAATACTCATTCTATTTCCTCCACTCCATATTTCTCCTATCAATTATAATACCATATAAAATCTACCAAATATTATTTTTCATCTATTCATTAAAATAGCCAGTTTGACTATATTACTACTTAACACATCCGGAAGTGTCTTAATCACATTTTGTTATGTATTCCCCAAAACATCTCCACTCTTGCTTTGCATCAAAAACATTTATCTGAATCTACGTAATATGTACATACACTACTCATTTCTACTAACCTTACATTCTATTTAAGGATTATTTTGTTCAGTTTCTTATAAAGTGTTAATATTCTTCATAAAGGAGGTCTACTAATGAAAAAATCCTGGAAGAAAATTTCTTTAATTGCTTTCATAGTAATTGTCCTTTTAATCATTTTATATTTTGGTGGCATGTCACTTTTTTGGAACCAACCTTGAATAAAACTCAATATTCCGTCAATACTGTAGACAACCCATTTCGAACCATATTCCATGAGTGGAGCAGTTAGCTTTTGCTAGCTGCTCTTTATTTATAAAAAAACACCTATTTGACTGGACTCGCATATAATATTTTGCGTTCCTTTCTTTATAAAATAGTCATTGCAAAAGGAAGCTCGTCACAAGAGCACTTTATTAAGTGCTCTTTTTTTCGTTTTAAACTAAACAAAATGAAATTTTTACCATAAAGATAATTATTAAATATTTTACGCTCATACATTATAATGGAATAGTTATTGTATATTGGCATTAAGAGGAGCGACTTAATTAAAGGCTTCTCTTTTTTTTAAATAGCATTGTTACTGTAATCTTCCTTTGTATATCTTCTTGATCTGTGCTTCACTGAATCCCTCATACTCCGCAAATACTTCAGGAAACTCACTTAGACACATATCAATAATCACGTCATCTGTTGTTCTAATGTAGAAGTACTTAACTTCTCCCATATAATCATTGTGTAAATAATAACTTCTAATCTCGCAATGATAGCCATTAGCTTCCAAGACTTCATACAGCTTGTTTTTTGTTTCAGCGATATCGAAAATAGATAGTTGTCCTTCGATATCCATATCCATTGTTTATCCCACCTTTATGCTCAATTTTCTTCTATGTCGTAGTCAATTATTTCTACAACTGATACATGTTTCGGTAACATAAATTCATATGATACTGAACTTACTAATCTTTCTTCGACCGTTATTTCTACTTTTCTCACTTCACGATCTGCTCCTTTCTACTCAAATAGCATTTTTTTCTTAATTTTCTTCTTCATGTAAAAATCTCATACAAGTGTTAATCATTTCATGAAATACCATTAGATACGGAACTGCTACCCTGTTTCTATTTTCAACTAATTTTAAATTCATTAATTGCTCCATTAACCACTGAGCCTTTTGTTCTCCTTTTGAACGAAGCCCCACATGAATGTTTTCTTTAATTCCATTTCTTTCACCAAATTGATATGCCGCTGCCAAACAAAGATCTATTCTGTATTTTACTAGTCCAGTCATAAAAGCTAGTTGCTCACGTCTCGTCTTGATATATTCTCCCTTTCTCTCAAAGGATTACTTCGCCTAAGATAAATATGCAATATTGCATATTTACGTTTTAGGCTTTAATTCTGTTTCTCTGTATGAGATTATTTTTAATGATACAAAATTTCAACAAGGGTGACTTGCATGAAAAATCTTCAAAAAATATAAGGAAATCATCCCAAACATTATGGGATGATTCAACACTTACTGTATTGGTATTTACTATCTACTCACTCGCTAAATAGGTATATTTTACATTTTATCCATTTTTTTGTTGACCAAAACTATGTAATGGGTTATATTGTTATTTGTATATAACATTTACAAGTTATAAGGGAGGAAATAGAAATGAAAAAATTAGGGAAAACAATTTTAACAGCAGCTATTTTATCAAGTGGAGTTCTCTTTGGTACATCTGATGCCTTTGCAATGGGGTCAAAAGGCCACAGTAATCTAACTCTATCTACTGATGCTAATAATTATACTAGAGCAGCAACTTCAATTGATGTTAAAGTATCAACTTCTGCTGGAAATATTGCTGTTGAGTTATACAAAAAAGGTAATAACAACCCTGTTGCAAGACGAGATGCTTATTTTGGCATTAACGGCGGAAGTACGACAGTTTACTTTCCAACAAGCGGACTTACATCAGGGCAATATGACGTTGTAGCAAGTGGTGGCTGGGGATCTAGTTATTGGCATAGAGAACTTACAAGCTACATAAATGTAAGTCGATAATCTGTCAAAAGGCACTTATGAAAGTGCCTTTTTTTATATATTTCCGACACAACACACAACTTCCCCAGCGTCCAATGCCTTTTCCAAAGCTCATTTATGCTTCTTTTTTCTTTACAGAATTCAAATTGTATATTAAATTAACTGAGTTTTTCTTTCGTCCATGCGAATTATTTTTCCATCTTTATATGTAAATGATTGTTCACCAAATCCTCCTTGAGGTGGTTGAATTAATTGAACTTGACCATTTTTAACAATGTAAATACCATTCGTTTTCAAGTCTATTTCAGCCTTCATTTCCGCAACGTTTTCTTTGATAATTACCACCGAAACCACTCCCAAATGTGTTATAATTACTTTGTCGAGTAAGTTGAGAGTGATCTCAGCTTTTTTTATTTGTCTACAAATATTGAACAACGTTTTCTGGAATAAATGCTTGTTCCAGTGATAGATGGAGCCGAATCGGAATCGGCTCTTTTTCATCTCTTGCTCGCTTACATATTTCTTCAGCATCTTCCCATACAAATTGTTTATCCTCCGCTCGTTTATAACGCCAAATCCCAATTGCGTAATCCTCAAATAACTCATAACGTTCATCCGGTGCTGTCGTCGGTTTTAATTCATCGATTGCTTTTGCTTGGCGTGGTATTTGCACAACCATATCTGCATACCTTAGTTTTGAATTTAAACGATGGATATGAGCTTTCTTAGGATCAAATGATATGACTGATTCCACATCAAAGATTGTTAGTTGCTTGGGCATTGTTGCTTCCCTCCAATACTTGCAAACTTGCAAGTAAAATTCCTTCTAGTTGCGTTAACGTTAGTTGATCTAATGTTTGTCCATTAATCTCAGCTAACCCTAATCCCAATAGTTTACGAATAATTGCTAGCTTTCTACGTTCTACTTCCTGACGTAACAGCATCTTTAAGCCCTCTGTTGGTTATCAAACTTTCGCTCTAAACCTACGAACTTACTAAACTCTTTAATAAATGCTAATTCCACAACACCTACTGGACCATTTCTCTGTTTCGCCAAAATGATTTCTGTAATGTTTTTATTTTCGGTTTCACGGTCATAGTAATCTTCACGATATAAGAACGCGATTAAGTCCGCATCTTGCTCAATTTGACCATTCTCACGTAAGTCTGACAGTAATGGTCTCTTATCTTGCCTGCTTTCAACAGCACGGCTTAATTGTGATAACGCGACTACACACACATTTAACTCACGTGCCATAAGTTTCAGCTTGCGGCTAATCTCACCAATTTCTTGCATACGATTTCCTTTGTGCTTGGGATCCCCTACAATAAGCTGTAAATAATCAATTGCGATTAAAACCTTTTTATCAGGGTGCTTACGCTTTAGTTTCCTAGTTTTAGCGTAAATCTCTTGCATCGTGACATTTGCTTTATCATAAATTTCTAATGGCAAATCATTTATCAATCCCATTGCTTGACTAATCTTTTCCCAATCCTTTAGATCACATAGTTTTTTAGGATTCTTTAATTTCGTAGCATCTATATTTCCAGTACTTGAGATCATCCGCTTAAGTAACTGTTCTTCTCCCATCTCTAGCGAGAAAACTCCTGTTGCTGTCTGAGCACTTGCTGCATGAAAAGCAACGTTTAATACAAATGCGGTTTTCCCCATAGAAGGACGGGCGCCGACAATAATTAAATCTCCTTCTTGTAATCCAGCTGTCATTCTGTTCAAGTCATCATAACCAGTTGGAATACCAGTTAAATCACCTACATCAATTTGCATTTTTTTATACAAATCAACAAGTGTATCTTTCAAGTTAAATTCATCTGAGTAACCGGTTTCTTCAATGGCACTTAGTTCATCAATTGATTTACTAATAACACTCATATCTTTATTTTGCTGAAGGCCGTTATATAAGTTACCAGCAACCTCTTGAGCATGTCTCATCTTCCAAGCTTCAATCACCAGTCCTTCGTGATACGAAAAGTTTTTAGTTGTGGTTACAACTTCTGTTAGATTTACAAAGAATTCAATCCCGCCAATTTGATACATAAATCCTTCATCGAATTTTCCAATGAGAGCAACAAGATCTATCGGTGCCTCAGCATCTTCTAGCTCTCTCATCGCCTTAAAAATCACTTGGTGCGTTGGTAAAGAAAACTGTTTTGCCTTTAGCTGACAATCTTTAATTAAATCGCCTTCTTGGATAATGCTACCTAAAACACTTTGTTCAGCTTCTACATTACGAATCATAGCGTTACTCATTGGGCCAACCACGCATTTTGTTGGTTAAGTACTGCAAGTTCTTCTTCTGTTGGAATGTTTTGTTTCCATGCTTCTTGCTGCTGCAATACGTTTTGAGTCGATGCTGATAAACCTTTATTTTGATAAGGTGCTTGCATAGTTTGTTGTCCTTTTGCTAATCGTTGAGCGCGAAATGCTTGATCAGCGGCTTCAACATCTGCTACTGTTTTCAATCCCTTAAGATGCCAATCTCTTAAAATCGTATTTACGTAATTCATATTTCTCGTGTTTTTCTCTAAAGCAATTTGCATGGCCTTTATAACAAGCTCTGCATTTAAATCATCTACCCAAGCATAAATACCGTCTGCAATAAAAGGTGTAACCAATCCGAAGTTCTGTTCATAAAAAGAAATTGGATTAACCTCAACAACATCTTCCGCATCTGCGCGTTCTTCTTGTTGTTGTTCTTTTTCTTCTTCTTTTTCTTTTTCTTCTTCCTTGCTAGGGTCTTGTAAGCCCCTTATAAGCCCCTCCAAACGGACTGATAAATACTCCTTAATACGAGGGATTTTAAAATCTTGTTCTCGTTCTAATTGCAAACAAGTTTCATAGAAATCAACTAAAAAATCCTGGTCCTTCACAGATTGAATCTCTTTTAAGACGCACTTTTCAATGTTTACATTTTTAATCGGATTGAATTTCAACCAGTTGATTAGGAACAACTCTTTTGTTTTTTGGTTGTAATTAATTTTTCCGTACTCAGCAAAACGTTCTAATAGCTTCATAACAGTTTCACGATTGTAGCCTGTATCAGTTTCAATGATTCGAAGTGGAAGCTCATAGATTCCTGATTGAGACGTCTTACTGTTTGTCATCAAATATAAGTAGAAATACTTTTCCTCCGGTGTAAGATCTAAAACAAATGAATCCTGCCAAAATGAAACATGTACTGGTCTATAAACTGCCATATTATTCATCCTCCCGTTTACATATCGCGAATCCGTCCTCTACACGTAATAAGCGATAATTCTTGTATCCTATTTTGAGATATTGTTTTGCTAAGTAAATTAGATGTTGCTCTGATGTTGCTTGTTGAGACACTTTAGGGTTCAGCAACACCCTATGTAATGATTTGTTTAAAAGCATGTAGCACACTCCGTTGTTATACGAATGCTAATTTGATATAATTAATCCTAAGATCTTTTGCAAAACCGTTTGTCTATCACTCTGCCAAGTGATAGATCTTTTTATTTTCTACGTGTTACTAACGAAGCGTTAACTCCTCTTGCTCTTAAACCTTTAATCACTACACGATAACTCATCGATGCCTCATGTTCCTCTTTTGTATCACGAAGCATTTTAAATTCCCTCATACATCGCTCCAGCTCTTCTTCCCAGTGATTTGATTCTTCGGTTGATTCTGCATTAAACATGTTATGAATACATACAGCCATACAGTTATGAAGTTTATTAGCGAATGAGAAATCTCCTGGAAGAACTAGATCTTGAAGACGATTGTTTTTATCATTCATGAATTACATCTCCTTTCTAATTAAATTAATGCTGTACGCATCGTTACAACCAGAAAGGAACGTTGTAGGGGTATGGGAGGAACAATCCCCTTTCTGGTCATAACGACAAGCACAGTGGCTTGTCCAAATGATTTATATAATGTTATAATTGCTTTACGATATTTTTCAGAGCTACTGTTGTCTAGGCGGTAGCTTTTTCTTTTGCCCATTTATGTTTCAAAATGAATGATGCTTCAATAATTTTGATTCGAATCCCCAACAATTTCTTCTCTTGTTTTAACTCAACTGATTTTGAATCCTCGCCAAGTATTTGCGCTGTTTTAATTTCACCAGTTAGTTTTGCATCATAGCGAATTAATTCCTTATATTCTCTTAAACTTGGTTTCTTATAATCTACTGTCATTTTTCTTCCTCCTTTACAGCATTTTTGTTAAAGCCATTAAGCTATCCACCGATTGAATAATAACGTTCTCTGACATAGCTTTTTGCAACCAACTTCTTTGTATTTGTTCCATAATGCCAAAATGAACTTGTTCCAGAGCTTGTACTACACACTGAGTAGCTTGGATTGTATCGAAGATTTCTTTTGCATGAACTGCGTATTCATGTTTCTTCTTTTCATCTAACTTCCATGACCTTGTTGAAACTTGTAAGTTCATGATTTCCTTTGCTGCCGCAATCCCCTCTTCAGCTTGTTTAATGTAGTTCATCAATTGTAGATTTACATCTTGAGTTAAACGTGGATCTGTAGGCGGTAATCCAACACCATAAATATGTTTAATCGCTTGTTGATTCAACTTTGCTCCTGTTGCATGGCACCAATCCATCGCAAGCTCAAATTCTGGTTTAGAAAGTCCAGATTCAATACGGGTTAATCTTTCATGTGTAATACCAAGGTACTTAGATAATCCTTTCTTCGTTTTCAGCTGAACATTATCACAACATTCTCTAGCATTCTGTAATAATTCTCCTATTGCTGAATTGCAGTATATGCTTGTTCCCATATCTGTTCGCCTCCATATTTAGTTTTCAAATGGTTACAATGAATTTAGTACATACCTAACTTGTCTATTTTTCATGTAAAAGAGAGGAACTAATCCTCAACATTTTCTTTCACTTGTATTTCTTTGATGATGGCCCAACCAGCCTTGTAATATGCTTGACGGATTTTATCAATATCCTTTTGTGATTTTGGCTCAGGAGCCACAACATGGACTTTCGTTTTTCCAAATTCATAAGTCGCCGCATATTCTTCTTGTTGGCTCATGGTGTCACCTCTTGAAGTGCTTTTTATATGTTTATGCGACGGGTCTGTTGGTACTGCCATGTTAGTTGTTGGCATTTCCTCACCTACTTCCCACCATAAAGTATAAGATTCTTGTACTCTTGTACCTCAAATTAAATCCTTTATATCACGACCAAGAATAGTTGCTAATCTGATAGCCTTTTCAAGATTTGGATTACTATAACCATTTTCCCAATTACTTATTGTAGATTTTGTAACTTGCATTCTATTTGCAAGATCTTGTTGGGTTAACTTAATTTTTTTCCTAGCTCTAATTAATTTGATATTTTTGATCACTGTCTCGCTCCTTGTATAAGTATTTTGTACTTTTATTATAAGTATAAGATACTTGTACGTCAATACATTTGTACAATTATCTTGTACAAAGTTTTACAATTAATCTATATAAGGTACAATATCTTTGTACTTTTTATTAACGGGAGGTGCTAAAAGTGTTGAGACAAAGACTAAAAGAAACACGTAAAACGCGTAAACTCACTCAGCAAGAATTAGCAGATAAAGTAAATACCACTAAAGGCACCATTAGTAACTATGAGAATGGTCATAGCACTCCCTCAAACGAAATGCTAAAAGATTTAGCGAATGTTTTAGGAGTAACAACAGATTATTTATTAGGAAGAGAAGATGAATCGAGAGTGTCTAATGCACTTCCTGATTTAAACAAAAAAGATACTCGTGATATCGCTCGTGACTTAGAAAAGACTTTAAAAGACTTAGAAAATAGCGAAGATGCTTTAATGTTTGATGGAGAACCGATAGATGAACACACAAAAGAAATGATTCGTATTTCTCTAGAAAACTCTATGCGCATGGCAAAACAATTAGCCAAACAAAAATTCACTCCAAACAAGTACAAAAAAGATTGAACGGAGCGAGAAATGAAGATTAAAGACTACGTACTGAAAATCGTAAAAAAACACGGCACAACAAACCCCTTTGAAATTGCTAAACGAAAAGATATTATAGTGTTGTTTGAAGACCTAGGGAATACTCTTGGTTTTTACAACACTTATAAACGCTTTAAATTCATTCATATTAATAATCAAATTAACGAAACTACTCAACGATTTGTTTGTGCACATGAATTAGGTCATGCTGTACTTCATCCCAAAGCAAATACTCCCTTCTTGCGTAACCAAACCTTCTTTTCAGTGGATCGATTAGAAATTGAAGCAAATACATTTGCTGTGGAATTGTTACTTACCGATGAAATGATTTCTGCTTATAAGGATACTCGTTTATCTATTCAAGAAGTTGCGGAGATTTATGGGATTCCTGGAGGATTCGCCCGTTTAAAAACCTATATTTGTTAAGAAAGCAGATGCAATTCTATTAACTTATGGAGGGTTAATAATGAAAAAGTACCTAGTACCATTTACAGCGCTCTTTTTATCTATTGGACTAGTTGGTTGTGATACTAACAATCCAGTTAAAGAAGACGAACAACACGCACAAGAAGAAACAAAGAATGCAGAAGAACAACATCAGGTAGAGGAAAAAGTAAAACAAGAAGAACAACAACGTCAGGAAGCTGAAGTCCAACGCCAAGCGGGAGCAAAAGCGAAGCAAGAACAAGCAGCCAAAGTAGAACAACATCAGAATCAAGAAAAACAACTCGAAGAAAATGTTTCCAGTAATCAATCAGCACCAAAAATAGAAGGGCCCGAAATGGAGCGGTTCAAGGAGGAGCAAATAAGGAAAATTCAAGCCGCTGATCCAAAGGAAAAAGAAGAAGCTTTCGATAGGGCTGCAGCCTCTCGCCGTGAACGATTCGAGAGACAAGAAATTGAAAGAATGGATTGCGATACAGCACGTTCTGCGTTATCTCAATTAGAAAAAATGGATGACAATCCGATTGCAAAAAAACAGGCACTTGATTATCAAGATAAAATAGCAAGGTGCAACAAATCAGGTGATTAAGCAACTCACACGTTCATTTAAAGACCGATACATATTAGTTACATATTAATATTCATTGTTATATAAAGTTGTAGAAGGGAACTGATATAAATGACTTTTATAAAAGATATAGCTTCTTTTTCTGAAGGATTATCTAAAGCTTTTCCAATAATTCTATCCATAGCCTCTTTTTTGGGCGTTCTAATTCTCTATAATAAGAAAACCAATTTTGATTTAATATTTGAAGGAAAACACATTAGATTTTTAACAAAGATGACACAATCTATTACGGCCTTTATTGGATTTTATCTTCTATTCCAACTTGTATCGTTCTCCTTATATTTTATTGGTCTTCCTAAACCAACAAAAGTTAAATTAAATACAATATATACTATAGATATTATGTTAGTTTTCACCTTAATCATTTCTATATTAATCTATATTGTATTTAAAATAATTCGTACCGCTTTAAATTATTTATACACAATTAACAGTTACCAAAATTTTATTAACAAAAAAAATGAGTGGCTAAACCAACATAATAAAACTAAAAATGCTCTTATTTTTATCAAAAATGGCATCATTTTTATGTATTTGGGTCTAAACAAACTTATATATATTATACTTGTGGTTGCTAGTCTACTTACCCAAGCCATGCATTTCTATTTAGCTAAAGAACAAATACTAAAATTTGATCTAACATCTCAACAGGCTATTCAATTTTTAGTTGGTCCAATAGTAATTTGGGTTTTCCTAATTGCGATTATGTATCTCTATCTTAAAGAAATAGGTGAATTAAAAAAAGTTTACTATACTGTAAAGTTCATTTCAGAAACTAATGTCAAAAATGAAGAATTAATTCATCTCCATACTCGTTCAACTAAAGAATGGGTTCTAGTAAGAGTAAATGATTTACAGGAACAAAATACAATTTTTCTTTATAATCCAGAAACAAAAAACTGGCTTGAATACAATAAAGTAATTCATGATTAGAAAGTCCAATTCATGGGCTTTTTGAATCATATTAAATCCGGCTAGCTTTTTATATTATCATTTACTTCATTCCAATCATTACAATTCATATAATACATATCAATAAGGAGGTTTAACTATGAAAACCGCAATCTACCTTAGAAAGTCCCGTGCCGACCTCGAAGCCGAAGCACGTGGCGAAGGTGAAACTTTAGCAAAGCACCGCACTACCCTGCTGAAAATTGCCAAGGAAATGAACCTAAATGTTTTATCTGTCCGTGAGGAAATCGTTTCTGGTGAGAGCTTAGTGAAACGTCCTGAGATGTTAGCACTGCTCGAAGAAATTGAAGATAACAAATATGATGTTGTTCTTTGTATGGATATGGACCGTTTAGGTCGTGGTGGTATGAAAGAACAAGGAATCATTTTAGAGACGTTTAAACGCTCGAATACGAAGATTATGACACCTAGGAAGACTTATGACCTTAATGATGAGTGGGATGAAGAATACAGCGAATTTGAAGCGTTTATGGCCCGTAAGGAGTTAAAGATTATTACACGACGTATGCAACGAGGTCGTGTTGCCAGTGTAGAGGCTGGGAATTATCTTGGCACACATGCACCATTCGGATATGATATCCATCGCTTAAATAAGCGAGAACGTACTTTAACGATTAATCCAGAAGAAGCTTCAGTTGTAAGAATGATATTTGATTGGTATGCACATGAGGATATGGGAGCAAATGCAATTAGAAGCAAGTTAAATGATCTTGGCTACAAAAGTAAGCTAGGTAATGAATGGAACCCCTACAGCATCTTGGATATATTAAAAAATAATGTGTACATCGGAAAAGTAACGTGGCAAAAACGAAAAGAAGTAAAACAGCCTGATGCCGTAAAAAGAAGTTGTGCTCGTCAAGATAAATCAGATTGGATTATTGCTGATGGCAAACATGAACCAATCATACCTGAAAGTTTATTTGAACAAGTACAAGAAAAATTAAACTCAAGATATCATGTTCCTTACAATACGAACGGAATTAAAAATCCTCTAGCTGGCATTATCAAATGTAGTAAATGTGGTTATAGCATGGTACAACGTTATCCGAAGAACCGAAAAGAAACGATGGATTGTAAACACCGTGGCTGTGAAAACAAATCAAGTTATACTGAATTAATTGAGAAGCGTTTACTCGAGGCACTAAAAGAATGGTACATCAATTATAAAGCTGATTTTGAAAAACATAAGCAAGATGACAAATTAAAAGAAACTCAAGTTATTCAAATGAATGAAGCTGCATTACGAAAACTTGAAAAAGAATTAGTGGATGTCCAAAAACAAAAAAATAATTTACATGATTTATTAGAACGTGGTGTTTACACAGTCGATATGTTTTTAGAACGCTCGAATGTAGTTTCTGATCGTATTACTGAAATTACTTCCACGATGGAAAACTTAAAGAAAGAAATTAAAACAGAAATTAAGAAAGAAAAAGTGAAGAAAGATACAATACCTCAAGTAGAGCATGTTCTTGATCTGTACTTTAAAACAGATGATCCCAAAAAGAAAAACAGCCTCCTAAAGTCAGTTTTAGAAAAGGCTGTTTATAAAAAGGAAAAGTGGCAAAGACTCGATGATTTCGAACTTGTGCTTTACCCTAAGCTCCCTCAAGCTGGCGACATATAAGCGTTCGTGCTTTGTTGTCACCTTGTTGGTGTAATTAGATTTACTCCATTCAGCCCTAAAGCATCATTCGTCGAAACAGCCAATACGACAGGCTTGCCGTTTCTTAACGTCGCTTTCGCTGCCATTAGTACTGGAGAGTCTGTCATTGCATTTGCAAATTTACTCATAGAATTTCCTGTTAGTGGTGCAATTACCATACAATCTAGTGGAATTTTAGGTCCTAGTGGTTCTGCGCCAACGATTGAATTAATTGCTTTAAATCCTGTTACTTCTTCAATCTTTTTAATCCACTCTGCTCCTTCTCCAAATCTCGTGTTTGTTGATTGAACAGTGTAAGAAACAACGGGGCGTACTTCTGCTCCCTCAGCAATTAATTTTTCTAAATGAGGCATTACTTCTTCGTACGTACAATGTGAACCAGTAAAACCAAACCCTATTCTTTTCCCTTTTAAATTCATTCCCCATTCTCCTTTCTTGCTATTACGTCTTCTGCTAGTAACTGAGAAAGAACGTTCGCTAAAATTTGTCCTGCTGTTTTTGGAGCAACAATACCTGGTAATCCAGGTGCTAACAGCGCTTTGACTCCTCTTTTTTCCGCATATCTAAAGTCGGTACCGCCTGGTTTAGAAGCTAAATCAATTACTAACGTATGAGCCGGCATTTTCGAAATAACATTCGCTGTCACGACGAGATGCGGAATTGTATTAATGACAATATCGATATTTCCTACTTCTTTCTCAATATTTTGCATATGAAAAGGGGAAAACATCATTTCTGTAATACGTGCAATATGTTCCGATCGTCTTGCTCCAACTTTGACATGGGCTCCTAATGATTGAAATGCTCTGGCAACACTCATCCCTGTTCTACCAAATCCTAAAACCATTACATTGGAACCATGAATTGTATAGTCGGTATGTTGAATTACCATCATTAATGTACCTTCTACAGTTGGTATAGAATTGTAGATTGCCACATCATCACGATCAAATAATTTAACAAGTTTGCGGTTTGTAGTAGATACGAGATTTTCCAAGTAAGGCGTACCAATACCTGAATATATAGTAAAGTGTTCTGGTGTATTTTCAATTTGTTCTTTCGTTATAGAAACTTTTTCGTTTGAAAAAATAGTATCTACTTCTCCCTTGGCATTTGTACCTGCAACTGGCAAAATAATTGCATCTACAGAAGTGAAATCTAAATTTTGTATACTTTCTTTTGCTGCCCCTGTGAAGCCATGATCTAACTGATCAAACCCTATCAATGAAAGTTTCGCATCCAATTCAACTAGCTTGCGAATTACTTCTAGCTGTCTTGCATCTCCTCCTATGACAGCAATATGCATCTCAGTCAACATTCCCTAATTCACCTTCTTTTTCTGTCATTTATAAGAAAAGTGCCTACTTTTTCTTTTTCCTCCACATCATATGTAATGTACGAGTTTTAGGTGATTGAAAAACAAAAGCAAGTATGATTTATCCCGCTATTTGTATGCAGTTAGACCTCCATCTCAACATTCGACATATAAGAGGACATTATACGGGAAATTGATTTCCGGTAAACGCTCGATTCATGTGAGCTTTTACTCAGAGGAGAATAAACAAAAAAAGATGACCAAAATGGCCACCTTTCACTTCGAATTTGAATGATCCGTAATATCACAAAGGATCATATCGTGCCCTACTTTCTTAATTTGGCTCCACGTGACTCTTACTTCTTGTGGTTCCTTTTTAAAACCTCCCCATTTCCCAGCCGGTATGATAAGAGCCTGTATTTGGCCATCCTTCTCATCAATCTCTAAATCAACATAACCTAAAACTCCCATTTTTTCTGCTCTTTCTAAATTTACAATCTCTTTGCCACTTAATTCACTTAATCGCATACACTCTCCCCCTACCGAATTATGAATTTAAGTTATCTATAATCAGTACCTATTCTGTATATCCAAAAAAAATAACCGTATCTCATTTAAAAGAGATACGGTTATTTTTACATACTTCATATAAAGCAATTATAGTTTTATTCCTTTTGGAAGTTTTCCATCTGGACTAATTAATGCTGCAGAGAATTCATCTGTAAACATGTTACGAATTAACTCATCAACATTTTCTTTTGTTACTGTGTTTACACTTTCAATAATCTCATCAAGTGAACGATGCTTACGAAGTAGCAATTCATTTTTACCATTACGGCTCATACGGCTATTCGTACTTTCTAAACTTAACATTAAGTTTCCTTTTAATTGCTCTTTACTATTAATAAGCTCTTTTTCTGTAATACCTGTATTTTTCAATGTTTCTAATGTTTCTTGCATTGTTTCATACAGTGTATCTAATTGTTGGCTACCTGTTCCACCATACAGCGTTAACATACCTGTATCTTCATAAGAAGAATGGTAAGAAAATACTGAATAGGCTAACCCGCGTTGCTCACGTACTTCTTGGAATAAACGGCTACTCATACTACCGCCTAAAACGTTATTTAATACAATTAAGTTATAAATATCTTCGTGTCCCATTTGTAAGCCTTTATATCCTAAACATAAATGAGCTTGTTCTGTTTCCTTTTTACGTGCTACCTTATTAAAATGGAAAATTGGGCTATGTACTTGTTCACGATTTGTTGTTCCTTCATAACTACCGAAATATTGCTCTACTGTTTGTAAAAAGGCTTCATCAATATTTCCTGCAACTGAAACAACGACATTTTCAGGTGTGTAATGATCCTTGATATATTGGCGTAGCGTATCACCTGTAAACGTATCAAGCGTTTCTTCTGTTCCTAAAATAGGATATCCAAGCGGATGCGTTTCATATGTTGCTTTCGTTAACATATCATGCACAATATCATCTGGAGCATCTTCGTACATTTTAATTTCTTCACATACGACATTCTTCTCTTTTTTCAGTTCTTCCTCATCAAATGTTGAATTAAAGAACATATCTGCTAATACATCTAAAGCATATTTAGCATGCTCATCTAGCACTTTTGCATAATAACAAGTGTATTCTTTTGAAGTAAAAGCATTCACTTGCCCACCAATGCTATCAAATGATTCTGCAATTTCGCGTGCACTACGTGTTTCTGTTCCTTTAAAGAACATATGCTCTAAAAAGTGGGAAACCCCGTTATTTTTTTCATTTTCATTTCTTGATCCCGCATGGATCCAAATACCAATCGCAACCGATCTTACAGTTGGTATATTCTCCATAACAATTCTTACACCATTTTTACAAGTATATTTTTTAATCAAAAACTTTCCTCCTACTGCCAGTTTCTCTAAATAAGTGCTATTATTTAATGATAACAAGTTTAAGGATGAATGTCATGCAAATGTATTTAATCCACACGTTTTTCATCCAGTAATTCTGTTATATTCCCTACTTTATATCCTTGTTCCTTCAATTTTGTAATCATTGTATCTAATGCTTCTGCTGTAGATGACGTTGGATGCATTAATACGATAGCACCTGGATGTATTTTTCTCATCACTCTCTGCAATAGTACCTCTGGCTCAGGTCGCTTCCAATCAATTGTATCTACAGTCCACATAATCGTTCCCATTTGGAAATCATCTGCAATTTTCACGACTTCATCCCGAAAACTTCCACTCGGCGGAGCAAACCATCTTACCTTTTGATTCGTAGCTGCTTCGATCATTCGATTTGTTTTTTGTAACTGATCTCGGATTTCATCAGAAGATAGCGTTTTCATATTAGGGTGTGTGTAAGAATGATTTCCGACTTCTTGATTTGCATCAACAATCATTTTGGCAAATCGCAAATTTTCCTTCACCCAACGTCCTTCTAAAAAGAAAGTCGCTTTCACATCATGTTTTTTCAATATTTCTAATATACGAGGCAAATACTCGTTTCCCCACGCCACATTTATTGTTAATCCCACCATCTTTTTATTTGGATGTCCCCTATAAATTGGGGCTGGTGATAAATCTTCTAAGTGGACACTCGGTGATACTTCCTTGAATTCAAGATTTCTTTGATCAAATTTCTTTAGTTTCTTCATATTATTATAGGATGCTTCGATATCAACTTGTCTTCCATTATATCCTGGTGTTGATTTCCATATCTTATCAATCATCGCATTTTGAGGTGCAATCTCATATTGTTTTGCATGTTTTTGAATTTCTTCATATAAGTTATCCTGTGCAAAAACGGAATAAGAGCCTACACTGACATATAAAAAGAATATACATATGTATGCCAATACTCGAGCTTTCATATAAACCCTCCCATTAACTATATAAAAACCTTTTTTCTTCTTATCTTTGTTAATTTGAGCGTTATAATGAAAACTATACCTATACTGACATAAAAATATATGTAAATCATATTTTTTACATAACAAAAAAAGCCAGTTTAACTGGCTTTTACTTATTGCTGCTCTTGTTTGTTTTCTTCTTTAGCAGCTTCTTTTTCTTGCTCTTCTTTTAGCAATACTTTTCTAGATAGATTCACGCGACCTTGCTTGTCAATCTCGATAACTTTAACTGTAATTACATCACCGATTTTCACAACGTCTTCTACTTTACCTACACGCTCAAGTGCAAGTTCAGAAATGTGAACTAATCCGTCTTTACCGCTGAATAATTCAACGAAAGCACCGAATTTCTCAACACGTTTCACTTTTCCTTCGTAGATTTCACCTACTTGTACTTCGCGAACGATATCTTCGATAATTTTCTTAGCTTTGTCATTCATTTCTTGATTTATTGAAGAAATGAATACTGTACCATCTTGCTCGATGTCAATTTTAACGCCAGTTTCTTCAATAATTTTATTGATTTGTTTACCGCTCGGCCCAATAACGTCACGGATTTTATCTGGGTTAATTGTCATTGTAATAATCTTTGGAGCATAAGCTGATAATTCAGTACGTGGCTCTGCAATAACAGATAACATATGATTTAGAATGTGCACACGACCAACTTTTGCTTGTTGTAATGCCTCTTCTAAAATTTCACGAGATAGACCATCTATTTTAATGTCCATTTGCAGTGCAGTTACACCTTTTGCTGTACCTGCTACTTTAAAGTCCATATCACCTAAATGATCTTCCATACCTTGAATATCAGATAAAATTGTGTAATGCTCACCAGTTTTAACTAGACCCATTGCAATACCTGCAACTGGAGCTTTAAGCGGAACACCAGCATCCATCATTGCTAAAGTACTACCACAAATACTTGCTTGTGAAGTAGAACCATTTGATTCTAAAACTTCAGATACAAGACGTACTGTATATGGGAAATCTTTTTCAGATGGAATTACAGGCTCAAGAGCACGTTCTCCTAGTGCACCGTGACCAATTTCACGACGACCTGGTCCACGCATCGGTCTTGTTTCACCAACACTAAATGATGGGAAATTGTAATGGTGCATAAAACGTTTTGATTCTTCTACACCAAGACCATCTAAAATTTGTACATCGCCTAATGCACCTAATGTACAAATACTTAATGCTTGTGTTTGTCCACGTGTGAATAAACCAGAACCGTGTGTACGAGATAAAATACCAACCTCTGATGCTAATGGACGGATTTCGTCACCTTTACGGCCATCTGGGCGGATTTTTTCAACTGTAATAAGACGACGTACTTCTTCTTTTACAATTTTATATAAAATCTCACTTACTTGTCCTAATGTATCAGCGTCAGCTTCCTGCGCTTCGTAATGCTCAATTACACGCTTTTTCACTTCGTTAATTGCATCTTCACGTGCATGTTTCTCATGTACTTGAATTGCAGAATGCATATCCTTCTCAGACATTTCACGTACAGCTTGATTAAGATCAGCGTCAACTTCATAAAGTTTCACTTCTGATTTCTCTTTACCTACAGCTTGTACAATCTCTTCTTGGAATGCAATTAGACGTTTAATTTCGTCATGTCCAAACATAATTGCTTCTAACATTGTTTCTTCAGGCACTTGATCTGCTCCTGCTTCAACCATGTTAATTGCATCTTTCGTACCAGCTACAACAAGGTGAATATCACTTTGTTCTTGCTGTTCTACTGTTGGATTAATAACGAATTCGCCGTTAATACGACCAACTGTTGCACCCGCGATTGGGCCTTCAAATGGAATATCTGAAATCGATAACGCTAATGAAGAACCAAGCATAGCTGCCATTTCAGAAGAACAATCTTGATCAACACTCATTACTATGCTGACAACTTGTACTTCGTTACGGAAACCATCTGCGAAAAGCGGACGAATTGGACGGTCGATTAAACGACTTGCCAAAATTGCTTTTTCACTCGGACGACCTTCACGTTTAATGAAACCGCCAGGAATTTTTCCGACTGCATATAAACGCTCTTCATAATTTACTGTAAGTGGGAAGAAATCTACATTTTTTGGTTCTTTTGATGCAGTTGCTGTAGATAGAACCGCTGTATCGCCATATCTTACTAATACTGCTCCGTTCGCTTGCTTCGCAAGCTGACTTGTTTCAACTGTTAGCTGACGACCAGCTAAATCTATCGAGAAGACTTGCTTTTCTTGACTCATTTAAGTACCCCTCTCAATTTAAAGTATTCAATTCTTCTATGTAAATGGATAGTATATCACAATATTCTACCTCTAGTATTACCGAAAATGAAGTAAGCTATAAAGGGTAGAAGATATATTTTTACCTAACAAAAAAGCGGGAATATTCCCGCTTCTTTGACTATCGACGTAAGCCAAGCTTTGTGATTAATTCACGGTAACGTGTGATATCGCTATTACGAAGGTAAGTTAGTAAGTTACGACGTTTACCAACCATCTTTAATAGACCACGACGTGAATGATGATCTTTCTTGTGAGTACGTAAGTGCTCGTTTAGAGTGTTAATTTGCTCCGTTAGGACAGCAATTTGAACCTCTGGAGAACCAGTATCAGTCTCATGAGTTCTAAATTGTGCAATGATTTCATTTTTACGCTCTTGTGTTAAAGCCATCCTATTTCACCTCCTATTAATTAAACCCCCAATTACCTAGCAAGCGTCGGTGAGTCGCAATGCCAAGCAATGGTTGTCATAAAGTACATAACATAGAATACTACTTTTCATTTGAAAAAGCAAGTATATTCTTTTCGTTCGCAAAATATTCTTGTGCTATTTTCTTATCTTTTGCAATTTGTTCAACTAACTCATCGATGCCATTGAATTTCTTTTCTTCTCTTATACGCATATGCCACTCTACTGTAACATTTTGATCATATATGTCTTTGTTAAATTCAAATAAGTGCACTTCAATAGATAATTGACGCTCATCTTCTTTAAAAGTTGGTTTATATCCAATATTACATACACCATCGTACCATTCATCTTGAACTTTTAATCTCACTGCATAAACACCTACAGGTGGTAATAGATACTCATCACTTAAACCTATATTAGCTGTGGGAAAACCAATTTGACGTCCACGCTTATCACCGTGTACAACCGTTCCCCCTACTGTATATGCTCTACCTAAAATAGATGGAATTTGTTCCATTTCGCCATTTCGAATTAACTTTCGTAATGCTGTAGAACTTACTTTCTCTTCTTGAAATTCAACTTTTTCAATCACAGTCTGTGTAAACTCCCCTCTTGCATGAAATGGTAAAGTCTCCATCTTTCCTTTTCCTAAACGTCCATATGAATAATCAAACCCTGCTACTACATGCTTTACATTCAAACCAATAATATAATCATCTACAAATTGTTGTGGCAATAAGCCTGCAAACGATTCATCAAATTTAATAACATATAATATATCGATCCCTAAGTTTTCGACTATTTTTTCTTTATCACACATTGGTGTAATATACTCCGCATGCGCTTCCTTTTTTCCTAAAACAACAGATGGGTGCGGATAAAATGTCATAACTGCACTTTTATATCCTCGTTCATCAGCTATTTGTTTCGCAGTTCGAATCACACATTGATGTCCTAAATGAATGCCATCAAAAAATCCTAATGCCATTACAGTAGGTGGTAATTCTAATTTATTTTGTTCATGTGGATGAGTTAAATGAATAAGTTTCACGCTTGAATTCACCTTTTTCTGTAATAATCCTTCCAATAATTCATTATAGCTTTAGTTCTTGATTATTCACAAGTACTTTCATCGGCTTTAGCATACCAGGGTGTTTTGGATGGTGCTCATAAATTGCAAGGCAACGATTATTTGTATCAAACACTGTTATAAATGGCGCCGTTATTTGCAATTCATTTTTTAAGAACATACCATTCTTTATTTTCTCTGCTTGCTTTTCATCTACAACCATTTTCGGAAACTTACTTAATGCTTCATCAATTGAAATGAAGATAGACTCTACTGTTCCATTTTGCACGTTTTCTTCAATTTCTTCAAATGATATGCAATCTTCTAATAAAAACTCACCAGAAGCTGTTCTTACAAGGTGAGACATATGTGATGGGAAACCAAGTTTTTCACCAATCATTACTGCTAACGTTCTTACATATGTCCCTTTACTACACGTTACACGGAAACGGAATGAAATATTTTCTCCCTCAAACACTTCACGGTCATCTAGTAATACAAATTCATGAATTGTAATTGTACGAACTGGACGTTCAACTTCTTGTCCTGCTCTTGCATATTCATATAATTTTTTTCCGTTAACTTTTACAGCTGAAAACATCGGAGGCATTTGTTCAATCGTACCTGTTAATGCAGCAAGAGCCCCTTCTACTTCCTTACGAGTAATAACACGATCTACATTTTTCCTTTCAACAACTTCACCAGAAGCATCTTCAGTTGTCGTTGAAAATCCAAGTGTTACTTCACCTTCATATGTTTTCGTCTCACTTGTTAAAAATTGTGAAATCTTCGTTGCTCGTCCTACACAAATAGGTAATACTCCTGTTACATCTGGATCTAATGTTCCTGTATGACCAATTCGTTTCTCACGCAATATCTTTCTTAATTTAAATACACAATCATGTGATGTCATGCCTTTTGGCTTATGTAATAATACTACACCTTCCATATATGTTCACCTCATCATAATTCTTTCATAGTAATTATCCAAATTTAATTTTGCATTGAAAAAATGGATAGACAAATGTCTATCCATTATTCTTCACGTTTACCGTCTTTATTAATTTGATGTAAAAGTGTATCAATTCGATGACCATATCCGATAGACTCATCAAACTCAAAGGAAATTTCCGGTGTTTTACGAAGACGAATACGCTGGCCAATTTCTGAACGAATGAAACCTTTTGCCTTCGCTAAACCTTTTAATGTACTTTCTTTCTGTTCCTCATCACCTAAAACAGAAATATATACTGTAGCAATTTGTAAATCTCCACTCACTTGTACATCTGTTACTGTAACAAATCCAACACGTGGATCTTTAATTTTACGACTGATGATGTCGCCTAATTCTTTTTTCATTTGCTCGCCTACACGGTTTGCACGTAATTTCATAACTCTTCACCTCATTCAATACCATTCCAATTGTGTTATTGTACGTTCAATTTCAGGAAATGAATCGATGTACTCGAGTACACGATTCATTTCTTTTTCACAAATAACACGATTAGAGGATACAGAAACAATTGCAATTTCTGTACGTTGCCATACATCTTGATGCCCTACTTCTGAAACAGCTACATTATAACGCTGCTTCACACGAGTTAGCACCCGTTGCAAAATTGCTCGTTTCTCTTTTAAAGAATGCACATCGTAAATCATACACTCGAATGAGAGTGAAGCGATAATCATCGCTTCACTTCTTCCATAATGTACGCTTCAATGATGTCCCCTTCTTTAAGATCATTATATCTCTCAATTGTAATACCACACTCATAGTTTTGTGCAACTTCTTTTACGTCATCTTTGAAACGTTTTAACGTATCAAGTTGTCCTTCGAAAATTACTACGCCATCACGGATAATACGCACGCCACTATCACGTGTAATTTTACCGTCAATTACGTAACAACCTGCGATTGTTCCAACTTTTGTTACTTTGAATGTTTGGCGTACTTCCGCTTGACCGATTACTTTTTCTTCGAATTCTGGATCCAGCATACCTTGCATTGCTGATTCGATTTCTTCGATTACTTTATAGATAATACGGTGTAAACGAACATCAACATTCTCTAATTCAGCTGTACGCTTCGCATTCACATCAGGGCGTACGTTAAATCCAATTACAATTGCATTAGATGCAGAAGCTAAAATAACATCAGATTCTGTAATCGCACCTACGCCTGTATGGATAATTTTAACTTTAACACCTTCAACATCAATTTTACGAAGTGACGCTGCCATTGCTTCTACAGAACCTTGTACGTCTGCTTTCACAATTAAGTTAATTTCTTTTACATCGCCTTCTTGGATTTGTTGGAATAAATCTTCAAGGCTTAATTTAGATTTTTCACCACGCTGAGCAAGTAACGCTTCTTGTGCACGTGATTCACCGATTTGACGAGCTTTCTTCTCATCAGCGAATGCCATGAAACGATCTCCCGCTTGTGGTACTTCGTTTAAACCTGTAATTTCAACAGGAGTTGATGGACCAGCAACTTTTACACGACGACCAATATCACTTACCATTGCACGAACACGTCCGAATGAAGTACCAACAACGATTGGATCTCCAACTCGAAGTGTACCGTTTTGAACAAGTAATGTCGCGATAGTTCCTTTACCTTTATCAAGCTGTGCTTCGATTACAGTACCAGTTGCATAGCGGTTTGGATTTGCTTTATATTCTTCTACTTCACTTACAAGAAGAATCATTTCTAATAAGTTGTCAATTCCTTCACCTTGAATTGCAGAAATTGGTACGAAAATTGTATCTCCGCCCCAAGCTTCTGGAACTAATTCATATTCTGTTAATTCTTGCATTACACGATCAGGATTTGCCGCTGGTTTATCCATTTTATTCACAGCTACAATAATTGGTACTCCAGCTGCTTTCGCATGGCTAATTGCTTCAACTGTTTGTGGCATAACACCGTCATCAGCTGCAACAACAAGGATTGTAATATCCGTTACTTGCGCACCACGAGCACGCATCGTTGTAAATGCCGCGTGACCAGGCGTATCTAAGAATGTAATCTTCTTGTCATTTACTTCAACTTGGTATGCACCAATATGCTGAGTAATTCCACCTGCTTCGCCTGCAGTTACTTTTGAATTACGGATAGAGTCAAGTAAAGTTGTTTTACCATGGTCAACGTGCCCCATAATTGTAACTACAGCTGGACGCTCTTTTAAGTTCTCTTCATCATCTTGCTCATCGATGAATGTTTCAAATTCAGTTTCACTTACAACTACTTCTTCTTCTACTTCAATACCATAATCAGTAGCAATTAACTCAATTGTATCTTTATCTAAGTCTTGGTTAATTGTTGCCATAATTCCAAGCATAAAGAGCTTCTTAATAATTTCAGATGGCTCTTTGCTTAATTTTTTAGCAAGCTCACCTACTGTAAGACTTCCAGAGAAAGTAACTTTATCTGGTGTTTCTACAGTTTGTGTTTGTTGTCTTCCAGCAAAGTTATCTTGACGTTTGTCTTCATTTCCTTTGCCTTTTTTCTTTTTCTTATTGCTGTTCTTTTTACTACGAACAACTTTTTCTTCTACTTCAAACTCATCTGCAACAGAAGGTTTTTCAGTTTGATACGCATTATCTAATTTATTTACTACTTCATCTTCTAACATTGTCATATGATTCGAAACCTCGATATTCATTTCTTTTAGTTTTGTCATAAGATCTTTACTTGAGATATTATGTTGTTTTGCATATTCATGCACTCGAATTTTACTCATACCTTCACCCCCGGTAATTTGTATCGAGCATGCTACGCAGCTTTTTCGCAAAGCCCTCATCTAACACAGCTACAACGACTCGCTCGTCTCTCCCAATCGCATGCCCTAATTGTTGTCGATTTTCGACCTTTCTCATTGGTACGTTGTAATACGTCGCTTTATCCGTGATGCGTTTTGTAGTATTTGCTGACGCATCTTCAGATAGCAATACAAGTTTTGCTTTGCCACTTCGTACTTCTTTTAAAACAAGTTCTTCACCCGAAATAATTTTCCGAGCCCGGTTTGCTAGTCCTAAAAACGATTTCCAATCGGACACTTATTTCGACTCCTTCTCAACAAGCTCAAGAAGCTCTTCGTATAGAGAACCGTCGATTTTCGCTTTTAGATGATGTTCCAAAACATTTTTCTTTTGGGCTTGAAGAATACTTTCTTTATCTTTTGATAAATAAGCACCTCGTCCTGATTTCTTTCCAGTTAAATCAATGGACACTTCTCCCTCTTTGGAACGAACAATGCGAACGAGCTCTCGTTTTGATTTCATTTCTTGCGTTGCAACACATTTTCGTAACGGAACTTTTCGATTGCTCATACTCATCACCTCTATTCGATTTCGTCTTCAACTGAATCGAATCCGAATGCGATTACGCTATCTTCTTCTGTTACAATACCAAGTTGTTTCGCATCAGACTCACTCTTAATATCAATTTTCCAACCTGTTAATTTAGCTGCAAGACGTGCATTTTGTCCACGCTTACCAATAGCTAATGACAGTTGGTGGTCTGGAACAACAACTGTTGTTGCTTTTTCTTCTTCATCTACAAGCACTTTAACAACTTGTGATGGGCTTAAAGCATTTGCAACATATTCTACTGGATCATTTGACCAGCGAACGATGTCAATCTTTTCGCCTTTTAGTTCGTCTACAATGCGTTGTACACGTTGTCCTTTCGGTCCTACACAAGAACCTACTGGATCAACATCAATGTTCTCTGCATGTACAGAAATTTTAGAGCGATCGCCTGCTTCGCGTGCTACAGAACGAATTTCAACAGTTCCATCATAAATTTCAGGAACTTCCATTTCGAATAAACGTTTTAAAAGACCAGGATGTGTACGTGATACGTAAATTTGTGGTCCTTTCGTTGTTTTTTCTACTTTCGTAATGAATACGCGAATACGATCATGTGGTTTGTACTGTTCGTTTGGCATTTGCTCACTTACAGGTAATAAAGCTTCTACTTTCCCTAAGCTTACATAGATGAAACGAGCATCTTGACGTTGTACGATACCCACCATGATATCTTCTTCACGGTCACTAAACTCAGAGTAAATAACACCACGCTCTGCTTCGCGCACTCGTTGTGTTACAACCTGTTTTGCAGTTTGTGCTGCAATACGACCGAAATCTTTTGGTGTTACTTCAATCTCTAGTACGTCACCATCTTGATAGTTTGGATTAATTTGTCTTGCTTCTTCAACAGAAATTTCAAGACGTGGATCAAACACATTATCAACAACGTCTTTACGTGCTAAAACTTGAATTGTTCCCACTTCTGGGTTAAAGCTCACACGAACGTTTTGTGCTTGGTTAAAATTGCGTTTATAAGCAGAGATTAACGCTGCTTCAATCGCATCAATAATAATATCTTTGCTAATTCCTTTTTCTGACTCTAATACGAGCAAGGCATCTAACAACTCAGTGCTCATGAAGATCCCCCTTCTAACTAAAACGTAACAGCAAGTCGCGCATTTGCAACTTTATCCATTGAAATTTGGATTTCTTTTTTACGTGTTTTAATTGTTAATAATAATGTAATTGTAGTACCATCGTAGGAAAGTAGCTTTCCTTCAAACATTTTTTCACCATCAATCGGCTCATATGTTTTAATTGCCACTTGTTTTCCTACCGCTTGCTGGAAGTCTTTCTCTTTCTTTAATGGGCGTTCCGCTCCAGGAGATGATACATCCAAAAAGTAAAGATGAGGAATTGGATCCTCTTTATCTAAAGCTTCGCTTAAACGCTCACTTACCGCACCGCATTCTTCAATGTCGACTCCCTTTTCAGAATCGATGAATACGCGTAAGAACCAGTCTTGTCCTTCTTGCACATACTCTACATCTACAAGTTCAAGATTTAACTCTTCAACGATTGGCTGCGCAAATGCTTCTACAACTTCTGTGACTTTCTTATCCATAAACAGCCTCCTTCCTGCCGCCATGTACCATTTACAAGAAAAGACCCCGTCCATAAAAACGGTCCATCTTATTCTTTCTCGTTAGCTAACAAAAGCCCCTGCCGTTAAGCAGGGAATATCTGTCTTAGTATTACCAAATTTAAGAAGTAAAACTTGTAACAAAATATGTATATACGACAGAAATTTCTTACCTCTCCACATCAATAAAACGTAGATAGTAACACGAAAGAGTGGGTTTCCCCACTCTTTTTTTTACACAATATACATGACATGGTTATCTCGGTTAATAGTATACCATAGCAAATGTTGATTTGCAAAGAATTTTCCTACCTATTAGAACAGTGATAACTGGTTTTGATCAGGTAGATCGCCTAAGCAACCTTGACTATCTAAATACTCAATAATTGTTTTCGAAACCTTACTGCGCTGCTGTAAATCTTCTTTTGATAAGAAATCTCCATTTTTGCGTGCTTCTACAATACTTAAAGCTGCATTTGTACCAAGTCCAGGCACTGCATTAAATGGAGGAATTAAAGTATCCCCATCAATAATAAATTCTGTTGCATGCGAACGGTATAAATCAACCTTTTGGAATGAGTATCCACGCTCACACATTTCAAGTGTCATTTCTAGTACTGTTAATAAACTTTTCTCTTTCGGCGCTGCATCCAAACCTTTTTGCGCAATTTCATCAATTCTTACACGTATAGATGCTGAACCTTTCGCCATCGCCTCTACATCAAAGTCATCTGCACGAACTGTAAAGTATGCCGCATAGAATAGAAGCGCGAAATGTACTTTAAAGTATGCAATACGTACAGCCATAAGTACGTAAGCAGCCGCATGGGCTTTAGGGAACATGTACTTTATTTTCTTACATGAATCAATATACCAACCTGGTACATTATTACTTTTCATGTCATCTTCCCATTCTTCCGGTACACCTTTACCTTTACGAACTGACTCCATGATTTTGAAGGCTAATGATGGGTCTAAACCTTGATAGATTAAATATACCATGATGTCATCACGACAACCGATAACTTCACTCAGCGTACATGTACCGTTATAAATTAACTCGTTTGCATTACCAAGCCATACGTCTGTACCATGTGATAGTCCAGAGATTTGGACTAACTCAGAGAATGTCGTAGGTTTCGTCTCTTCTAACATCTGCCTTACGAATTTCGTACCAAACTCTGGTATACCAAGTGTACCTGTTTTACAGTTAATTTGTTCTTCCGTTACCCCTAACGATTCCGGGCCTGAGAAAATTTTCATTACTTCCGGATCGTCTGTTGGGATTGTTTTCGGATCAATACCACTTAAATCTTGTAACATACGAATAACAGTAGGATCATCGTGTCCTAGTATATCAAGTTTCAATAAATTATCATGAATGGAGTGGAAATCAAAGTGTGTCGTTCTCCACTCAGCCCCTATTGAATCTGCCGGAAACTGAATTGGTGAGAAATCAAAGATATCCATGTAATCTGGCACAACGATAATACCACCTGGATGCTGTCCAGTTGTACGTTTTACGCCCGTACATCCTGCTACTAAGCGGTCAATCTCTGCATTTCGAATCGTTAAATTATGATCATTTGCATAACCTTTTACATATCCATAAGCCGTTTTTTCCGCAACTGTACCTATTGTACCCGCACGGTATACATAATCTTCACCGAACAGTACTTTCGTATAGTTATGGGCACGTGGTTGGTATTCCCCGGAGAAGTTCAGATCGATATCGGGTACCTTATCTCCTTTAAATCCAAGGAACGTTTCGAACGGAATATCATGTCCATCTTTCACGTATGGAACATTACATGCAGGACATTCTTTATCCGGCAAGTCAAAACCAGAACCTACAGAACCATCATTAAAGAATTCTGATTGCTTACACTTCGGACATACATAGTGTGGTGGTAATGGGTTTACTTCTGTAATTTCCATCATCGTTGCAACGAATGATGAACCTACCGATCCACGCGAACCTACTAAATATCCGTCTACTAACGATTTTTTCACAAGCTTATGTGAAATTAAATAAATTACGGCAAATCCATGCCCAATAATACTTTTTAATTCTTTTTCTAAACGCGCTTCTACAATTTCAGGTAACTCTTCACCATAAATGCTACGCGCCATTTTATAACTCATATCACGCGTCTCATCATCTGCACCTTCAATTTTCGGTGTATATAAATCATCTTTCACTGGATGAACATCACCAATTAATGATGCAATCTTTTGTGTATTCGTTACAACAATTTCTTTCGCTACGTCTTCACCTAAGAATGAAAAACACTCTAACATTTCATCCGTTGTACGGAAATGTACAGGTGGTAATGAATGTCGGTTTAACGGATTGGCTCCGCCCTGCGAACTGACTAAAATCTTGCGATACATTGCATCCTCTGGATCTATATAATGCACGTTTCCTGTAGCAACAACTGGTTTATCTAACGTCTCACCTAGTTTTACTAAGTTAGAAATAATTGTTTTTAATTGTCCCTCATCTCGAACAAGTTCACGCTCTACTAAATGACGTAACACCTCTGGAGGCATTACTTCAATGTAATCATAGAACTGCGCAATTTCTTCTACCTCTTCAGGAGCTTTTTGCATCATCGCCTCAAACACTTCACCTTTATCACAAGCCGTTCCTACTAAAATTCCTTCACGATATTTTTTTAATAGTGACCTTGGTACTCGTGGTACACGGTAAAAGTAATTTAGGTGAGAATAGGAAACAAGTTTATATAAATTTTTCAACCCTACATCTGATGTCGCAAGTAACGTCATATGACTTGGACGTCCACGCTTATACGCATCCCCTTGCCCCATGCTATCATTTAATTGATCGTGATATTCAAATCCCTTTTCAATCACATCTTTTAACATTTTCACAAGTAAGTATCCCGTTGCTTCTGTATCATAAATCGCACGGTGATGTTGCGTTAATTCAATATCAAGCTTTTTACACATCGTATTTAATCGATGGTTTTTCATTTCCGGGAATAAGAATCTTGCAAGTTCTAACGTATCAATAACAGGATTATTCGTTTTTTCTAGTCCAGCCTTTTTAAAACCTACGTTAATAAAGCCCATATCAAAACTTGCGTTATGAGCAACAAGTGTATGGTCGCCCATCCATTCTTCAAACTTTTTAAACACTTCGTCCACTTCTGGTGCATCCGTTAACATATCATCTGTAATACCTGTTAATTCAATAATCGTCGCAGATAATGGTTGATGTGGATTTGCGAAAGATTCAAAGCGGTCAATAATTTCGCCACCTTTTACTTTTACAGCCGCTAACTCGATAACAGTATCATATACAGCTGATAAACCTGTCGTCTCAACGTCGAAAACAACATAAGTTTCCTCTGCAAGTAAACGATGCGCTTCGTTATATGCAATCGGTACACCATCATTAACTAAATTCGCCTCTACACCATATATAACTTTAACCCCAGCCTTTTTACCCGCAGAATATGCCTCTGGGAAAGACTGCGCAACAGCATGGTCTGTAACAGCGATTGCCTCATGTCCCCATTTACCTGCTTGGGCAACAAGTCTAGAAACAGGAGTAACAGCGTCCATTTGGCTCATCGGTGTGTGAAGATGCAGCTCTACACGTTTTTCACCTTCTGGCGCTTTATCTTTACGAGACGGTCCTGTTATTTCATTTATATCATTTGCAATCATTACTAAATCTCGAACGAATGTATCATTTTGAACAGAACCACGCGCTTTCACCCACATTCCTTTTTTCAAGGATTGCAGCATTGGAATATCTTCTTTGTCACGCGAGAACATTTTGATCATAATTGAATCCGTATAGTCTGTTATTTTTAAAGTTAATAACGTACGGCCACTACGTAGCTCTTTCGTTTCTACATGGAAGACATACCCTTGAACTGTTTTTCTTCTTTCTTCATCTTGAATTTCTCGCATCGGTGTAATCTCTTCATCCGGCTTAATAAGATATCCGAGTACAACCGGTCCTTCATGCACAACGCTACTTTCTTCAGCTTGCTTCTTTGCCATTTCTTCCATAGCTTGTATAACACGTTCACGATCTTCTTGCTGCGTTTGCTCACGAAACTTTTGCATTTCTTCTGTATTTTGCTGTATATGTGTGTCTAACTGAAAACGCGGGAATCCAAAAGTTTCGTATTGATCCCCTACTGGTTTCGCAACGTTTTTCTTTAAAGCAGTAGATTCCAGCTCATTATTCACATTTATTAGCAACTTCACTCCATTCACCTGCGGAAGCTGCTTTTTTAAGTAAGCAAACATAGGTGAAAATGTAATTCGTTCCGTACAAAGTGGCCAATACGCCCTCACTTCTTCTTCTGTAAATTGTTTATTCTCTGTTTCTAATGCAAATGTTGTTCTTGCAATATGAGAAAATGATTGCTTAAGCTTTGTTTCTAGCAATTCATATAATTCTGTAGGCAAAATTCGTGGCACTTGTAAATCAAAATGCCAACTTTTATTCGTTTTATCAATAACGAGCCTTTCAATGCCACCACCTTGTAAATATTGATTTATAAGGTCGTCTGGTATTTGCAACTGCTGGAGCAAAATTTGAAATCGCTCTTGTTGTTCATTTGTTAAAGACATAAGCACTCTCCTTCCATTTGCTATTATAAATTGAAACGTACTACAAAGAAAGATTTCTCCCTTCTTCTTTTACAAAATACGTTTACAAAGAAAGAGAAGGTACCTCATTACGAGGTACCTCTTCTTATTTTAAAATATTTGCAATATATGTTTGAAGTTCTTCTACTTTCACTTCTTCAGACTCGCCTGTAGCACGTACTTTCACTTCTACAATACCTTCGTCTGCTTTTTTACCAACTGTCACGCGAACTGGAAGGCCGAATAAATCTGCATCTGCAAATTTAACACCTGCACGTTCTGCACGATCATCTAGTAATACTTCGTACCCTTGCTCTTGTAATGAGTTGTAGATGTTTTCACCCATTTCACGTTGCGCATCAGATTTCATATTTACTGGAATTACATGCACATGGAACGGTGCAACAGCTTTTGGCCAAACTAAACCGTTCTCATCATTAAACTGCTCTGCGATTGCTGCCACTGTACGAGATACACCGATACCGTAACAACCCATAATAAGTGGTTGTGTTTTTCCGTTTTCATCTAGGAATGTTGCGTTCATTGCTTCACTATAACGAGTTCCTAATTTGAATACATGGCCAACTTCAATTCCGCGTGCGAAAAGAATTGTTCCATTTCCATCTGGAGACTGGTCTCCTTCTTGAATGAAGCGTAAATCTGTATATTGACTTACTTTAAAGTCACGTTCTGGATTTACATTTACATAATGGAACCCTTCTTCGTTCGCTCCTGAACATCCGTTAACAATTGATGCTACAGCATGGTCTGCGATAATTTCGATATCACCTGTTACACCAATCGGTCCTAAAGAACCAACTTCACAGTTTAATAACTCTTTCACTTCTTCATGAGAAGCAAGCTCAACAACTGAAGCGCCGTATACATTTTTCACTTTTACATCGTTTACTTCATGATCACCACGAACAAGTACAACTACTAATTTCTCATCTACTTTATATACCATAGACTTAATGCACTTGTCAGCTTCAATGTTTAAGAATGCAGATACTTCTTCAATTGCTTTTTGATCTGGTGTTGCTACTTTTTCAAGTGCCTTTTCTGCTTCATCACTCTTCGTATACGTAGCTACCACAGGAGCCATTTCGATGTTTGCTGCATAATTAGATGTATCAGAGTATGCAATTGTATCTTCACCAACTTCAGATAATACCATAAATTCATGCGTATCTTTTCCGCCCATTGCTCCAGAGTCAGCAATAACTGCACGGAAATTCAAGCCACAACGAGCAAAAATGTTAGAGTATGCTTTGTATAAGCGATCGTATACTTCATCTAAACTCTCTTGTGTAGCATGGAAAGAGTATGCATCTTTCATTAGAAACTCTCTTCCACGTAATAAACCAAAACGAGGTCTTTGTTCATCACGGAATTTCGTTTGAATTTGGTACAATGTTAACGGTAATTTTTTATATGATTTCACTTCATCACGTACAAGATCCGTAATTACTTCTTCATGTGTCGCTCCTAATGCGAATTCACGAGCGTTACGATCTTTCATACGCATTAATTCAGATCCGTAAGAATACCAACGGCCTGATTCTTGCCATAATTCTGCAGCTTGCATCGCTGGCATTAATAATTCTACAGCTCCTGCGCGCTCCATTTCTTCTCGAACGATACGTTCTACTTTGTGTAGTACTTTTAATCCAAATGGTAGAAAACTATAAATACCAGAAGCATTTTGACGCATAAAACCTGCACGAAGTAATAACTGATGACTCTTAATCTCCGCATCAGCTGGAACTTCACGTAATGTAGGACTGAATACCATACTTTGTTTCATTTATTCGCACCTCTTCATTTTACTCTTACACGCAGTAAAACCCCTCACCTCGAGTTAGGTGAGGGATTTTATTCTACGAGCTCTATTTCATTATAAGTTTCACTTTATTTTACAAGAAAAACTTACGAATGTCATTCCAAGTTACAACTAACATAAGTAACATTAATAATGCAAAACCAATAAAGTGAACCATTCCTTCTTTTTGGCGGTCAATTGGTTTCCCTCGTAACGCTTCAATTAAGAAGAAGAACAAACGTCCACCGTCTAAAGCAGGGACTGGTAGTAAATTAAATAAACCAAGGTTAATACTTAAAACTGCTGCTAAACTTAATACACGCGTAAATCCATAATCTACGACTTGATCTGTTAGATTATAAATTCCTACTGGACCTGACAACTCATTAATAGAGAATTGACCAGTTACTAATTTCACAAGTGAATCAAAAATTAGTTTTGTCCATTGGTATGTTTGTTCAAATCCTGATTTAATAGAACCCATTACTGTTTTCTCTACTGGAGAGTAAACACCAATTCTACCCACTTCGTCTTTTCCTTCTTTATCGAGTGTTGGCGTTACTTTTACATTAAACTGTTCATTATCACGCTTTACTTGTAACGTAATTTCTTTATTTGGGTTTTCACGTACAATGGTAACAACATCTTTCCATGTACTTGTGTTTTTCCCATCGATTGCTTGAATTGTATCATTTTCTTTTAATCCGGCTTGCTCGGCTGCACTATTCTCCATTACTTTTCCGACCATTGGCTTGTCAACAGGAACACCTTGTACAAATCCAAGAATCACAAAAATAACAAATGCTAAAATGAAGTTCATTGCAGGACCTGCAAAGATTGTTAAGGCACGTTGACCCAATTTCTTGGAGCCGAATTGCCTATTATACGGAGCAATTTGTATTTCTTCACCAGCAGTAATAATACGAGCCTTTTCATTCACTCGGAATGTTTGAAGCTCTTCCTCGTACTCTTCATAGCCCGAAATTGTTAAATTATGCTCTAAATCAGCTTGTTCGACTTCAATGACACGAACATTTGGATACTTTTCATATCCATCAAAAACTAATTTCGCAACTTCGTCTTTTTCATTTAATACAAGGCCAACCTTTTTTCCAGGCTTTAACTCAACTGTGTCTGCATCCTCGCCAGCCATTCTTACATAGCCACCAAGGGGCAGTAATCGAATCGTATACACCGTTTCATTCTTTTCAAATGAGAATATTTTCGGACCAAAACCAATCGCAAACTCACGGCATAAAATACCTGCTCTTTTTGCGAAATATAGATGCCCTAGCTCATGGAAAAATACGAGTGCACCGAAAATTAATATAAAGGCAATCGCTGTATTCAATTCCATACCACCTTTGCTAAATTTGTTCCATCACAAACCGTCTTGTGGTTGCATCAATTTCCAGAATTTCCTCTAAGCTCGGACGTGCAATGACATTGTGATGGTTCATTGCTTTTTCAATGAGGTCTTCCACTGTTAAGAAACCAATTCTCTTTTGTAAAAACGCTTCAACAGCTACTTCATTTGCTGCATTCATTACAGCTGGCATACTTCCACCTGTTTTTCCAGCTTCATACGCAAAACGCAAACAACGGAAACGTTCTTGGTTCATTTTCTCAAAATGCAATGTTCCCATTTCCCATAAATTTAACTGCTTTGTGTCTGAAAGAGGTAATCGATCAGGATATGTAAGTGCGTATTGAATTGGTACTCGCATATCAGGTGAGCCAAGCTGTGCCATCACACTACGATCTTCAAATTCAACCATAGAATGAATAATACTTTCTTTATGTAAAACAACATCGATTTGCTCATAAGGGATACCAAAAAGCCAATGTGCTTCAATTACTTCTAGCCCCTTATTCATCATTGTAGCAGAATCAATTGTAATTTTCGAACCCATTGACCAGTTTGGATGTCGAAGCGCATCTTCTACGGTCACATGATGCAATTCATCTCTCGTTTTATCACGGAAACTTCCACCAGAAGCCGTAATAATTAGTCGAGAAATTCTTTTTTCATTTTCACCATTCAAGCATTGAAAAATAGCTGAATGTTCACTGTCTACTGGAAGTAACGAAACATTATGTTTTCGTGCTGCTTCCATTACAAGATGCCCTGCGGTTACTAACGTTTCTTTGTTTGCAATTCCGATTGTTTTTTTCGCCTCAATTGCACGAAGTGTTGGTAACAACCCTACGCTACCTACAACAGCATTTACTACAATCTCTGCATCTGGATGTAATGCTACTTCTAAAAGCCCTTCACTACCATATACAATTTTTGTATTACCAGAGACAGCTTGTAATTTTAAAACATCTTCCTCTCTTTGCACAGAGACAATTTGCGGAGAAAATTCTTGAATTACCTTTACTGCGTAGTCAATATTTTTCCCTACAGAAAAAGCAACGAGACGGAATTGGTCTGGGTGCGAGCGTAATACATCTAAAGTTTGTGTACCAATTGATCCGCTTGCACCTAATAAACTAATGTTTTTCATGACTCCAACCCCTCGTTCATTTATTAATTGTATTGTAATAAGAAGTAGAGAATTGGTAACACAAATAACCAACTATCTGTTCGATCTAATATACCACCATGTCCAGGTAAAATTGTACCTGAATCTTTTACGCCATAATGACGTTTAAATGCAGATTGTACTAAATCACCAATTTGTCCAAAAATAGAAATGATAATTGTCAACACAATTAAAATCCCTACATTAGCCTCAACTGGGAAGAACATATTGTAAACAAGTGCCACAACAATCCCACAAACGATGCCGCCTAATGAACCTTCAATCGTTTTATTCGGACTAATTTCTGGCCATAATTTTCTTTTTCCTAATGCTTTCCCTACGAAATATGCGCCTGAATCGGTAGCCCATATAACAAATAATGCGCAAAACACATATTTAATTCCTAAAATTCTCGTTTCATTCAAATATAAGAATCCCATTGCAACATATGTTGTTGCCATTAGTAAAAAGGAAGCATGGTCAAAAGTAAATGTATTCTTAGAAAGGACTGTATATGATAAAAGTAATAAAACAATCACAAATGTGATTTCTAATTTACCTAATCCAATCCAAGTAAACAGTTCTGATGCACTGCTTGGAATTAAAATAACCCATAATAATACTGCAGCTAAAACTGTTGGTATTGAAATAAGCGTAAGCTTATTCATACGAATTAATTCATATAAACCTATAGAAGCAAGTGCATACACTAAAACCGTAAAAGGCACGCCACCGTAAATTACGATGGGAATGAATAGCGCGGCAGCAACCACTCCAGTAATAATTCTCTGTTTCACTACCAAACCCTCTCTTTCTACACGCCTCCGAATCTGCGCCCTCTATGTTGAAAGTCTGTAATCGCATTTAGCAAATGTTCCTCGGTAAAATCTGGCCAATACACATCTGTAAACCAAAACTCCGAATATGCAATTTGCCATAACATGAAATTACTAATACGTAGCTCTCCGCTCGTACGAATTAACAACTCTGGATCAGGTAAAGAACTCGTCATTAAGTAGGAAGAAAGCATTTCTTCACTTACATCTTCAACACGAATTTTTCCTTCCTCACTATCTTTCACCATATGTTGCACAGCAGAAACGATCTCATCTCGACTTCCATAGTTTAACGCGAAATTAAGAATTAATCCCGTATTCTCTTTCGTATCTTCCATGGCCTTTTCCATCGCTCTGCGTGTATGCGTAGGAAGACGATCTTGTTGTCCTATCACTCGGACTTGTACGTTCTCTTCAATCAATTCTGGTAAAAATGTACCTAGAAATTCTTCTGGAAGCCTCATTAAATAGTCAACTTCCTTTTTCGGTCTTTTCCAGTTCTCAGTTGAAAAAGCATAAAGAGTTAACACTTTCACATTAAGTTTGCTTGCAAATTTTGTGATTTTCTTTACAACTTGCATGCCTTCATGATGTCCCGCAATACGAGGCATCGCTCTCCTCTTTGCCCATCTTCCATTACCATCCATAATGATGGCAATATGTTCTGGGATGTATCCTTTTTTCACTTTTTCAACGAGATGATCAAACGATGCGACCTTTTTACTTTTAAAAAAAGGAAAGTTTTTAAACATCATTCATACCCTCCAGCAAGCAGACGTATGCCTAAAAGTGTAAAAAGACCCCCTTAAGAAGAGGGTCATATTTGCGAAGGTATCGCTATTACACTTCCATGATTTCTTTTTCTTTGTTTTTTGCGATTTCGTCAACTTTTGCAATATATTTATCTGTTTCTTTTTGGATATCTTCAGTATATCCTCTTAAATCATCTTCTGTAATATCGCCAGCTTTTTCAAGCTTCTTAAGATCATCGTTACTGTCACGACGTACGTTACGAACAGCAACTTTTGCTTCTTCAGCATATTTTTTCACAACTTTTACAAGATCGCGACGACGCTCTTCTGTTAATGCAGGGAATGCAATACGAATTACAGTTCCATCATTAGAAGGATTTAAGCCTAAATCTGCTTTTAAGATTGCTTTTTCAATATCACCGATAGAAGTTTTATCATAAGGTTGAATTACAAGTAAACGTGCTTCTGGAACTGTAATGTTCGCTAATTGCACAACAGGTGTTGGTGCACCATAGTAATCAACTTGTACCTTATCTAATACAGACGAGCTTGCACGACCTGCGCGAACTGTTGCCAATTCACGAGAGTAAGCAGCAACTGCTTTTTCCATTTTTTCATTTGAAGACTTCAATACTTGTTGTCCCATATTTATTTCCCCCTTACAACTGTTCCGATATTTTCGCCTAAAACGGCACGTTTAATGTTACCTTTTTCCATAACCGAGAATACAATTAATGGAATATCATTGTCCATACATAAAGAAGAAGCTGTTGAATCCATTACACCTAAACCTTCTTTTAATACATCTAAGTAAGTAAGTGTTTCGTATTTCGTAGCTGTTGGGTCAAGAGATGGATCTGCATTATATACGCCATCTACATTGTTTTTCGCCATTAAGATAACGTCTGCTTCGATTTCCGCTGCACGTAGTGCTGCCGTTGTATCTGTAGAGAAATATGGGTTACCTGTACCTGCTGCAAAGATCACAACACGTTTTTTCTCTAGATGACGAATTGCTTTACGACGAATGTAAGGCTCTGCTACTTGACGCATTTCGATTGAAGTTTGAACACGAGTTTGAATTCCAATGTTCTCTAGGCTATCTTGAAGAGCTAATGAGTTCATAACTGTTGCTAACATACCCATGTAATCTGCTCCAGCACGATCCATTCCCATTTCACTTCCGATTTTTCCACGCCAAATGTTTCCGCCACCAACAACAACAGCAACCTCTACATCAAGTTCTGCAATTTCTTTCACTTGTTCCGCAACTGATTTAATAACAGACGGGTTAATTCCAAATCCTTGTTCGCCAGCTAACGCTTCTCCGCTTAGCTTTAATACGACACGATTATATTTCGGTTTACTCATAATGAACCTCCAATTGCTTACATCTTTATTTTAAAAAAGGGAACACAATGTGTTCCCTAATCTTTATTAGTTGCTACCTTTTACTTGGTTCATTACTTCTTCAGCAAAGTTGTCTTCGCGTTTTTCGATACCTTCACCAACAGCGTAGCGAACGAATCCTTTTAATGTTCCGCCTTTAGACTCAACGAACTGACGAACTTTCATATCAGGGTTTTTAACGAATGCTTGGTCAAGTAAGCAAATTTCTTCGAAGAATTTGCCTAGACGGCCTTCAACCATTTTTGCAACGATTTTTTCAGGCTTGCCTTCGTTTAAAGCTTGTTGTGTCAATACTTGACGCTCATGCTCAACTTCTTCAGCTGTTACAGCATCGCGGTCGATGTATTTAGGGTTAACTGCTGCGATGTGCATTGCTACATCTTTAGCAGCAGCTTCGTCAGTAGAACCTTCAAGAACTGTTAATACACCAATACGTCCACCCATGTGTAGGTAAGCGCCGAATGCATCAGCATCAGTTTTTGATACGATTTCGAAACGACGAAGTGTAAGTTTTTCACCAATTTTAGCGATTGCTTCGTTGATGTGCTCTTCTACTGTTTTGCCGCCTTCGATTGTTTGAGCCATAGCTTCTTCAATGTTAGCTGGTTTGTTAGTTAATAAGTGTGCAGCTAATTCTTTAATTAATGCTTGGAAACCTTCGTTTTTCGCAACGAAATCAGTTTCAGAGTTTAATTCTAAGATTAAACCTTCGTTACCGTTTGTTTCGATGAAAGTTAAGCCTTCAGCAGCGATGCGGTCTGCTTTTTTAGCAGCTTTTGCAATACCTTTTTCACGTAAGAAGTCAATTGCTTTCTCCATGTCGCCATTAGTCTCAGTTAAAGCTTTTTTGCAGTCCATCATACCTGCGCCTGTTTTTTCACGAAGTTCTTTTACCATTTGTGCAGTGATTGCCATATTTTTTCATCCTCCTAAAATATGTATTTATACCTTTTATAAAGGTGTTTATACCTTAAAAAAGGTGATAAAAGGCCGAACCCCTTATCACCTTTCCAAATTTGTTACGCAGTAACAGTTTCTTCACCTTGTTTTGCTTCAAGGATCGCGTCTGCCATTTTAGATGTAAGAAGTTTTACAGCACGAATTGCATCATCGTTTGCTGGGATAACGTGATCGATTTCGTCTGGATCACAGTTTGTATCAACGATACCGATGATTGGAATGTGTAATTTGCGTGCTTCAGCAACTGCAATACGCTCTTTACGAGGGTCTACTATGAATAATGCACTTGGAAGACCTTTCATATCTTTAATACCGCCTAAGAATTTCTCAAGACGCTCTAACTCTTTTTTAAGTTGAACAACTTCTTTCTTAGGAAGTACTTCGAAAGTACCATCTTCTTGCATTCTTTCGATGTCTTTAAGACGCTTGATACGCTTTTGGATTGTTTGGAAGTTTGTTAAAGTTCCACCTAACCAACGTTGGTTAACGAAGTACATACCAGCACGAGTTGCTTCTTCTTTAATAGCTTCTTGTGCTTGTTTTTTAGTACCTACGAATAAAATGTCTCCACCTTCAGCAGCGATGTCGCGCATCGTTCTGTAAGCTTCCTCAACTTTTTTCACAGTTTTTTGTAAGTCGATGATGTAGATACCGTTACGCTCTGTGAAAATGTAACGCTTCATTTTTGGGTTCCAACGACGAGTTTGATGTCCGAAATGAACACCAGCTTCAAGCAATTGCTTCATAGAAATTACTGACATAATATAGTTCCTCCTAAATGGTTTTTGATATCCTCCGTTTACTTCATCTCTAAGCGAAACTACAAACGTAGCACCAACACTTAAATCAGCAAACGTGTGTACTTTGTACTGACACCACTGCTTACTATATCATACTGAAATATTACAATCAAGTCGAAAATGCGAACAATGTAAAACTTTCTTTGTTCACACTCGAATTCTAGTATTACCAACCTGCATTTCTTTTAAGCAAAAAAGTGAAATTCAACTCATAGCTTTTCCAAAGAACACGATTATGACGCTTTTTACAGACACCATTAATCTTTTACACACAAAAAACTCTCCTCAAAAAACGAGGAGAGTTTTATAAATTAGTTTGTTTTTAATTTAGCAAGTTCCTGTAGAAACTTGTCGTTTAGCACTTTAATGTATGTTCCTTTCATACCTAAAGAGCGAGACTCAATAACACCAGCACTTTCTAATTTACGTAGTGCATTTACGATTACAGAGCGAGTAATTCCTACGCGATCAGCAATTTTACTTGCAACAAGTAAACCTTCTGTTCCATTTAATTCTTCGAAGATATGCTCGATTGCTTCTAACTCACTGTAAGATAATGAGCTAATCGCCATTTGAACAACAGCTTTACTACGTGCTTCCTCTTCGATTTCTTCTGCTTTTTCACGTAAGATTTCCATACCTACTACAGTTGAACTGTATTCAGCAAGGATTAAATCATCGTCTAAGAACTCTTGACCAAGACGAGCTAACACTAATGTGCCTAGACGCTCACCACCACCAACGATTGGTACGATTGTAGTTAAACCTTGACCGAATAATTCTCTATTTTCTACTGGAAATGCTGTGTAAGCACTGTTTACATCTAAGTTTGAAGATGTTTCTGTAATGTTGAATAAGCTTTGCGTGTACTCTTCCGGGAATTGACGCTCTGCAAGCATTTGTTTCATACGCTCATTCTCAATTTGTTGGTGAATTGCATAACCTAGTAATTTACCACGACGACTTACTACGAATACGTTCGCTTCAATTACTTCACACATTGTGTCAGACATTTCTCTAAAGTTTACAGGCTTTCCTGCTGCGCTCTGTAATAACGCATTTAATTTTCTTGTTTTTGCTAATAATTCCATTTCAAAAGTTCCTCCTACATGTTACTTACATATTTTTTCATCACTTGGAAACTAGGGCGAGTCACCTGATGACACTATTACAAAATAAACTGGCTCACATCTTTATTTTTAGCAATCGTTGCTAATTTCTCCTCAACGTATTGAGGTGTTATCGTTATTTTCTCTAACGTAATTTCAGATGCTTCAAACGATAAATCTTCAAGGAGTTTCTCCATAATCGTATGAAGTCTTCTTGCTCCAATATTATCTGTATCCTGATTAACTTGATAAGCAATCTCAGCAATCTTACGAATAGCTTCGTCTGAAAATTCAATTTCTATACCTTCAGTCGCTAATAAAGCCATATATTGTTTAATTAACGCATTGTCAGGCTCGATTAATATTTTAACAAAATCATCTGTCGATAATTTTGTTAATTCTACTCGAATCGGAAATCTCCCTTGCAGTTCCGGAATTAAATCCGACGGTTTAGACATATGAAACGCTCCAGCTGCAACGAATAAAATATAATCCGTTTTTACTGATCCGTATTTTGTCGCAACATTCGATCCTTCTACAATTGGTAAAATGTCACGTTGCACACCTTCACGTGATACATCTACGCTATTCGACTGCTTACCAGCAATTTTGTCAATTTCATCGATAAAAATAATCCCGAGCTGTTCAGCACGATAAACAGCCTCTTGTGTAACTTCATCCATATCAATTAAGCGCTGTGCTTCCTCATTTGTCAAGAGTTTTCTTGCTTCTTTCACAGAAAGTTTACGTTTTTTTGTTTTTTTCGGCATAAAACTTCCTAATGCATCCTGGAAATTCATTCCCATTTGTTCCATACCAGTTCCTTGTAACATATCGAACATGGAAGACTGTTGCTCAGTCACTTCAATCGATACAATTTCATCTTCAAGAAGTCCTGCAGCAAGCTTTCTTTCCACATCTTGACGTTTCTTTTCGATTTCACCATCTTCCTGTGCATCAGATGTTTGATTCGAATTTTGAGCACCGCCAAATAGCATTTCTAATGGGTTTTTAAATCCAGATTGTTTCTCCGGACTCGGCACTAAAATTTCAACAAGACGTTGGTTCGCTTGTTCTTCTGCTTTGTCTTGTACTTTAATTACCATTTCTTCTTTCACGATACGAACTGACGTTTCCACAAGGTCACGTACCATCGATTCTACATCTCTACCTACATATCCAACTTCTGTAAATTTGGTAGCTTCAACCTTAATAAAAGGTGCTCCAACGAGTTTCGCCATTCGTCGTGCTACCTCTGTTTTACCAACACCTGTCGGTCCAATCATTAAAATATTTTTAGGCGCAATTTCATCACGTAGATTTTCAGCTAATTTACTTCGACGATATCGATTTCTTAAAGCTACAGCAACCGCTTTCTTCGCATCTTTTTGACCGATAATGTATTGATCTAATTTTTCCACAATTTGACGCGGAGTAAAATGTAAATGCATATAAAATGCCTCCCTTACGATTCTACAATTCTTCCACAATTATATTGTGGTTTGTATAAACACAAATATCGCCAGCAATGTCTAAACTCGCTTTCGCAATTTGCTTCGCTGTTAAATGTTCACTTGCATATTGCTTTAAAGCACGACCTGCAGAAAGCGCATAATTCCCACCAGATCCAATCGCTAAAATCCCATCATCTGGTTCAATCACTTCTCCTGTACCTGAAACAAGAAGCATAGTTGTTTTATCCATGACAATGAGCATCGCTTCTAGCTGACGTAACATTTTGTCGCCACGCCATTGTTTTGCCATCTCAACTGCAGCACGCTGCAAGTTCCCATTGTACTCTTCTAATTTCCCTTCAAACATTTCAAAAAGAGTAAATGCGTCAGCAACGGAACCTGCAAAGCCAGCTAAAACTTTCCCTTGGAAAAGTTTACGGACTTTACGAGCTGTATGTTTCATTACAACTGCATTTCCCATTGTCACCTGACCATCTCCAGCCATTGCACATTCTCCATTATGATGAACTGCAAATATCGTTGTAGCGTGGAAATTTCCCATAGAAAAAACTCCTTTATATGTTTTTATAGCTTTAAAAGCAATTTATGCCCGCGGGTGATGCTTCATGTAGACCGAACGCAATCTTTCTTTAGAGACATGCGTATAAATTTGTGTCGTCGACAAATTCTCATGACCGAGTAGCTCCTGTACAGTACGTAAATCTGCCCCTTCATCTAACATATGTGTAGCAAATGTATGCCTTAACATATGGGGACTTATCCGCATTGTCAGTGAAGCCTTCTTAATGAGTTCGTTTAATACATAGCGTACCCCTCGACTTGTTAGCGGCGTGCCTTTCGCATTTAAAAATACCATATGAGAGTGTTCTTCAGTTTTGTGAGCCAACTGTTTTCTCCCGTTCTCTATATAAGTAATTAAAGCATCTTGCGCATAGCTTCCGAACGGAATATACCTTTGTTTTTTTCCTTTTCCCATTACTAAAATTGTTCCCACCGCGAAGTCAATATCGGTAAGTTGTAAATTGACACATTCACTCACACGGATTCCAGTCGCATACATCAACTCTAATAAAGCTTGATTCCTTTGACCTAGCGGTGTTTCCGTATCAGCAACTTCAAATAATTCCTCTAATTCTTCAGCATATAAAAACTTTGGGATTGACAATTCTTTTTTGGGGAGTGACGCAAGTGCAAACGGATTATCTTTCCGATAACCTTCACGCATCAAAAAACGATATAAACTTCGTAAGCTTGATACTTTTCTTGCGACAGATTTACGGGCTAACTTTTCATCGTGCAACGTCGTTAAGTACAAACGAACATCCGCGTATGTAACATCTAAAAAAGAGGATATGCCTTCTCGCTCCATAAATTGCACAAAATGTTCTAAATCATTTTGATAACTTGCAATTGTATATTTTGAATAATTTCTTTCAATTTGTAAATATCCAACGAATAATTGTAACAATTTCTTCACATTCACACAATTCACCTCAATAAAGGCTACTAAATCGTATCACAACTTAGTAGCCTTTGCAAGAAATTTAACTAAATATTTACAAAATTTTGAATTGTTTCTAAAGCGCGTGTTGCATATGCTTCATTTCGTTCTGCTTTCCTCTTAATTTTCTTCTCTAACGGTGCAAACAAACCGAAGTTTGCATTCATTGGCTGGAAGTTTTTCGCGTTTGTCGCAGTAATATAATTCGCCATACTTCCCATTGCAGTTACAGGCGGTAATACAACCGGCTCTTCACCTTTCACAAGTCGAGCAGCGTTAATACCCGCTAGTAATCCTGATGCCGCCGATTCAACATATCCCTCTACTCCAGTCATTTGGCCAGCGAAGAATAAATCATCACGTTGTTTATATTGATATGTTGGACGAAGCAAGTTAGGTGAATTAATAAACGTATTACGATGCATTACACCATAACGTACAATCTCTGCATTTTCCAGTCCTGGAATCAACTGTAACACTTCTTTTTGTGGTCCCCACTTTAAATGCGTTTGGAAACCTACGATATTGTATAACGTTCCTGCTGCATCATCTTGACGTAACTGAACAACAGCATATGGCGTTTTTCCTGTTTTCGGATCTTCTAATCCAACAGGTTTCATCGGTCCAAATACTAGCGTCTGTCTTCCTCTACTTGCCATAACTTCTACCGGCATACAACCTTCAAAGAAAATTTCTTTTTCAAATTCTTTTAAAGGTACTGTTTCAGCAGCAAGTAATGCCTCGTAAAAACGGTCAAATTCCTCTTCCGTCATTGGGCAGTTTAAATATGCAGCTTCCCCTTTATCGTAACGAGACTTTAAATATACTTTATTCATATCAATGCTATCTTTCTCAACAATCGGTGCTGCAGCATCATAGAAATAAAAATAATCTTCACCTGTTAATTCTTTTAATTGTGCAGCAAGATCAGGAGACGTAAGTGGACCTGTCGCGATAACAGTAGGCCCTTCTGGAATTTCAGTAATTTCTTCATTCATCACAGTTACGTTCGGATGTTTTTTCACATACTCTGTTACCTTTGCCGCAAATTCATGACGATCTACAGCTAAAGCTCCTCCTGCTGGTACAGAGCACTCATCAGCTGCACGAATAATAACAGAGTCCATTAAACGCATTTCTTCTTTAATAACACCAACAGCGTTTGTTAATGTGTTTGCGCGAAGCGAGTTACTGCATACTAACTCTGCAAATTTATCTGTGTGATGAGCTGGCGTTTGCCTTACTGGTCTCATTTCATATAATTTCACTTGGACACCACGTTTTGCAATTTGGTAAGCTGCTTCACTTCCTGCAAGACCTGCGCCAATGACGTTTACTACTTGTGTTGTCATATTTATCACCTTTCCTTTTCTTCCCGAAAAAAATGTGAGCAGTTACGCTCACATTTGTTGTTCTTCTTCATAATCACACGAAATACATTGTACTTGCACGCCTTTTTTCAACTTCTTCTCTACAAGCATACCTTCGCACTTCGGACATTTACGACCAATTGGTTTATCCCAAGATACAAAGTCACACTCTGGATACGTACCGCATCCATAGAAAAGACGTTTCTTTTTATTACTACGGCGTTCAATAATTTGACCTTTATCACACTTCGGACAAGTAACACCGATTTCTTTCACAATCGGTTTTGTATTACGACAATCTGGGAAATTCGAACAAGCCATAAATTTCCCGTATTTACCCATTTTAAAGACCATTGGGTGATCACACAATTCACAGTCTTCCCCAGCTGGTTCATCTTTAATTTCCACTTCACGCATTTCTTTTTCCGCTTTTTCTAAACGCGGTTCAAAGCCTACGTAGAAATCATCAACAATTTTTACCCAATTCGCATTTCCTTCTTCTACTTCATCAAGACTTTGCTCCATGTTAGCAGTAAATTCAATGTTAATAATTTCTGGGAAAAACTCTAAAATAAGTTCAATTACTATTTCACCAAGTTCAGTTGGAACGAAGCGTTTATTATCCAAACCTACGTATCCACGTTTTTGAATCGTTTCAAGTGTCGGTACGTAAGTCGACGGTCTTCCAATTCCAAGCTCTTCAAGTGTTCTTACTAGACGAGCCTCTGTATAGCGCGGCGGAGGTTGTGTAAAGTGTTGCTTCGGTTCTAAATCCTTCGAAAATACCGTTTCCCCTACTTCTAAAGGTGGCAACATTTTATCCTTTTCTTCAGCCCCGTCATCTTTCGACTCTACATACACTTTCATAAATCCTGGAAACTTTACAACCGATCCACTTGCACGGAACTGAACATTGTTATTAATGAGTCTAGCTGTCACAGTATCCATTATAGCAGACGCCATTTGACTTGCAACAAATCGCTCCCAAATCAGTTTATACAACCGAAGTTGATCACGACTTAAGAAACTCTTTAGTTCCTCTGGCCTTCTCATTACCGAAGTAGGACGAATTGCCTCATGCGCATCTTGCGCGTTCGACTTTTTCGTTTCTTTCTTCTTTTCTGTCCCTATGTATTCCGCACCAAACGCCTCAGTAATGTAAGTACGCGCCTCTGTTTGAGCTGTTTCTGAGATACGTGTTGAGTCAGTTCTCATATACGTAATAAGACCTACAGTCCCTTGCTTTCCAAGATCTATCCCTTCATACAATTGCTGCGCGAGCATCATTGTTTTCTTTGCTCGCATGTTTAACTTACGAGCTGCCTCTTGTTGCAAGGAAGATGTTGTAAACGGTAATGCAGGATTACGTTTTCGCTCTTTTCGCGTTACATTTTCAACTGAAAACGCATTATCTTTCATCTGTTCAATTATTTCATTCACTTGCGTTTCATTCGTTAATTGAACTTTTTCACCATCTACACCGTAAAAACTTGCTTCAAATGTGTCTTTCCCTTTCACAAATTCTGTCTTAATTGTCCAGAATTCTTCAGGCTCAAAGATTTGAATTTCTTTTTCACGTTCGATAATTAAACGAACTGCTACAGATTGTACGCGTCCTGCACTTAATCCTTTTTTTACTTTCTTCCATAATAAAGGACTAATATTGTAACCAACAAGACGATCTAGTATACGCCTTGCTTGCTGTGCATCTACTAAATCCATATTAATCGCACGAGGATGTTTAAATGATTCTTTTATTGCATCTTTTGTAATCTCATTAAACACAACTCGGCAATCTGATTCAACGTCCACATTTAACGTATTGGCTAAATGCCAAGCAATCGCTTCCCCTTCGCGGTCTGGATCGGCCGCGAGATAGACTTTCTTTGCTTTTTTGGCCGCTGATTTTAAATCTTTTAAGACGGGACCTTTACCACGAATGGTAATATACTTCGGGGTGAAGTTGTTCTTTACTTCTATCCCCATTTGGCTTTTAGGTAAATCGCGAACGTGTCCCATAGACGCGACAACTTTGTATTTTTTCCCTAAATATTTCTCAATGGTCTTCGCCTTAGAAGGCGACTCCACGATTACGAGGTAATCTGACATGCTAGTGCCTCCTTAAGAGGTGGATTCAAGTCTTCATCAATCTTATTGATTTCTCTTGTTTTTGTCAATCAAGAATGAATATACCATACAGTGCCTATCTACCATTTGTCAATAATTGTTTAATAAAAACATAAAAATATAAGGTTAATTTAAAACTTCTTCCAAGATATCTTCTGCATTTCTTACTAGTTTTGCTCCTTGTTGAATCAGATGATTCGTTCCTGATGCACTATCTATAAATATAGGTCCAGGAAGTGCAAATACCTCTCTATTTTGCTCTAAAGCAAGGTCCGCAGTAATAAGTGTTCCACTTCTTGATTTCGCTTCTACAACTAAAACACCCTTACTTATACCACTAATAATCCGGTTCCTTTTTGGAAAATACCATTTTTTCGGTGCATAGTGCGGCGGATACTCTGTTAATAACAATATATATTCATTCCACGTTTCATATAAATGTCTATTCTCTTTTGGATACATATACGATAATCCATGTCCTAGTATTGCAATAGTCGGGCAATGCCGTCTTACTGTAATTTCATGAGACATTGTATCTATCCCTCTTGCAAACCCACTGACAATAAGCCATTCCCTTTCTAATAATGGGTGTAAAATAAATTTTAAACTCTCATGTCCATATAAAATCGGTTCTCTCGTTCCAATAACCGCTAATTTATTCGCTTTACTGAGAAAACACTTCTCTCCTTTTCCATATAATACAAATGGGGGATCCTGTATTTCACGTAATAATTGTGGATAATCTTCGTCCCATATAGTCATATAGAAGATTCGATTTTTCTCTAAATAAGATATATATTGCGGGAGATTTGAACTTTGAAGAAAATTTACTAATTCTAAAGATTTTTTCGAGGATATTCCAGTGTAGTATTCCATTTGTTTCGTATTAAAAGTGTATATTCCCTTCAATTCAGGATCGACATATAGTAGTCTTTCCATCGCCTTCCAATGATCTGCTAAAAAATAATGAAGATGTAATAATCGTTCTCTTTTCATCTTAATTCTCCTTACCCATAATTTTTATTATGTAAACAAGAATTGCGTAAAAAGACACCTTCAAGCAAGAAGGTGTCTTTCAACAGATTAGTAGTTTTTACAAGTCTCAAATAGACCTTTTTCTTTTAAGACAGAGATTAGCGTTTCGCCCATAACCGCTGGAGTTTCCGCTACTTTAATACCACAAGCTTCCATCGTTTTAATCTTTTCTGCAGCAGTTCCTTTACCACCAGAAATGATTGCACCAGCATGGCCCATACGTTTGCCAGCAGGCGCTGTTTGGCCACCAATGAAGCCTACAACAGGTTTTGTCATATTAGCTTTCACCCATTCAGCTGCCTCTTCTTCTGCTGTACCACCGATTTCACCAATCATAATTACAGCATGCGTTTCTTCATCTTCATTAAATGCTTTTAACGCATCAATAAAGTCCGTACCGTTAACTGGGTCCCCACCGATACCTACAGCAGTAGATTGGCCAATACCTTCTTGTGTTAACTGATGTACAGCCTCATACGTTAATGTACCAGAGCGAGATACGATACCTACATGGCCTTTTTTATGAATGTACCCTGGCATAATACCAATTTTGCATTCATCAGGCGTAATAACACCAGGACAGTTTGGTCCAAGTAAACGTGTATGTTTACCCGCCATATATCTCTTTACATTTACCATATCTAATACAGGAATTCCTTCAGTAATACATACTACTAAATCGATTTCTGCATCAACTGCTTCCATAATTGCATCAGCCGCAAAAGCGGGTGGAACGTATACAACTGAAGCATTTGCGCCTGTTGCTTTCACTGCATCTTCTACAGTATCAAATACTGGTACACCTTCAATATCAGTGCCACCTTTACCTGGCGTTACACCACCGACAATTTTCGTACCGTATTCAATCATTTGTTTTGTGTGGAATAAACCTTGAGAACCTGTAATACCTTGAACAATAACTTTTGTATCTTTATTAACTAATACGCTCATTTTTCTCCCCCGCTTTCTATTAGCCCACTAGTGAAACAATTTTTTGTGCACCGTCTGCCATAGATTCTGCTGCAACAATATTTAAGCCAGACTCATTTAAAATTTTCTTACCTAACTCTACGTTTGTACCTTCAAGACGTACAACTAAAGGCAATTCAAGACCTACTTGTTTCGTCGCTTCAATAACACCTTCTGCGATAACATCACACTTCATAATGCCACCAAAAATGTTAACGAAGATACCTTTTACATTTTTGTCAGAAAGGATAATTTTGAATGCTTCTGTAACTTTTTCAGCTGTTGCACCGCCACCAACATCTAAGAAGTTAGCTGGATCGCCATGGTAATGTTTAATGATATCCATTGTAGCCATCGCTAAACCTGCACCATTAACCATACAACCGATATTTCCATCTAAAGGAATGTAGTTTAAGTCATATTTAGAAGCTTCAATTTCTTTTGAATCTTCTTCATCAAGATCACGAAGTTCTAAAATGTCTTTATTGCGATATAAAGCATTAGAATCAAAGTTTAATTTCGCATCTAATGCCATAACTTTACCGTCACCTGTTGTAACAAGTGGATTGATCTCCGCGATAGAGCAATCTTTTTCGATAAACGCACGGTATAAGCCCATCATAAACTTCACAGCTTGTCCTACAAGCTCTTTTGGAATATTGATGTTAAACGCGATTCGGCGCGCTTGGAAGCCTTGTAAGCCTACTGCTGGATCAATATATTCTTTAAAGATCTTTTCAGGTGTTTGCTCTGCTACTTCTTCAATTTCTGTTCCACCTTCTTCAGATGCCATTAAAACAACTTGAGAAGTTGCACGATCTAAAACTAGACCAACATAATATTCTTTTTTAATATCGCAACCTTCTTCGATAAGTAAGCGTTTTACTTCCTTACCTTCAGGACCTGTTTGATGTGTCACAAGTGTAGTTCCTAAAATGCTCTCTGCATATGTACGAACTTCATCTAAATTTTTTGCAACTTTTACTCCGCCAGCTTTGCCGCGTCCACCAGCGTGAATTTGTGCTTTTACTACACATACATCCGTTCCTAATTCTTTCGCTGCTTCTACAGCTTCTTCTACTGTAAATGCAACCTTCCCGTTCGGAACGCTAACCCCATAGCTTTTAAGGACTGCCTTACCTTGGTACTCATGGATATTCATGGTCCCATCCTCCCCTGTTTTCCTGTTTTACTCGAAAAGTTTTTAAATGTTTAAAAAACATTACATTGCCATTGTATAAGATGATTGGCACGCTGTCTACAATAAAGTGTCAGAAAACTGAAATCGCTTTATTCTTTTTTGAAAATAATAATGTTCATATACCAAAATAAAAAAATAAGCTGCATATTCGCAGCTTATTTTTGAATCGTATCTTTAATTGGTGCAAACGATTTGCGATGTTCTTCTAATACTCCATGCGCTTCAATCGCTTCTAAATGTTGTTTTGTGCCATATCCCATATGTTGTTCAAATCCATATGCAGGATACTTTTCTCCAAGCTCTTTCATCATACGATCTCTCGTTACTTTCGCAATAATGGATGCAGCTGAAATAGAAATACTTTTCGCATCACCTTTAATAATGGATGTTTGCGGAATTGGTGTAGGAAGTTTCATCGCATCAATTAATAAATGTTCTGGTGCACAAGATAAATTCGCAACAGCATCTAACATCGCTTGTTTCGTCGCTTGATAAATATTTATCTCATCAATAACTTGTGGTGATACAATTCCAACTCCAATTGCAATTGCTTGTGCTTTAATTTCATCATAAAAACGCTCTCGCTTCGCCTCACTCAGCTTTTTCGAGTCATTTAACCCTGGAATATAAAAATCTTCCGGAAGGACAACAGCTGCCGTCACGACAGGCCCAGCTAGCGGCCCACGCCCTACTTCATCTATACCTGCAATAAATGTGAGCCCTTTTTCACGTAATGCAATCTCATACTTGGACATTTCGAAAAACTTTTCTTTTTCTTTCTGCGCTAACTCTTTTTGTTTATGCCACTTCAAAATGAGCTTTTGTACCCCTTTTCGCTCATCTTTCATTAATATTTGAAAGCGGTCGTCCTCTTCACTCATAATTTTTTGCAGTAAATGTTCCGCTTCTTGAATAGTCACTTTTTGCATTCACGCACACTCCTTTTATATACAAAAAAGAAAAGACGTACAAACGCACGTCTTATACTTCTTCTACTTTTTCAACACCTTCTACTTGCTCCGCAAACTCTTCTGGTGTTTCAAACGTCATTTTCCCAAGTTTCCCACCACGAAGCTCACGAAGTATAAGCTCAGATGTTTTATCATAATCAATCATTCCGCCGCCCATTAAACAGCCTCTATTTTTTCCAATTGCATCGAATAACTCCACAATATCTTCTGGAATTTCATTTAAATTATATCGATCTTTCAAACGTTCTGGATAATGTTTTTCCATAAAACGTAAAGCGTAAACAGCAACATCTTGTAAATTTAAAATTGAATCTTTAATTGCGCCTGTTGTCGCTAAACGAAGACCCACTAATTGATCTTCAAATTTAGGCCATAAAATACCCGGTGTATCTAACAGTTCCATTTCCTTCCCAACTTTAATCCATTGTTGAGCTGTTGTTACACCAGGACGATCTCCTGTTTTAGCAATATTTTTCTTCGCCAACTTATTAATTAACGTAGATTTACCAACATTCGGTATACCTACAATTAATGCACGAATTGCTCTCGGTCTAATACCTTTTGCCACCATTTTATCAAATTTTTCTTTCACCAACACTTTACAAGCCGCTGCAATTTCCTTCATACCTTGTCCAGCTTGTGCGTTAATTGAAATTGCCATTTGGCCTTTTTCTTTAAAATATGCAATCCACTGCTTTGTTAAACGATCATCTGCCATATCCGCTTTATTTAAAACAACAAGCCTCGGCTTATGTGTAATAATCTCATCAATCATTGGATTTCGAGAAGATAAAGGTAATCGAGCATCTACAAGCTCAATTACAACATCAATTAACTTTAATTTTTCTGTTACTTGGCGTCTAGCCTTTGCCATATGTCCCGGGAACCATTGAATTACCATGTTGCCACCTTCTTTTTCTTTTATTTCACAATACGAGCATCTTTTAACGGCCAATATAGTATATTTGCTTTTCCAATCACTTGGTCCATTGCAATTGTACCAATCGAACGGCTATCTTTACTAAAACGACGATTATCGCCTAAAACAAATAATTGACCTTCTGGAACAGTTTTCTTCCCGGTCATTTCTTCAAGAGTAAAATCATATGTAAGCGGTCCGTCAGCAATTTGTTTTTTTTGCTTGTCTAAATACGGCTCCTCATAAGCCTTTCCGTTAACATATAGTTTATCATTACGATACTCTATTTCATCGCCTGGCAGGCCGATAATGCGCTTAATATAATCTTTATCTTCCGTTGCTCGGAATACGATAATATCAAATCGTTTCGGATCTCCTATGTGATAACCAATTTTATTGACAATCATTCGATCGCGATCATGTAAAGTAGACGCCATCGATACTCCATCTACGAGAATTGGAGCAAAGAAAAACTGTCTAATAACACCCGCTAATACAACAGCAATCAAAATTGCTTTGATCCATTCCCAAAGTGAACTCTTTTCTTTTTTCATGCATTTCCCCTCCACGATTATGTAAGCTGCTCGTATTATATCAAAATTTTATATAGATTGGAAAAAGGGAGCTTGTGTATTTACAAGCTCCCATACATGTCTTATCGAATTTCTTTAATACGTGCTTTTTTACCGCGAAGGTTACGTAAGTAGTATAACTTAGCACGACGTACTTTACCACGACGAAGTACTTCAAGTTTCGCGATTCTTGGCGTGTGAACTGGGAATGTACGCTCAACACCTACACCGTAAGAAATCTTACGAACTGTGAATGTTTCACTGATTCCGCCACCACGACGTTTAATTACAACACCTTCGAAAAGCTGAATTCTTTCACGAGTTCCCTCAACTACTTTTACGTGTACACGTAAAGTGTCTCCAGGACGGAATGAAGGAAGGTCAGTTTTTAATTGGCCTTGAGTAATTTCTGCGATTAATTGTTGCATATTAAATTCTCTCCTTTAAACAGATGCTCTTATAAAGTCTTAATAAATTACAGCGGAACATCGTTAATACGGCCACTGATTTCAGTAGCACAAGTGTTATAATAGCATATTGCTAGGACTGTTGCAATAGAAAATATATCAAGCCCTTACTTGTCTTCTTTAATTTGTTCTAGCCATTTCGCTTCTTGCTTAGATAATTCTCGTTCTTCCAGTAAATCCGGTCTACGCGTGTACGTACGACGTAGTGATTCTTTGTGTCGCCATTCATCAATATTTTTATGATTTCCTGACATTAGTACATCCGGTACCTTCATACCACGAAAATCAGCTGGACGTGTATAATGAGGATGTTCTAATAAACCTGTACTAAACGAATCCTCGACTTGTGAAGCATGATTTCCTAGCACTCCCGGGAGGAGACGCACGACACTATCCGTAATAACCATAGAGGCTAACTCTCCGCCGGTTAATACATAGTCACCGATAGAAATTTCATCCGTTACGAGATGCTCACGAATTCGTTCATCGTACCCTTCATAATGACCACACACAAAAATAACATGCTCTTCTTCAGCAAGTTCTTCTGCCTTCTTCTGCGTAAAACGCTCTCCTTGTGGACACATTAGGACAACTCTCGGTTTACGGTCTGTTTCCTTCGTTAACTCTTCCACTGCATCAAAGATAGGCTGGGGGGTTAATACCATCCCAGCGCCACCACCATACGGATAATCATCTACACTATTATGCTTACTCGTTGTATAATCGCGGAAATTGACAACACGAAGCTCTACCGCTTCTTTTTCTTGCGCTTTCTTTAAAATTGAAGATCCAAACACACCCGTAAACATATCTGGAAACAATGTTAAAATGTCAATTTTCATTATAATAGCCCTTCCATTACATGAATGGTTACTAATTTATTCTCAATGTTAACTTGAAGTACAACATCATCAATATAAGGAATTAATAGATCTTGACCTTTTGGACGTTTAATTACCCAAACATCATTTGCACCAGGAGATAAAATTTCTTTTATTGTTCCTAACGCTTCTCCTTCTTCCGTTACAACACTGCAACCAATAATTTCATGGTAGTAGTATTCGCCTTCAGCTAGTTCACCTAACTGCTCTTCTGGTACTTTTATTAAAGAACCTTTAAACTTCTCTGCTTCATCTACATTGTTGTATCCTTCAAATGTTAATAGATCAAATGTCTTATGTTGACGATGAGAAGTTACTTTCACTGGAAGGTAGTCTGTACTTTTCTCATTACTTATGTATAACGTGTTTCCTACTTTATATCGCTCTTCTGGAAAATCAGTACGAGAAATAACACGTATTTCTCCTCTTACGCCATGAGTATTTACAATTTTCCCTACGTTAAACCATTTTGTCATAAATAGTATGTCACCCCTGGTTTCTATATAAATTAAGCATCTCCATTTCACATATGGAACATGCAACTTCTCTTTAAATGTTAAAAAAGGGAGAGGAAATAACTCCTCGCCCTTTTTACGTTTATTGAATTTCCAGTGTTACTTTTTCATCATTATGATGTCCCACTGAATACAAGAGCATTCGAATTGCTTTCGCAACTTTCCCTTGCTTTCCAATGACTTTTCCAACATCCTCAGGATGTACAGTTAATCGATACTTTATCTCTCCGTTGTAAAGTTCCTGTGTAACTTTTACATCTTCAGGATGATCGACAAGAGGTTTGACAATCGTCTCGACTAACTTCTTCATAGTCATTGCCTCAATTACTTACCTTGTTTAGATAAGTGGAATTTCTCCATGATACCTTGGTTAGAGAATAAGTTACGAACTGTATCAGATGGTTTAGCACCATTTCCTAACCATTTTAATGCTGCTTCTTCGTTGATCTTAACTTCAGCTGGTTGAGCAACCGGATTGTAAGTACCGATTTCCTCAATGAAACGTCCGTCACGAGGAGAACGAGAATCTGCAACAACTACACGATAGAAAGGAGTTTTTTTAGCTCCCATACGTTTTAAACGAATTTTAACTGCCATTTATAAAGCACCTCCGAATTTATTTCACACAGATAATTATATTAGCAAAAAGACTATTGCTTTGTAAAGTATTTTTTCTTAACAGAGCCATCTTTTTTCCTTACATGAATGGAAACTTCAATCCACCTAGTCCTTTTTTCTTACCTTTTTGCATTCCCGTCATCGTTTTCATCATCTTTTTCATATCATCAAATTGCTTGATTAAACGATTGATTTCTTGTACCGTTGTACCGCTACCTTTGGCAATGCGCTTTTTGCGACTAGCATTGATTATTTCCGGTTGTTCTCGCTCTAATTTAGTCATAGAACGAATAATTGCCTCAATATGCCCAATTTGTTTTTCATCAACTTGCGCATTTTTCAGCCCTTTAATTTTATTTGCACCAGGAAGCATTCCTAACAATTCATCAAGCGGTCCAAGTTGACGCACTTGTCCAAGTTGTTCTAGGAAATCGTCAAGCGTAAACGAAAGCGTACGCATTTTTTGCTCAAGTTCTTTTGCTTTCTCTTCATCAACTGTAGCTTGCGCTTTTTCAATTAATGTTAAGACGTCTCCCATCCCTAAAATACGGGATGCCATACGCTCTGGATGGAACGCTTCAATCGCATCTAGTTTTTCACCCATACCAGCAAATTTAATCGGTGTATTTGTTACCGCCTTAATAGATAATGCCGCACCACCGCGCGTATCACCATCTAATTTTGTTAATACAACACCTGTTAAACCTAACTGTTCATGGAAACTTTGTGCAACATTTACCGCGTCTTGTCCCGTCATCGCATCGACAACAAGGAAAATTTCATCCGGTTTCGCAACTTCTTTCACTTTCGCTAATTCATCCATTAGTTCTTCATCAATATGCAGGCGACCTGCTGTATCAATTAAAACATAATCGTGATGATCTTCTTTTGCTTTTGCAATCGCTTGTTTCGCAATTTCAACAGGACTTACTTGATCTCCTAAAGAGAATACAGGCATGTCCAATTGCTTCCCTAATGTTTCAAGCTGTTTAATCGCTGCTGGACGGTAAATATCCGCTGCAACAAGCATTGGTTTACGATTATGCTTTTTACGAAGCAAATTCGCAAGCTTACCTGTCGTCGTTGTTTTACCCGCACCTTGCAGACCAACCATCATTATAACAGTCGGTGGCCTATTAGCAACAGCAATTTTGCTTTGCTCTCCGCCCATAAGTTCTGTAAGTTCTTCCTGTACGACTTTAATTACTTGTTGTCCAGGTGTCAAACTTGTCATTACATCTTGTCCGACAGCACGTTCAGACACACGCTTTACAAAATCTTTTACTACTTTAAAGTTAACGTCCGCTTCTAAAAGAGCTAGACGAACTTCTCTCATCATTTCTTTCACATCGGCTTCAGAAACTTTTCCTTTGCCGCGGATTTTTTGCATTGTCTGTTGAAGTCGGTCGGCTAATCCTTCAAATGCCATATTGCCGCCCTCCTAATCTAATTTTTCGATAGCTTCAACAACTTGTTTCATTTCTTCATTCACATGCTCTTCTTCGCTGATTAGCTGTTTTAGCTTTGCAACAAGTCGCTGTCGCTCTTGAAACTTTTGAAGTAATACTAATTTATCTTCATATTCTTCAAGCATCGCTTCAGTCCGTTTAATGTTATCATACACGGCTTGGCGACTTACATCAAATTCTTCCGCAATTTCACCAAGAGATAAATCATCTAGATAATAAAGCGACATATAACTTCTTTGTTTTTGCGTTAACAACGATTGATAAAAATCAAATAAATAGTTCATTCTCGTTGTTTTCTCGAGCATGTTGGATCATCCTTTGTTAAGTGATTTCCCTTTACATGAATTAGTTTACATGGAGTACAAAAGAGTGTCAAGTTTTTTTCTTAACATCACATATTTTTATAGAAAAAGAAGCGGAAAATACCGCTTCTTTCACTTACACTTCTTCTGTTTCTACTAAGTTCGCAAATAAACCATACACATATTGTTCTGGATCAAACTGCTGCAAGTCATCCATTTGCTCTCCTAATCCAACGAATTTCACCGGTACATCCATTTCGTTACGAATCGCTAATACAATACCACCTTTAGCAGTTCCATCTAACTTCGTTAAAACAATACCAGTAACATTCGTTGCTTCACGGAATGTCTTCGCTTGACTTAAACCGTTTTGTCCTGTTGTTGCATCAATAACAAGTAATACTTCGTGAGGAGCCCCCGGTACTTCACGCTCAATTACACGCTTCACTTTCTCTAACTCTTTCATTAAGTTTACTTTATTTTGTAAGCGTCCTGCTGTGTCACATAGTAATACGTCTACTTTACGTGCTTTCGCGGCTTGTACAGCGTCATACATAACCGCCGCTGGATCAGATCCCGACCCTTGTTTAATCACTTCTACACCAACGCGATCGCCCCATACTTCTAATTGTTCAATCGCTCCTGCGCGGAATGTATCTCCTGCCGCCAATAGGACAGACTTACCTTCTGATTTGAATTTATGTGCTAGTTTACCAATCGTCGTCGTTTTCCCTACGCCGTTAACACCGACAAATAAAACAACTGTTAATTGATCCTCTTGCATATTAATTTCGTTACTAAACTCACTGTCGCCTTTGTAAATTCCTACTAACTTTTCTGAAATAACAGCTTGTACTTCTTTTGGATCTTGGATGTTACGACGTTGCACTTCTTCTTTCAATTGATCAATTAATTCCATTACCGTCGAAACTCCGACATCTGCACCAATTAAAATTTCTTCTAATTCCTCAAAGAAATCTTCATCTACTTTACGATAACGATAAACTAAATCATTTACTTTATCTGCAAACGAATTTCTCGTTTTTTCTAATCCATGTTTAAATTTCTCTGTTACCGTATCTGTTTGTTTTGAAATTTTTTCTTTTAATTTTTTAAAAAAACTCATACTGTCCCATCCTTCCTAATTACTTGCAACTAGTTCTTCTCCATCATCCAAACGAACCGAAACAAGTTTAGATACCCCTGACTCTTGCATTGTTACACCGTACAATACGTCAGACTCTTCCATTGTACCTTTTCTATGTGTAATAACAATAAACTGTGTCTCATCACTAAATCTCTTTAAATACTGCGCAAAACGGGCAACATTCGCCTCATCAAGAGCCGCCTCTACCTCATCTAATACACAGAATGGGACTGGGCGCACTTTTAAAATACCGAATAACAGCGCAATTGCTGTTAAAGCACGCTCCCCACCAGAAAGTAAACCTAAGTTTTGCAGTTTCTTCCCTGGCGGTTGCGCTACAATATCAATACCAGTATTTAATAAGTCCTCTGGATTCGTCATGACTAAATCCGCTCTACCGCCTCCAAATAATTCAGAGAATACCGATTGAAACTCCATTCGAATTCCTTCAAACGTAGTAGAAAAACGTTTTTTCATTTCTTCATCCATTTCGGTAATAAGTTGGTGCAATGTCGCTTTCGCTTCTTCTAGGTCATCTTTTTGCTCTAGTAAGAATGTATGACGCTCTGCTACACGCTCATACTCTTCAATTGCCCCTAAGTTCACTGTGCCTAGCTCTTCGATGGATAATTTAATTAGTTTCACTTTTTTACGTGCATCCTCTGCAGGCATCATCATTGTATACTTCAGTTTTGCTGCTTCAAATGAAATCGTATATGTTTCACGTAAATGTTGTAATCTATTTTCTAACTCTACATCAAGTCGGTTTATTTTTACTTCTTGATTTTTCAGCATCTCAAGAATGTATTTATGTTTACCTGTTGTTTCTTTCAGATTACGTTCTAAATGTTCTACTCTCTCTTGTAACGATACGCGTTGTTCACGACGAGAGCGAATTAACTCTGAAGTTTGATTACGATCATATGCTTTCTTCTCAATCATATTCGTAATCTGTTCTTCACCACTTGAATTAGATGTCATTTCTTGTTTTAAGAATGCTAAATCCTCTTTCGTTTTGACAAGCGTTGCATCCGTTTCTTCTTTTTCCTTCGTCAATCGTTCAACTTTTTCTTTTTGATTAGATAAGCGTTGTTGCTTTTCAGCCGCCAACACTTTTAACTCAGTCATTTCTTTTTGCACTTTTTCCTTCGAAGAATGCTGCTCACTTTTTTGTTTTGTTAAAGCGACAATTTTGCTATCTAATTCCGTAATCTCCGCTTGAAGCGTTGCTAAAATCTTTTCTAGCTCTTCTTTACGTCCTTGTATTTTCACTTGATCTTGTAAGAATCCTTCAATCTCTAAATCGTAAATAGATAAACGATCATTAATACGATGTTCTTCTAATTCTAAGCGACTAATTTCTTCTCTTAATTTCTGTTCATCTACACGCTCTGCTTCTACACTTTGCCTTAGTTCCCGTATTTTCACTTCTTTTTCTTGGATCTCTTGCTTTACTGCTTTAACAAAGTTTTCTAACTTTGTCGTTTTTTCTTCCATATCAGTTAACTTGTTCGTCCACTCTTCTAGCTCACGTTGACGTCCTAATAAAGAAGATTTCGCCTGTTTTACCGCTCCACCAGTCATAGAACCACCAGGGTTCACTACATCACCTTCGATTGTTACAATGCGATAACGGTATTGCAATTGTTTCGCCAACTCATTCGCCCCACGTAAATCTTTCGCAACAATAACAGTACCTAATAAATTTGAAACTACATTTTCATATTTATTGTTATATTGCACAAGTTCTGCCGCCACACCTACAAACGATGGGTGTTGATTTACAATACGTAATTGTTCAAATGATAACGATCTACTTTTAATAACAGCTTGTGGTAAAAACGTTGCTCGTCCATGTTTATTTTGTTTTAAAAACGTAATTGCATTACGAGCATGTTCTTCTTTTTGTACGACAATATGCTGCATTGCTGCACCTAGAGCAATTTCCATTGCAATTTCATATTCTTTCGGTACCGTTAGCAGTTCTGCAACAGCACCCTCGATACCTTGCAACCTATCTTCTCTAGCTTTTAATACTTCACGTACCCCTTGATAGAAACCAGAGTAATCCTCTTGCATCTCTTCTAGCATTTCTTTTCGAGAACGTGCCTGTTGTACAAATTGATACGCTTGATACAGTTTTGTTTCATTTTCACTATACTGCGTCTTGCATTTCCCAAGTGCCGCTTCTGTCTTTTGTATATTCGAAAGGATACCAGCTACTTTTTCTTTCACTTGTTCATAACTTTCCACAAGTTTCGTCTTTTTCGCTGTAATTTCCATGCGTATTTCTACATATTTCGCATTTTCTTCATCGAGGCGTTCATTTTTTGAGTTTTGTTGTTTAGATTGTTCTTCAATCATAGATAACTCATTACGATGACTAGCTTGTTGATTTAAAAGTTCAATATAGTCACCTTTTAAATTCTCAATTTGTTCCTCTAAATTGTCAGCAAAAGTTGCAAGCAGTAGCTCATTATCATGCAATTTCGTCTCCAACTCTTTTACTTGATTTACAAATTGCATCAACACTTCTGTACTGGATTCAATTTCACCATCATAACTTGTAGCTTTCTCTGTTAATTCAACAATTAACTGTTCGAGTTGTGCACAATGCGTCGTTGCATTTTGTTTTCTCTCTTTTAATAACTCACGCTGTCCTTCTAACTTTTCTAGCTCTTTACTAGAAAGAAGTAGCACTTCTTGTAAGGAATCTACAGACTCATCTACTGCTTGTAATTGTCCTCGTAATTCCTCAAGCTCTTCTTCACCTTTTTGTAAATGCGTTGACATTTTAGCTTCTTCGTTTTTATTATGCCCAAACTGATTTCGAAGCGCTTCCCATTTCTCATGTAATTCTTCAATTTCATGTACAATAAGCGCCGCTTCTACTTTCTCTAATTCTTCTTTTTTCTCGAGATAATCTTTCGCAATAGAAGCTTGTCTTTCTAAAGGTTCTACTTGACTACTTAATTCGTGAATGATATCTTGTACACGATTTAAGTTTTCTTGTGTGTCTGCTAATTTCACTTCAGCTTTCTTTTTACGAAGTTTGTATTTCAGCACTCCCGCAGCTTCTTCAAATACACCACGACGTTCTTCTGATTTACTACTTAAAATCTCTTCAACTTTCCCCTGGCTAATAATCGAAAAAGCTTCTCTTCCCATACCAGAGTCCATAAATAAATCGATAATATCTTTCAATCTACATGATTGTTTATTAATATAAAAATCACTATCACCAGAACGAGATACACGACGCGTTACACACACCTCATTATATTCAATCGGTAAACGTTGATCTTCATTATTTAAAGTTATTGTTACTTCAGCAACATTAACTGCTCTTCTCGTATCACTGCCTGCAAAAATAATATCCTCCATCTTTGCACCACGTAATGATTTTGCAGATTGTTCACCAAGTACCCAGCGAATCGCATCAGTAATATTACTTTTCCCACTTCCATTAGGTCCTACTACGGAAGTTACACCTGGGACAAAATCAACAGATACACGCTCAGCAAAAGACTTAAACCCTGCTATTTCTAATCTTTTTAAAAACACGAAAGGCCTTCCTCCTATTCTCCGTTGTTATAACTGTTGTCTATACAAAAACAAGCTATTATACGGATTTCCCTTCCCTTTATTCACAAACAAAAAGAAAGTTTCATTCTATGCATAAGGAATCCCCCTCATTCAAAGGGGGATTCCTTATAGTTGTTCTTTTAATTTTTTCAATGCTTCTGCAGCAGCTTGTTGCTCTGCTTCTTTTTTCGACTTGCCACTACCAAGACCTAAAGCCACGTTATTTAACGTAACACGTGACACAAATTCTCGATTGTGGGCCGGTCCTTTTTCCTGCAAAATTTGATACTCAATATTGCCACTACCATCACGCTGAATCAACTCTTGTAATTGACTCTTATAATCCATCACATGAGAAAAAGCACCTTCATTAATTTTAGGGTATACAATTTCTTTTAAGAAGCCCCATACTGTTTCTAACCCTTGATCAAGATAAAGGGCACCAATAAACGCTTCAAAGACATCCGCTAATAAAGCTGGTCGTTCACGTCCACCTGTCATTTCCTCACCTTTTCCTAATAAAACAAGGCTACCAAATGACAACTCGTTTGCAAAACGAACAAGAGATGGTTCACATACAATAGCTGCACGTAGTTTCGTTAACTCTCCTTCGCTCATTGTCGGATATTTTTGAAACAGATACTGTGACACAGTAAGTTCCAATACTGCATCTCCAAGGAATTCGAGACGCTCATTGTCTTCATGCGGTTTTTTTCGATGCTCATTCACATACGATGAATGCGTAAATGCTTGAATCAATAATTTTTCATCTGAAAACGTAATACCTATCTCTTCTTGAAATACTTTAAACGCTTCACGATATTTTGTTTCGTATTTTTTTTCTCTATGTTTTCGGTACGGCATAAGTCCCTCCAGATATAAGCCGAGAAGCCCCGCTAAAAAAACGGGACTTCACTTAAGCATTATAGATGACTCTCTATGTAAGTCACAGCATCGCCAACAGTAGCAATCTTTTCAGCATCTTCATCAGAAATTTCCATTTCGAATTCATCTTCCAATTGCATTACAAGTTCTACTACATCTAGGGAGTCTGCGCCTAAATCTTCTTTAAAGCTCGCAGCTGGTACTACTTCAGTTTCTTCTACACCTAAACGATCAACGATGATTTTTGTTACACGCTCTAAAACATCTGCCATTCCATTCACCTCCCCTCAAATATTATATTAAATATTGGCCAAAAAAACTAGTTGAAATCAATTCTTTTATTACATTACCATTCCGCCATCAACATTTAACGTTTGCCCTGTAATATATTTGCTTTGATCAGAAGCAAAAAACGTTACAGTATTTGCGATATCTTGCGCTTCACCAAACTGAGCTGCAGGAATTAACTTTAACATTTCGGCTTTTATATTTTCATCTAATATATCCGTCATATCAGTCGCAATAAAACCTGGAGCAATTGCATTTACAGTAATATTACGGCTCGCTAATTCTTTTGCTGATGTTTTTGTTAATCCAATTACACCCGCTTTAGCAGCAACATAGTTTGCTTGTCCTGGATTACCTGTCACCCCAACAACAGAAGCAATATTAATAATACGTCCATGACGCTGGCGCATCATGTATCGAGATACTGCCTTCGTACATAAGAATACACCTTTTAGGTTTGTATTAATAACTGTATCCCATTCTTCTTCTTTCATACGCATTAATAAATTATCTTTTGTTACACCTGCATTATTTACAAGAATATCAACTTGTCCAAATGTATCTACAGTTTGTTTCACCATATTTGTAACGTCTTCAGCATTTGCAACATCTGCTCTTACTGCAATTGCATCCGAACCTAATTTCTTTATTTCATCAACTACTTCATTCGCCTTTTGCTCATTACCAGCATAATTTACTACAACATTTGCCCCTTGTTTCGCTAAATCCATCGCAATCGCACGACCAATTCCACGTGAAGCGCCAGTTACTAATGCTACTTTCCCTTTTAACATCAGTTTTCTCCTCTCAAATTTGAAATGGTATCTTTTAATGTCTCTTCATCGTATATCGCATATGCTTTCACTGATGAATCAATTGACTTCATAAGCCCAGCAAGTACTTTCCCAGGTCCAATCTCAATAAATGTATCTACCCCTTGATTCACCATGTTTTCAATGGACGGGTACCATAAGACAGGCGAATAGAGCTGTTCAATTAGCTTTTCTTGAATAAGTGCACCACTTGTAATAACGTCTGCTGTTACATTTGCGATAACAGGAATATTCGTATCTTGAATTGTAATTTCTTTTAAGACACTTTGGAACTTCTCCGCTGCTGGCTTCATAAGCGAAGAGTGGAACGGTCCACTTACCTTAAGCGGAATTGCTCTCTTTGCACCATTTTCTTTCGCTCTTTGAGAAGCAATCTCAACTCCTTGCTTTGTTCCAGAAATCACAATTTGCTTCGTACTATTCATATTAGCGATTTGCACTGCATATCCTTCACTTGTTACTTCTTCTGTAACTTGTTTCAGCATATGTGGATCAGCACCTAAAATAGCCGCCATTGCACCTTCTCCACCAGGAACAGCTTCTTCCATATATTCCCCACGTTTTCTTACAGCATATACAGCGTCTTCAAAAGTTATTGCACCCGCTGCTACAAGAGCGCTATATTCACCTAAACTATGCCCTGCAACAAAGTCTGGTGTAATATCATACTCTTTCAAAGCTGTCAAAATAGCAAAACTCGTTGTTAATAAGGCCGGCTGCGCATTTGTCGTTAACGTAAGCTTTTCCTGCGGCCCTTCAAAAATCACTTCTGAAAGTGAATCTTGCAACACCTCATCTGCTTTCGCAAACACATTTGCAACCTCTTTATTATTCTCCGCTAACTGTTTACCCATTCCAACTGCCTGTGAACCTTGGCCCGGAAAAAGAAATGCTAGTTTTCCCATTTCAAATCCTCCTCTTATTGGAGTGGCTCTTTCTCCATTACGCTTGAAATAGTAGGAATAACTTCTTTCGCTACCATTTCTCTCGTTTGACGAATCGCACTAAATATTGATTGGTCATTGGAAGAACCGTGAGCCTTAATGACTGGAGCTTTCAATCCAAATAATGCCGCTCCTCCATACTCCGAATAATCCATTTTATCTTTTAATACCATAAGTTTTGGCTTTAATACCGCTGCTGCTAATTTGCTCGTAAACGAACTCATTAACTGCTCTTTTAACATAGAAAATAACGCAAGTGCTGTTCCTTCTAATGATTTTAGCGCTACATTCCCTGTAAAACCATCACATACAACAACATCTGCTACACCTTGCAATAAATCTCTTGATTCAACGTTCCCAACGAAATTAATTGGGGCATCCTTAAGCATTGCAAAGACTTGTTTTGAAAGCTCGTTCCCTTTGCCATCCTCTGTTCCAACATTCAAAAGTCCAACGCGAGGATTTTTAATTCCTCTTACTTTCTCAGCGTATACAGATCCCATTACTGCATATTGATATAAATGAATTGGTTTTGCATCAACGTTCGCTCCAACATCTAACATAACAAAACCTTCTCCATCAACCGTCGGCATTGTAGGGGATAAAGCTGGTCGCTCAATTCCTTCCATACGACCTACAACGAACAATCCAGCCGCCATTAAAGCTCCTGTACTACCAGCTGATATACAAGCATCCGCTACGCCGTCTTTCACTTGCTGCGCTGCTAGTACCATTGAGGCTTGTTTTTTTCGACGAACGGCTCTTACTGGTTCATCTGTCGATTCTATTTTTTCATCTGTATGAAGTATAGTAATTCGTTCTTCACTCGTTAAGTATTGACGAATTTCCTCTTCTTTCCCTACTAACGTAATATGTAAATCAGAATATTCCTTAATAGCTTTCATTGCTCCTAATACGACAGCCTTTGGAGCATGATCGCCGCCCATTGCATCTATTGCGATTTTCATAAGTTGTTACCTTCCTCACTATAATTACTAGATCGATACATTTCAAAAGTGCCTGTAAAAACAAGTTCTTCTCCAACAAAGCTACGCACTTTGACAACGGTCCGTCCTTTATCATTCTCTACATCTTCAACGCGCGCTTTTGCAACAACACGCTCTCCTAATTTTACAGGACGAATGTATCGAATGGTAGACTTTGCAGTTAAAGCTAATTCTTCATCAATAACCGCAACAGCTAGTGAGTTTGCTTGTGCAAACAAATGATGCCCACGGGCAATCTGATTTCTTTTAAATACGTGTTCTACCTTCACTTCAAAGATAGAAATCGCATGTCTATCTAATTCTATATCGATAATTTCTCCGACAACCTCTTCTAACGGTAAAGATTTCACATCTTCTTCATGTTGCTTTGTAGCTACATGTTTAATTCTTTCTCTTAATTCAGGAATAGATAATTCCATACGGTCAAGACGTACGGTTTGTATACTCACTTGAAATTTTTCTGCTAAATCTTCATCCGTAATAAAAGGATTCGTTTCTATTGTTTGTTGTAATAATTGTTGTCTTTCTTTTTTACTTCTTCTTTTTTTCATACCGCACCATCCATTTTTATGACTAGGTACTAACAGTAGTATATAATCATTAAAAGTAGAATGCAACAAAAACTTTCGTTGCCTCCCTTTAATCGAGCTTCTCTCCTTGGAACACACCTGTCCCGTCAAGATAAGTACGCAGCGAAGCATACTGATCATTATGCCAAAACGCTTCTGATTCTACTAGTAACGCCGCATCTTGTCTAGCTGTTTCTAACGCTCGATAATCATGTACCATATCAGCAACCTTGAATTCTGGTAAACCACTTTGCTTACTTCCAAAGAAATCTCCAGGACCTCTTAACTCTAAATCTTTTTCTGACAATACAAATCCATCATTCGTTTCGGTCATAATACGCATTCGCTCTTTTCCCGTTTCCGATTTTGGATCCGCGATTAATAAACAATATGATTGTTCACTACCACGCCCAACACGTCCCCTGAGCTGATGGAGCTGCGATAAACCGAAACGCTCTGCATCATAAATAACCATTACAGTCGCATTCGGTACGTTCACACCTACTTCAACAACTGTTGTCGACACAAGAATTTGCACTTTATTTTCACTAAATTGTCCCATTATCTCTTCTTTTTCTTGAGATGAGAGTCTGCCATGCATTAATCCGACTTGACATTTCCCTTGATAATGATGAGTCAGCATACTATGTAAGTCAATCGCATTTTGTACATCAAGTTTCTCAGATTCTTCAATAAGGGGACAAATAACATATGCTTGTCTTCCTTTTTTTATCTCCTTCTCCACAAAACCGAGAACTCGATCTAACATATCATGTTTTGCCCAGTATGTTTCAATTACCTTTCTACCAGCTGGCATCTCATCGATTATAGAAACATCCATCTCTCCAAATGCAGTAATTGCTAACGTACGCGGAATTGGCGTCGCCGTCATAAATAAAACATCCGGACTTTCACCTTTCTCCCTTAAAACTCGTCGCTGCGCTACACCAAATCGATGTTGTTCATCAGTAATAACGAGACCTAACCTATGAAAGATAACTTCATCTTGAATTAAAGCATGTGTTCCAACAAGGATATCTATTTCTCCTTGTTCTAATTTTGCCAAAATCTCTCGACGCCTTACACCTTTAACAGAACTGGTTAACAATTCAACATTCATACCAAAGTGCGAGAACGTCTCTGCAAGCGATTGATAATGTTGCTCTGCTAAAATTTCTGTAGGAACCATTAAAGCACCTTGATAATGTGCTAACTTCGCTGCATAAAGGCCAATCGCTGCAACGACTGTTTTCCCAGAACCTACATCACCTTGCAACAGACGATTCATCCGATAAGGAGATGTCATATCTTTCATAATTTCATCTACTACCCGACGCTGTGCACCAGTTAATGGAAACGGAAGTGCATCAATAAACTCTTGCAATTCTGCTGAAGGAATTTCTTTTTTCGTCCCTTTCGAATTTTCCCTCTCCATTTTCCGTAATGTTTGCATTTTTAGCTGAAATAAGAAAAACTCCTCATATACAAAACGGCGACGTGCTTGTTTTAAATCTTCCTGTCCTGCTGGAAAATGCAACGCCCGAAGCGCTTCATAACGCGGCAATAATTTATATCGACTTAGCAATCCATCAGGTAACACTTCAACTATAGATTCTCCATACTCCTTGAACGCTTGGGCAATAAAACGGCGCATCTGTTTTACTGTAAGTTTCCCTTTCACTGAGTATACAGGCTCTACTTCTTGTTGACGTACAACTGGTCCAAAATGAAGCTCTGATACCGCAATCGTTTGACGGTGCTGATCCCATTTACCAGTAATCGTTACTGTTTCATTTAAATTTAACTTCTGCTTATAGTACGGCCTATTAAAGCATACAGCTGTAATTAAATAACGACCGACGAGGACACGAACCGTAAGACGCGACTTCTTCTTCCCATAATATTGCAGTAAAGGAGCACTATGAACCTTTCCCTCAACTGTTACACGTTCATCGTGCTTTACTTCAGCAAGATCTTTCATCGCATAATCTTCATAACGGTACGGAAAATGTTCTAATAGATGAGAAACTGTATAAATCCCCATCTCGTGTAGTAATTCAGATGTTTCTCCTCCGATTCCCTTTACATCCGTAACAGGAACTTGTACAACTTCATTCAAGATTCTCACGCTCCGTCACATTATTTTCTTTGATTCATTCATACTATTGACATCTGTAATCGCTCTCTTTCACCCTATATATTCTATCATAGGCATTCTTAGAGAAACTACTCAAATCCCTCATAAACAATACGAAAGAAAAGAGCCTCACTATTAGCAGCAAGGCTCTTTTTTATCTTCAATATGCTAGCCTTTTGAATAAAAACTAGTAATAAACTTCATATTACTACTTCTTATCCATTAGCAAGTAAGTAATCCATTTATTTTCAAAACGAATTTCTTCTTATTCTACAGAGAAGATGAACGAATACACCGGTTGGTTTCCAGCATGTACTTCTACTTCTGCATCTTCAAAATTCTCTTCTACAAATGCAACTAACTCAGCTACTTCTTCGTCAGTTGCATCTTCACCTTGTAGAATCGTTACAATTTCAGAATCTTCATCAATAAGTGCTTCTAGTAATTGCTTTGCAGCTCCTACTTTTGCAGCATTTGTTGATACAATTTTTCCATCTGCAATACACATGAAATCATCTTTTTGAATCGCTACACCATCAATTTCCGTATCACGTACAGCATACGTAATTTGACCGGTTTTCACATGAGATAAAGCTTCTTTCATGTTTTCTTCGTTCTCTTCTAACGTTCCAACTGGATTAAATGCTAACATTGCAGCCATACCTTGAGGAACTGTTTTTGAACGAATTACAATCACTTCTTGATCCACAACTGACGCTGCTTGTTCTGCTGCCATCACGATATTTCCGTTGTTCGGTAAAATAATGATTTTTTCAGCATTCGCTTCTTCAATCGCCTTCACAATATCCTCCGTACTTGGATTCATCGTTTGGCCACCTTCGATAACTTTCGTCGCGCCAATGCTCTCAAATAAAGTTTTGATACCAGATCCCATAGCAACAGTTACGATACCGTACGGTTGTTTCTCTTTAGACTGGCTAGTTGGCTCAGGCATCATAGTAGGCTCATCTAATAAAGCAGTATGCTGTTCACGCATATTTTCTACTTTAATCTTAATTAAACTACCATAGCGTTGTCCATAATTCATAGGATCTCCAGGATGTTCCGCATGAATATGAACCTTAACAACCTCATCATCTGATACAACAAGTAGTGAATCTCCGTACACACTAATATCTTCACGGAATTTTTGTTCAGAGAAATTATGTTCTTTCATTTTTTCAGGCTCTAATTTCACCATGAATTCCGTACAATATCCATACTTAATATCTTCTGTACTCAATTGGCTTTGTACACTACGGTGATGTTCTGCGCGTACCATGTCATTCATAGATGGTTGGGCAGACACATTAGAAGAAATCGTTTCTCCTTTTAAGTCAGCTAAAAATCCTTCGTATACAACAACAAGACCTTTACCACCGCTATCTACAACGCCAACTTGTTTTAATACAGGTAATAAATCCGGCGTACGATTTAACGATGCATTCGCTTCTTTCACAACGTCTTCCATAAACAAAACAAAGTCGCGCTGTTTTTTCGCAACTGTCACTGCATATTTACCCGTTTCTCTTGCAACCGTTAAAATCGTTCCTTCAATCGGTTTCATAACCGCTTTGTAAGCCGCTTCTACCCCAGCATCTAAAGCTGCAGCAAAATCAACTGTTGTTAATTCTTCTTTTTGTTCAATGGATTTAGAGAAACCACGGAACAACTGAGATAAAATAACTCCAGAGTTACCACGTGCTCCCATTAATAATCCTTTGGCTAAACTTACGCCGACTTTACCAGCATGCTGTGAAGGATTTGCTTTCACTTCACGTGCGCCTGAAGTCATTGATAAGTTCATGTTTGTACCGGTATCGCCATCTGGAACCGGAAATACGTTTAATGCATCAACAAGCTGAACATTATTTGTTAAATTATTCGCTCCTTGCATGATCATTTGTGATAAACGTTTCCCATCAATTTTTTGAATTGACACAGATTTTCCTCCTTAATGCACATTACAAGTTTATTACTTTAACTCCTTGTACGTAGATGTTTACAGAATCTACTGCTAGTCCTACAGTTTGATCTAATGTATATTTCACTTTCGTCTGCACGTTATGTGCTACTTCTGAAATTTTCGTACCATAGCTCACAATAATATACATATCAATATGTACTTCATCTTCATCTTTACGAACAATAACACCTCTAGTGAAGTTTTCTTTTCGTAAAATGTCTGTTAAACCATCTTTTAACTGATTTTTTGATGCCATACCTACGATACCGTAGCAATCTACTGCGGCACCTCCAGCAATTGTTGCAATTACATCTGTACTAATATCAATTTGACCATACTTCGTTTTAATTTCAATTGACATCTCGTTTCCCCCTTCATAAATGGTGAAAGTGAGCTAGACTACTTTAGTTACTATCATATAATCTTTTTAAAGAAAATTCCATCGTTCTTTCTTTTCACTCTCATATTTTATGTTTTAAATCACATTTTTTATGATGAGCAAAATAGTCCATTGTTATTATACAACATGTACCACTATAATATGTCAAGCAATTTTTCTTGATTTCAACTTTTCATCATCGACATATGGTGTCAAGTAATTTTTCTTGATTTCTTTTTTCTACGGTGTTGCATTCTCTTTTTAGTTGTGTTAAATTATAGTAGTGTTTTTAGCATCGCAAAAAAGACTAACATTGAAAAATTACGTATGGTAAGGTATCAAGGGAGGGAAATATAAATGGCTCGTGTTTGTGCTATCACTGGAAGAAAAGCTCGTTCTGGTAACTCTCGTTCTCACGCAATGAACGCTACAAAACGTAAATGGGGCGCTAACCTTCAAAAAGTTCGCGTACGCATCGACGGAAAAGTTCAACGTGTTTACGTTTCTGCTAGAGCATTAAAATCTGGCAAAATCGAACGTGTTTAATAATAAAAAAAAGAGCCGCTAGGCTCTTTTTTTACTATGACAATGGAAAAAGCACCGGTAATAGGTGCTTTTTTTAATCTTTTTTGAAGGTATTTAACATGGCACGAACAATTCCACCAAGAAATTTAGGTAACTTAATTGTATAAAATCTCATGGTTTCCCTCCTAATCCCCATTACTCCACTTGTTCACTATATGATGTAAGGAGCAAAATTGTTTCTTTAATCAGTGCTTCTTATCACCATTAATATGCCAGAAGTAAATGAAAAAGTACCTTTTTCCTCAACGAGTTCATTACTAATACAAAGTGTTGATCCCCATTCTATTGTTTTATTAGTTAGAGGATACTTAAAACCAAGTAATGTAATCCCTTCTACTATTTCAGTAACCGGCACAAAAGATACATAAGGGAAATTTTTATTTTCTTCAATTATATGTGTACCCACTTTTTTCACGCTTATTTCATTTTTATTGTCTACAATACACATTTCTATCTCTACTTCTAACCCTCTTAAAAGCATCTGTATATTTGCTAAACCGTGATCCAGCCTTCCACCGGTGGCACCAAAAATACGAATCAATGTCGGATTTTGTTCTAACGCCCAGTTAATCGCAATTTCTAAATCTGTTTGATCTTTTTCACGAGGAACAATATGTAAGTCATTTGTTTGCTGGCCCATCCATACTAATTCCTCTTCAGTAACTGAATCGTAATCTCCAAATGCAACAGCTGGAGTAATCCCTCCTTTTAATAGACGATATACTCCTCTATCAACTGCCGCCCACACTACTTTCTCATTTTCATATCGAGAAAAATCTGCACAATATTCCGCAGGTCCACCCGCTAAAATATGAATAATCATGTTTCCTTCCCCTTCTATTGTAAAAAGGCAATCTGCCATTCGGTAGATTGCCTTTTTACATATTTTTTCTCTATCCTTTATAAATAGTGAAAACTTACTACACTAGCAGTTTCACTAGGATAAAGACTCGTTCATTCATTATCCACGAATGACACGAATTGCTTCACCACGGTCTTTTTGATTGTATACTGCTGATCCAGCTACAAGTACATTTGCTCCTGCTTCAACACAAAGTCGTGCTGTTTCAGTGTTTACACCACCATCAACTTCAATTTCTACTTCTAGATTGCGCTCTTTAACCATTTCTGCCACTTGTTTAATTTTCGGTAATACAGAATGGATAAATTTCTGTCCACCAAATCCAGGGTTTACTGTCATAAGCAATACCATATCGATATCTTCTAATACATGCTCAATCGTCGAAACTGGCGTATGCGGATTTAATACAACTCCCGCTTTAATGCCATGAGACTTAATTAGCTGAATTGTACGATGCAAATGAGGGCACGCCTCTACATGAACAGTAATAATATCTGCTCCCGCTTTTGCGAAAGTCGGGATATAGTTATCAGGATTTTCAATCATTAAATGTACATCTAATGGTAAAGATGTAATTGGACGGATAGCTTCTACAATTAATGGTCCAATCGTAATATTTGGTACGAAATGTCCATCCATTACATCGACGTGAATGTAATCCGCTCCACCTTTTTCTACATCTTTAATCTCTTCCCCTAATTTTGAAAAATCTGCTGATAAGATCGATGGTGCAATTTTAATCATAACTAATACCTCGGCTTTCTCTCTCTAATTTCTTCTACGAATTGTTTGTAATTTTTATAACGATATTCTGTAATCTTCCCTTCTTCAACTGCTGTCTTCACAGCACATTTCGGTTCAGAAAGATGTGTACACCCTCTAAATTTACAGTATTGGCTCGCTTCTTTCAACTCTGGAAAACAATATGTAAGATCTTCTACCTCTATATCTATGAAATCCAGTGAACTAAAACCAGGTGTATCTGCAACTAGTCCGCTTCCAACCGCAATTAATTCCACGTGTCTTGTCGTATGTTTCCCGCGTCCTAAATGCGAGGAAATATCATTCGTTTTCAGTTCTAACTCTGGACGTAAAACGTTAAGCATAGAAGATTTCCCAACACCAGATTGCCCTGCAACGACAGAAATACACCCTTCTAAGAATGGTTTTAAAATATCAATACTTTCCGATGTATTTATAGAAGTAAATAATACATCATATCCCATCTCACGATAGTCATTTGCATAAGATTCAACAGTCTCTCTCATTTTTTCATCCACTAAATCCATCTTACTAATGCAAATAATCGGCTTAATGTTATGATATTCAATCAGCACTAAAAATCGATCTAATAGTCCCGGATTAAAATCTGGTTCTACTGCAGAGAAAACGAGAATCGCTTGATCAACATTAGCAATAGGAGGCCTAACAAGTTCATTTTTCCGATCAAATACTTCAAGCACATATCCTTCAGTTGGATTATCTGCTTGAAAGACAACTTGGTCTCCTACCAGTGGCGTAATTTTATTTTTTCTGAACACACCACGCCCACGGCATTGTGTAATCCCTTCTTCATGCTGCACATAATAAAATCCACTTAGAGCTTTTACAATTTTTCCTTCTGGCATATAATTCTCCTTTATTTTGTATAAAGTGAAGCTGTCATTAATATTAAATGGTTTAAAATTCTTTAAATACTTATTTCAAAACCCGTCATATATACAAGTTAATATATTTAATCTACCATCAAATTTAAAATATTATTTATAACAGTATCACTTTTATAGCTTTTTGAATCATATATTTTTGCCTGTTATACAGTCCACTATATGTAGACAGCATAACAGGCAAGAGTAATACATTCCATCCCCTCTAGAAAGAAAATGGAAGTCATTATTATTGAGTTGGGTATGGTACTTCTTTGTCGATAATTGTTACACCATCTCGTACAATTTTATAGTGTCCTTTTGTACCTTCTTGAATTACAAATTCTAAAGAAATAGTTGCCGACTCTGAAATTGTTCTAGTTTCAATTGGTCTATCCATTTTTTGTTGCATATCTTCTTTATAAATTTCTATTGTTTGCGGTTTTTTCTCACCAATTATAGAAGACTCATACGGAATAGAAATATTATCCACTTTCACTGTTTTCGTTACTTTCGGCTTAGGCCCCTCTGAGATGATAATCGTCACTTTATCTCCTTCTTTTAACGGCGTTCCTGGTTTTGGAGATTGCGAAATTACAAGTCCTTTATCAACAGTATCGGAATACTCTCGTTTTATATCTGGAGTTAGTTTTCTCTCATTCAAATAACCATTTACGCTATTTTCAGTCCATCCTGAAAAATCACCTGGTCTAATTTGATAAGGACCTTTACTTACCCAAATTTTCAGTTCTTGTTCCGCCTCTACTACCATTTGATCAGGCGTCGGAATTTGCTCTACGATTTCACCTTTTGGCCTATCATTTTCAATATAATTTATTGTAACTTGCTTATATTTTTCTTCTAATTCATTCCTTATACTCTCAAAATCTTTTCCTGTGAGATCACTCATCTTACTTTTCTTTTTTCCACCTGATTGATAGATAGTAATTTTAGAGTTTTCTTTCACGACTCTACCTGCCACAGGGTCTGTTTTTATCACATCACCGGTTTCAACATCATCTGTATATACAATATTAGGTTCCGTAACCTCAAAACCCTTTTCAACTAATGTATTTACTGCTGTCGTATACTTCATACCAGCCACATCAGGGACTTTTACATCTTTTGGAATAAAGAATCCCGGAATAACAGTAAGCGCTAACGTTATTCCAATTGCTAAAAGTAAAAATGTCGTAATTAAAACTTTAATCCATTTATTACTTCGTTTTTTCTTCTTATATAATTCCGTTTCTTCTTTTCTTTTCTGTTCATCCACTTTACTTCCTTTTAAAACAATTGTTTCATCAGTTACATTTTCGAATAATTGTTCTTGTTGAATAATCGGAATCGCTTTTGTCGCTTCCATATCTTCCGGTATGTAAAATGGCTGCTCATTTATCCTCTCTGGATATAGCGCAGTTTCAATATCTCGTTTCATCGCATTGGCAGATTGATATCGGTGAAACGGATCTTTCGCAGTTGCCTTTAATATAATATTTTCAACACTTTGCGGAATATTTTCATTCCATCTCTTTGGAGACGGAATTTCACTTTGTAAATGTTTTAAAGCTATAGCAACAGCAGATTCGCCAGAAAACGGTTGTCTTCCTGTTAACAACTCAAACATAACGATTCCTAGGGAATAAATATCTGATTGTTTATTTGCTATCCCGCCGCGTGCTTGTTCTGGTGATAAGTAATGTACCGAACCGAGTACCGAATTTGTATGTGTAATTGTTGTTGCACTTGTAGCTGTCGCAATTCCAAAATCTGTTACTTTTATTACTCCATCAGCTCGAATTAAAATATTGTGCGGTTTAATATCACGGTGCACAATTTCAAAATGATGGGCATGTGCCATGGCGGATGTTAACTGCTCCATAATATCAAGAGCTTCTCCTATAGGTAACATCCCTCGCTCAATTATGTATTGCTTCAATGTTTGTCCTGGTACATACTCCATTACAAGATAATATATACCATCTTCTTCTCCGACATCATACATATTCACAATATTTGGATGCGACAACGTTGTAACAGACTGCGCTTCTCGATGGAAACGTTTAATAAACTCTTCATTATTTGAATAGTCGAGTCTTAATATTTTTACCGCTACATCTCGGCCAAGTATATCATCATGAGCTAAATACACATTGGCCATTCCACCACCACCAATCATTTTCAGCAGCTTATAACGGTCATTTAAGCGTTTTCCAATCAGCACGTTGCACTTCACCTACTTTCGTTTGTCGAACCCGCATAATCAATAAGAACAAGGGTGATATTATCTTCCCCGCCACGATCATTCGCCAATTGAATGAGACGTTGTCCCTTAGTTTCAAGCTGTTCATTTAACTGTAAAATTTGTTGCATATCAGCAATAGAAACTTTGTTAGATAACCCATCCGAGCAAAGAAGTAACTGATCATCTTCCTCAAGCACCAATGTTTTAACATCTAATCCGACTTTTTCTTCTGTTCCTAATGCCCTTAACAAAACATTCTTTTTCGGGTGATATTCTGCGTCTTCTTTTGAAATTTCACCATGTCTTACAAGTTCATTTACAAGTGAGTGATCTTCCGTTACAAGCGAGATTTCTCCCTCTGATACCATATAACAACGACTATCTCCTATATGACCTATTGTCACAAAGTTTGGCGTACAAATCGCTATTATAAGTGTTGTTCCCATACCATTACATTCTACATGTTGCTTAGAGTACTCATATATACGCTCATTAATAATCCCAACACTCGTATGTAACCACTCTTCTACTTTTTTTGGTTCATTCATATTATGCGTTTGCTTCCAATAATCATGAAATAATTGAATGGTCATCGAGCTAGCTACATCACCAGCTCGATGACCTCCCATTCCATCTGCTACTACCGCTAAAATATTTCCATCTAAATTGTGAAAAACTCCCGCACTATCTTCATTATGTTGACGAACTTTTCCTTTATCTGATAGAAACACGGCTTTCATCTCGTCACCTCGTCTCTTCTTTACGCTCCTTCGCACGTAACTGACCGCAGGCTGCATCAATATCATGACCTTGTTCACGGCGAATTGTTACATTCACTCCACGATCTTTTAACGTTTTTTCAAATAAGAAAATTTGTTCACGTGGCGTACGTACATAATCACGTTCAGGTACGTAGTTTACCGGAATTAAGTTTACATGACATTTTACACCTTTTAAAAGCGCAGCAAGTTCTTCAGCTTGCTCAACTTGGTCATTTTCTCCTCCAAATAAGCCATATTCAAACGTAATACGACGCCCTGTTCTATTTACATAGTATTTAACAGCTTCCATTAAGTCTGGTAGCTTATAAGCACGGTTAATCGGCATTAATTTTGAACGTAACTCTGTATTTGCAGAATGCAATGAAATCGCAAAATTAATTTGCATATCTTCTTCAGCGAACTTATAAATTTTTGGAACAATTCCACTTGTTGAAACTGTCATATGTCTTGCACCAATATGAATTCCTTTTTCATGGTTTACAATGCGTAAGAATGACATTAAGTTGTCGTAATTATCAAACGGCTCTCCAATTCCCATAACAACAAGCGAACTTACACGTTCTTCTGTTTCATCAAGTGCACGTTGCACTTCTACTACTTGCGCTACAATCTCTCCAGCCTCTAAGTTTCGTTTTAACCCACCAAGTGTAGATGCACAGAACGTACAACCAATACGGCATCCAACCTGTGTTGTTACACAAATAGAATTTCCATATTCGTGTCGCATTAACACTGTTTCAATAGAATAACCATCATATAATTGGAATAAAAATTTAATTGTTCCATCAGAAGATGTTTGTTTTACTAATGTATTTAAAGTAGTAATATCAAAGGAATTCGACAATTTATCGCGTAATCCTTTAGAAAGATTCGACATGTCGTCATAATTTTTTACACGTTTTTTATATAGCCAATCAAAGATTTGTCCTGCACGGAATTTAGGTTCTCCTTGTTCCTTTAACCAATCTTGCATTTCATGAAGTTGTAAAGAATAAATTGATGGTTTCTTCGTTTCTAGATTTTTCTTTTGTTTTCTCACAGTCGTTTCCACGATGCTACACCTTCTTCCTTAAACAAGCAATATAAAAGCCATCTGTTGCAAAATAATGCGGTAAAATTCGCACTTGACCTTCATCAATATACGGATTTAACTTTTCTGGCATGCGATCTTTTATCGTAGTATCCCATTCAAATTCAGGATGCTCTTGTAAAAATTGCTTTATTACTTGTTCATTTTCTATTTTTTCTATTGTGCACGTACTATAAACAAGGCGACCACCTTGTTTTAATAACGGTGCTATTTTTTCTAGTATTGCAAGTTGAATCGTCGATAATCTTTCACTATCGCCTTTATTTTTACCTAACTTAATATCAGGTTTACGTCTAATCACACCAAATCCAGAACATGGTGCATCTACTAATATTTTATCAAATGTTTCATTCGCAAAGTGTTCTTGCACTTTTCTAGCATCTAGTGCTTTTGTTTCGACATTTTCTAGACCAAGTCTCTCCGCTTGTTGTTTAATTAAACGTACTTTGTGTGCATGTAAATCAAGAGACATAACTTGACCTGTTCCTTTTAATCGCTCTGCAATGTGCGTTGTCTTTCCGCCCGGAGCAGCACAACTATCAAGAACTTCATCTCCCTCATTCGGTTCTAAAGCGCGTGCTACAAGCATAGAACTTTCATCTTGAATAGAAAGAAAACCTTTTTTGAACGCATCTGTATGCGCTACATTCCCTCTTTCAATTTGAATTGCATCCTCTGATAAATCGCCGCGCTTCGCTTCTATACCTTCACCAGCCAACAACTCTATTGCTTCTTCTACTGTTATTTTATCAACATTTACACGCGCTGTTGGTACCGGGGGTAACATGTTCACTTCACACATTTTCTCTGCTGTCTCTAAACCATATTCAGAAGCCCAGTCTTGCACAAGCCACATTGGATGACTTGTTGCAATTGCCAAACGTTCTATTGGATCCTTGATTTCATCTACAGAAGGTACCCCTTCTCTCTGAATCGAACGTAATACCCCGTTTACCATACCAGCAATCCCTTTATGCCCGCGACGCTTTGCAATTTCAACTGCTTCATGAATAGCCGCTCTTTCTGGCACTCGGTCTAAATAAATCATTTGATATAAAGATAAGCGAAGTAATACTCTTACCCACGCCTCAACCTTCTTTTTTAAAAAAGGCTGTAAATAATAATCTAATGTGTCACGACGTTGAATCGTTCCATATACAATTTCAGTTAACAAACCAATATCTTTTCTATCAATTGCATTTTTTTCAATTAGATTATTTAAAAGTAAGTTACTGTATGCACCACTTTTTTCTACTTGAATTAAGCCATCAAGAGCTAACTCACGAACATTTTGTCTCATGCATTTTCTCCTAACTTCGTTCCAATTTCAGGTTTTGTGCCACGTAAAAATTGCGAACAACTCATACGTTTTTTACCAGAAGGTTGCAATTCAGTGATTTTAACACCTGTCTCATTCCCTGTTGCAACAACAAATCCATCTTCTTCAAGAGCTACTATTGTACCTGGTTCAGCTTTCTCTGTAATAGAGACCTTCTCTCCCCACCATACTTTAATAACTTGTCCTGCCAAAGTCGTATAAGCGACTGGCCATGGATTCAATCCGCGAATGTGATTGTATACTTCTTCACCTGTTTTTGTCCAATCAATTTTCTCTTGCTCACGTTTTATATTATATGCAAACGTTACTTCTTCTTCGTTTTGTTTAATTGGTTCTAACTTACCTTGAATTAATAAAGGTACTGTTTTAGATAGAAGGTGTGCCCCTGCTTCACTTAACTTATCGAATAAAGAGCCTGTCGTTTCACGCTCTTCAATCTCGACTTCTACTTGTGTTAAGATATCACCAGCATCCAATTTCTCTACCATATACATAATTGTAATACCCGTTTTTTCTTTACCTTCCATAATTGCATAATGGATTGGTGCACCACCACGAAGTTCAGGTAGTAAAGACGCGTGGACGTTAATACATCCATACTTCGGTGCTTCTAAAATTTCATTTGGTACAATCTGACCGAAAGCAGCTGTTACAATTAAATCAGGCTCTAATGCCAAGACTTGTTCATATTCGTCTTTTTCACGAATTCTTAACGGTTGTAACACCGGAATACCATGTTTTTCTGCTTCAACTTTAACAGGCGTAGGTGTTAATACTTTTTTTCTACCTACCGGACGATCAGGCTGCGTCACAACACCTATTACATCATAGCCATCTTCGATAAGACGACGAAGCACCGGCACTGAAAAGTCCGGTGTTCCCATAAATACTACTTTTATCATTCAAAAACCGCTCCTTTTAATACCTATTCTAATTCGTTTTCCTCATAATATCTTGTCACTTTCGATGTAAATAACACACCGTGTAAATGATCGATTTCATGTTGAATTGCACGTGCTAAAAATCCTTCTGCTTCTAGTAAAAATACTTTACCTCGGCGATTTTGAGCACGTACTTTAATATAATCCGCACGTTCCACTTCACCATAAAGTCCCGGGAAGCTTAGACAGCCTTCGGGACCTACTTGTTCACCACGTTTTTCTAGTATCGATGGATTGATTAACTCGATTTTCCCCGTATCATCACCGATATCAACTACCGCAACTTGCAAGCTTACACCTACTTGAGGCGCAGCTAAACCGACTCCGTCCGCAATTAACATTGTTTCATGCATATCTTTCAACAATTTCACTAACTTTTTATCAAAGTTAATTACTCTTTCGCATGGTGTTTCTAACACTTCATTTGGATGCTTTACTATTTCTAAAACTGCCATATTTCCCTCCGCTACATTAACATTGTTGGATTAAAATCAATTGAGATTTGTAGCTCTTTTTGCATTTCTGCCTGATAATGTTCATTTACCATTTTGAGCACGTTCTTTAAGTTTGGTTCCCGTTTGTATTTTATCATGCATTGATAACGATATCTATCTTTTATCCTTGGAATTGCTGAAGCAACCGGTCCTAACACCATCGTTTGCTCTGTGCAGTGCGCCCGTAAATGACCGACAATTTTTTCCGTCACTTGCACTGCCTTTAATAATTCTGGATGAGATACTGTTACAAGTACAACATAGTAATAAGGTGGATATTGTCTTGTTCGTCTCATTTGCATTTCTTGGTCAAAAAACACATCATATTGTTGGTTCTTTGCTAACTCTATACTATAATGTTCTGGCGTATACGTTTGAATTATAACTTCCCCTGGCAATTCATGTCTGCCTGCTCTTCCACTTACTTGCGTCAATAACTGATACGTCTTTTCACTCGCTCGAAAATCAGGCAAGTGAAGCATCGTATCTGCAGTTAAAACCCCGACAAGCGTTACTTTAGGAAAATCTAATCCTTTCGCAATCATTTGTGTTCCAAGTAGTATATCTGCTTTTTCTTCCCCGAACGCCTTTAATAATTTTTCATGCATTCCTTTGCGACTTGTCGTATCTACATCCATTCGAATAACTCGTGCCTCTGGAAATAGTTTTGTAATTTCTTCTTCTACCTTTTGTGTACCTGTACCAAAGAAACGAATATATGTACTTTGACAAGCAGGACACGCAGTCGGCATATTCTCTTCGTGACTGCAGTAATGACATTTTAAACGATGGTTCATTTTATGATATGTCAGCGAGATATCACAATGCGGACATTGTACAACATACCCACAATCACGGCACATAACAAATGTAGAATGACCTCTTCTATTTAAAAAGAGCACCATCTGTTCTTTCTTTTCTAATCGATCTGCTATTTTTTCATGCAATGCCTTCGAAAACATGGAACGATTCCCGTCACGAAGTTCCTCACGCATATCAACAATCTCTACTGTTGGTAACGCTTGTTTATTCATACGTTTTTCCATCGTTAGTAATTCATACACACCTTTTTTCGCTCTTGCAAACGATTCAAGTGTCGGTGTTGCACTACCAAGAACGATAGGACATTTATGATATTGCCCCCTCCAGACAGCTACATCCCTTGCATGATACCTCGGATTATCTTCTTGCTTATAGCTCGATTCATGCTCCTCATCAATAATAATAATCCCTAAATTTTCAAAAGGAGCAAATACAGCTGAACGTGCACCAACTACAACTTTCACTTCTTTTCTTAAAATCTTACGCCATTCATCATATTTTTCTCCAACAGACAGCGCACTATGAAGAACCGCAACTTGCGAGCCAAATCTGCCTTTAAAACGATCTACCATTTGAGGCGTTAGTGCAATTTCAGGAACAAGTACAATAGCTTCTTTCCCTTTCGCGAGCACCGCTGCTATAGATTGTAAATATACTTCTGTTTTTCCGCTTCCTGTAACACCATATAGTAAAAATGGATTGTAAGTTTCATTTGTAATTGATGATAAAATCGGTGCAATAACTTGCTTTTGTTCCTCCGTAAGTGGGAATGGTTTCGTTTGTTCAAAATCATCATCGTCATACGGATTTCGGTACACTTCCACATACTTTTCTGAAATTAGCCCCTTTTTAACAAGTGCTTTAATCGGAGCGTCTGTTATTTGCAACTCTTCTGTTATCACTTTCAACGGCACACTTTTATAATTTTCCACAAAATAATAGAGTACATCTTGTTGTTTTTTACTTTTCAGTTCAAATGCTGCTAATTCCAATTTATCTTCTGACAACTCCGGTTGAACGACTCTTTGTTTCTTCTTTTGCACTTTATCTTTTACCTGATAAACAACTTCAATCGTGCCATTTTTAATTTCTTGTTGAATCGTGCGGTATAGATGCGGCTGCGTCTCAATAGCTTCCCAATCTATCGCTTCTTTGTCCTGAAATAAAAACAGTAGTTCAGGTGCTACTACTTCTTGTTTACGAAGTTGTAGACGCTTTTTATACGTAGCTTTTATCGCCGTTGGAAGCATGACTTGAAAGGCTGAAATCATATAACATAACGTTTCGCTTGTAAGCCAATATCCAAGCTTTAATAATTCCTCGTTTAAAACTGGTGTTACATCTAATATTTCATGGATTGTCTTTAGCTTCTTACTTTCTACTTCAGCCGAATCTTTGATCCCAATAATAAAGCCTTGCAATTTCCTTGGGCCAAATGGAACTACTACACGCATGCCTGTCTGGACAATATCTTCCCACTTTTTAGGGATAATATAATCAAATGGTCGATCTGTCTGACGTGCAGGTACATCAACAATTACACTTGCAAATTTCATAGACGATCATCTTCTAACATCATTTCAATTTGCTTTAATATTTCACGAGCAACCTCTTTCTTCGTTAAAAGTGGTAACTCGATAACTTCTCCATCTTTTCTATACATTGTTACAATGTTTGTATCTGTACCAAATCCAGCTCCTTGTGCCTTTACATCGTTCGCAACAATCATATTCGCATTTTTCTCACGTAATTTTTTTGTTGCGTATTCTTCTACCTTTGTCGTTTCAGCCGCAAAACCGATAAGTAACTGTTGATCCTTCATCTCACCTAACGTTTTTAAAATATCTACTGTTCTCTCGAGTTCGATTACAGCATCTCCATTTTTCTTTTTCATTTTATTATCATGAACATATTTCGGGCGATAATCTGCAACTGCTGCTGTTTTAATGACAACATCTACGTTTTGATACTGTTGCAGAACTACTTCTAACATATCTTGTGCAGATTCCACTTGTACCGTATTTACATGTAATGGTGGGTTTAATGCTGTCGGTCCCGAAACAAGTATGACATCAGCACCTAAGTTCGCTGCCACTTCCGCAATTGCATATCCCATTTTCCCAGAAGAAAAATTGGTCATAAAACGCACTGGATCAATCTTTTCACGAGTTGGGCCAGCAGTTATTAATATTTTTTTTCCTTGCAACGGTTTTTGTTCGGAAAAAGCCTCTTCTAACCGTGCAATAATTGCTTCCGGTTCTTCTAGTCTTCCCTTCGCAACATAACCACACGCTAAAAAACCTTCTCCAGGCTCAATAAATGTATATCCTAACGTTTTCAACGTCATCATATTTTTTTGTACAATTTTGTTTTCATACATATGCACATTCATAGCAGGTGCAATCCACACTGGGGCTGTAGTAGCTAACAAAGTAGTTGTAATCATATCGTCTGCAATACCACCAGCTAACTTCCCAATACAATTGGCAGTAGCAGGTGCAACAAGTACTACATCTGCCCAATCTGCTAAATCGATATGTGCAATAACAGCCGAGTCTTTCTCATCGAATGTATCTGTATATACATCATGGCGAGAAAGTGCTTGAAATGTAAGAGGCGTAACAAACTTCATTGCCGACCCACTCATCATTACTTTTACAATAGCACCAGCTTGTGTCAATTTACTAGTTAACGCAGCCGCTTTAAAGACCGCAATGCCTCCTGTTACACATAGAAGTATCTTTTTCCCTTTTAGCATATGGCTCGTCCTCTTTCTTTTTCAAACTTATAATACTGAAACAGAATTCCCAGCTCATCAGTACCAATATTTCTTCCCTATCGTAAAAAAATAACAACCTACTTGTAAATAGGTTGTTACCGTTACATAGAAAATTATAAAGTCTATGTTTTAATTTGTCGAAAAGAATGTCTTAATCGATGATTTTGCCTTCGCTTGGTACATATTTTAATACTTCTGCATCGATTTCTTCTAATGATTTACCTACACATTTATGAGAAACAGGTTGCTCGATAACACAGTTATCAGCAAGTTGCATTTCACGCGCACGTTTTGCAGCTACTGTTACAAGTGTATATTTAGAATCGATTTTTGTTAATAATGAATCAATTGATGGATTTAACATAATTATAGACCCTCCGTCATTTCTTTATAATATTTTGCTACTCTTTCGCGGCGGCAATGTTCACCAACCACAATTGCTTTAATTCTTTCACAAGCTAATTCAACTTGATCGTTTTCTACAACATAGTCGTAAGCGTCCATCATTTCGATTTCTTCTTTCGCTACCGTTAAACGATTTTCAATAACATCTTCAGTTTCTGTACCACGGCCGACAATACGGTTCTTTAGTTCAGATAAACTTGGAGGTGCTAAGAAAATAAATACACCTTCTGGGAAAGCTTTCTTAACTTGAATTGCTCCTTGCACTTCAATTTCTAAGAATACATCTTTTCCTTCTTGTAATGTTTTTTCAACATAGTCAATCGGTGTTCCGTAATAATTACCTACAAACTCAGCCCACTCAAGTAATTTTTCATTACGAATCATTTCCTCAAATTCTTCTCTCTCTTTAAAGAAATAATCCACACCATCTACTTCACCTTCACGTGGCTTACGTGTCGTTACTGAAATGGAGTACTGAAAACGTGTATCCTCATGACTAAACAGCTCTTTTCGAACCGTTCCTTTACCAACCCCAGAAGGTCCTGAAAGAACGATGAGCAATCCTCTTCTACTTCTCATAAATATGTAAAACCTACCCTTCCTCACTTAAATCTTCTTTATTATTCAAACGATGTGCAATCGTCTCTGGCTGAATTGGACTTAATACCACATGCCCATCATCCATAACAATAACCGCCCTTGTTTTTCTCCCATACGTAGCATCAAGCAAAGCATTATGTTCGCGTGCTTCCTGTACTGTTCGTTTAATAGGAGCTGACTCCGGACTTACAATAGCAATAATTCGATGAGCAGATACAATATTTCCGTATCCAATATTTAAAAACCGCATGGCCATAGTTTGCGCCTCCTAGTAAGTCTATCCGATTTCTCCACCACGTATAACTTTATATATTTTTTGAAAGCTACTCAATATTTTGTACTTGTTCACGAATTTTTTCAAGGTTATTTTTCATTTCTACAACATATTTTGAAATTGTTAAGTCATTTGCCTTAGAACCAATCGTATTAATTTCTCTATGCATCTCTTGCACGATGAAATCCATTTTCCTTCCAACAGGCTCTTCAATCTGCAGTGTTTCACGAAATTGCTCTAAATGACTTTGCAAACGAACTAACTCTTCGTGAATATCACAACGCTCTGCAAAGATTGCGACTTCTGTTAACAATCTTTGTTCATCTAGATCTTGATTATGTAATTCTTTTAAGCGATTTTCTAATCGTTCACGATATTTTTGTGTAACAATCGGTACATGCGGAATAATTGCATTTACACAATTGTGAATCTCTTGTAAACGATACGCTATATCTTTATGTAATCGTTCTCCTTCGCCATCTCTCATCGTTTTTAACATATGAGCAGCTTGGCGAACAGCCTCATATAAACCGTTCTCAAATTGTTCATTTACATTTTCTACTTCTTCAATCGCTGTTACTTCTGGCATTTCCATTAATTGCTGAAGTGTAATAGAATCTTGTAATTGAAATTTTCCTTTTATATCTTCCATAATCGATTGGTACTGCTCAAGAAGCGACCAATTCACACTTAATTTTCTTTCAACAAGCCCTTCACCCGTTATACTAATAGACACTTCAATGCGTCCACGCCGAACTTGTTCTGCAATTATTTTACGAATTTTTTCTTCAAATATCATCATTTGCTTCGGAAGTCGAATACTCATCTCTAGGAAACGGTGGTTCACCGATTTCATTTCTACTGTAATTTGAAAAGTATCATTTTCTACTTTCGATCTTCCAAATCCTGTCATACTACAAATCATTTTTATCACATCCAAGCCATGAAATAACTCAATGAAAAAGGTAATAGAGACAAGGCTCTACTACCTTCTGTAAATTATATCACATTTTCATATCATTGACTATTTCAAGTTTAATCCCTTCTTATATAATACTGGCTTTTCCTTCTTCCCCTTTTTCCCTGTTAATAAAGAACCTACTAACAAGAAGGTCGGAATTGATGACAAACCTCCAATTAACAACCAATCTCTCGCTTGTATTGGCATTGTACTAAAGATCGGTTGTAGCGGTGGGTAATATATAACCACTAACATTAACAGTAAAGAAATAATAACCGCTCCTACTAAATACACGTTCCCAAACGGATTACGGTGGAAGATAGAATGTTCACTCCGGCAATCAAATACATGAATAAGTTGTGCAAGTACCAACGTCGCAAACGCCACAGTTTGTGCATATTTCAGTTCATTTGGATGTTGATTATATGCAATAATAAACGCCACTAACGTCACTGCTCCAATTAGAAAGCCACGGCTTATAATTTTCCAGGCAAGCCCTCTAGCAAATACCCCTTCTTTCGGATGACGCGGCGTTCTCTTCATAACGTCTCCTTCCGCCTTATCCAATCCTAATGCCATCGCCGGTAATCCGTCAGTCACTAAGTTCACCCATAAAATTTGAATGGGAACCATCGGCAGCGGTAATGCAAGTAACATTGCAAATAACATGACTAAAATTTCTCCTACGTTCGATGCTAATAAATAACGAATAAACTTACGTATATTCTCGTATATATTTCTACCTTCTTTAATTGCTGATTTAATCGTAGCAAAATTATCATCTAGCAAAACAAGAGAAGAAGCTTCTTTCGCAACGTCTGTCCCTGTAATTCCCATCGCTATCCCAATATCCGCTGTTTTTATAGCCGGAGCATCGTTTACTCCATCACCTGTCATCGCTACTATATGCCCTTTATTTTGCAACGCCTTAACAATCTTCAATTTATGTTCAGGTGATACTCGAGCAAATACATACGTATCTTCTACAACACTTTCTAGTTCCTCTACATCCATATTCGCGAGTTCTACTCCTTCAACAACACGTCCACCAGGTGGTAAAACCCCTAATTGTTCCGCAATTGCCATTGCTGTCACTTTATGATCTCCTGTAATCATCACTGTTCGAATACCAGCTTCTCTGCACTCTTTTACAGCCTGTTCTACCTCTGGTCTTGGCGGATCAATCATTCCCTGTATCCCGACCAACATAAAATCTTTTTCAACGTCTCTTTCATGTTCAATAGAATCTGTTACTTTTAATGGCTTAAATGCAACTGCAATTGTTCGGAGCGCTTGACTACCTAAACTATGAATAGCCGCCTGTACTTCTTTTCTATACAACTCACTTAACGGTTGTTGCTTATCCCCCCATAAAATCGTTTGACTCATTTGCAGGAGGACATCTGGTGCTCCCTTCGTAACAAGAAACTTTTTCCCCTCTCTATCTCGCACAATAACACTCATCATTTTTCGAGTTGAATCGAATGGAAATTCACGAATAATTTCAAATTTCCCTTTCAGTGCCTCACGCATTATCCCCGCTTTCATTGCTGCAGCTACAAGTGCTCCCTCAGTTGGATCTCCATCTAATACATACGCCTTTTTCTTTTGAATAATATTTGCGTTATTACAAAGTGAACCAAATGTTAGTAGTTGATACAGTGCTTTTGTTTTAGCTGGATCGCATTCTTTTTCACCTTTCAAAAAAGAGCCATTAGGTTCATATCCTTGACCCGTAACTTTCCATAATTCCCCACCTGACCACATATGTGTTACCATCATTTTGTTTTGCGTCATTGTTCCTGTTTTATCAGAGCATATAACAGAAGCGCATCCTAACGTTTCTACCGCTGGTAACTTCCTTACAATTGCTCTCTTTTTAATCATACGCTGTACACCAAGCGATAAAGCTACTGTAACAATTGCTGGTAATCCTTCAGGAATAGCAGCAACAGCTAGCGACACGCCTGCTAAAAACATATGATACACTTCATTCCCTTGATACACACCGGCTAATACGACAAGCGCTGTCAAAATAAGAGCCACAATAATTAATATTTTCCCGAGTTGCTCTAATCTTCTTTGCAGTGGTGTTTCCATTTGCTCTGCATTTTGTAACATATTTGCAATTTGGCCCATCGCTGTATTCATACCAGTTGCTACAACGACCCCTGTTCCAGCTCCTCGTGTAATCATCGTACCCATAAAAGCCATATTTTTTTGATCACCAATTGAAACATCTTGCCCCTGCAGAGCTTCTACCTTCTTCTGCACCGGTACTGACTCTCCTGTCAAAGCTGATTCTTCGATATATAAACTTGATGCCTCAACAAGACGTACATCCGCCCCAATACGATCACCACTAGAAAATTTAATGATATCACCTAAAACAAGTGCTTTAGACGGTGCTTTTACCCAATTTCCATTCCGCATTACAGTAACTTGCGGGGCGGCTAGCTCTTTTAAAGCTTCCAGTGACTTTTCAGCCTTTCTTTCTTGAAAAAAGCCAAGAATACCATTGATAATAACAATCGCAACAATCGCAATAGAATCAATGTATTCACCTAAAAAAGCTGAAACTATTGTTGCACCAAATAAAACAAGTACCATAAAATCTTTAAACTGCGCCAAAAATACCATCAGTGCAGAAGGCCTTTTGGCTTCATCTAATTCATTTGTACCAAATTTTTTTATTCGCCCTTCTGCTTCCTTCTCTGTAAGCCCAACCTTCACATTCGTATTCGTTCTTTCTTCCACTTCGTGTGCGCGCATTCCATACCAGTTCATCCCGCTATCGACCTCCTGATTCCAGACATACTCTATTGAAAGCTTATTCAGCCTCGTCCAAAAAAATGCTATAATTAACTTTTAGTTAGAAAGGAGTGTTCATTTATGGCATTCGATGGATTATTTACAAGAGCAATTACACATGAAATTGCAAATTCTCTTTACACAGGAAGAATTTCCAAAATATATCAACCTTCAAAATACGAGATTTTATTACATATTCGAGCAAACGGAAAAAATCAAAAACTAATTCTTTCCGCTCATCCGACATATGCACGTTTACACTTAACAAATCAAAATTACGATTCACCTGCACTTCCGCCAATGTTTTGTATGCTTCTTCGTAAGCATTTAGAAGGTGGGTTCATTGAAAAAATTGAACAAATTGATTTAGAGCGCATTATTCAAATTACCGTTCGTAGCAGAAATGAAATTGGTGACGAATCGCTAAAAACATTAGTAATTGAAATAATGGGACGACATAGTAACATCATTTTAGTAGACACAAAAACAAACAATATTTTAGATAGCTTAAAACACGTTTCTTTAGCGGTAAACAGACATCGAACTGTATATGCTGGAGCGGAGTACATTGCACCACCAGCACAACATAAAATTAACCCACTCCAGATTGAAACAAATGATGAATTTATTAGACCGCTAGACTTTCTATCTGGAAATATGGATAAACAGCTTGTCGGCACCTTCACGGGAATTTCGCCGTTATTCGCAAAAGAAGTAGTGAAAAAAGCAGGTATGGTAAATGAAAAAGCATTAGCGGACGCATTTTTCTCCATACAAAAACCATTACTAACTCATACATATTCACCAACAATGACTACTTCAAATGGGAAAGAATTCTTTTATCTTTTCCCTCTTGCACACTTGCAAGGAGAAGACAAGACATTCTCATCTGTTAGTGAATTGCTAGACCGTTTCTTTTTCGGAAAAGCAGAGCGCGACCGTGTAAAACAACAAGCTTATGATTTAGAGCGCTTTATGCAAAACGAAAAAAATAAAAATGAGAAGAAACTCATTAAACTAGAAAAAACATTACAAGATGCCGGAAAAGCAGATAAATATCAACTATTCGGAGAACTACTTACAGCCAATATGTACGCTTTGAAAAAAGGTGATAAAGATATTGAAGTCGTTAACTATTACGACGAAAATGGCGGAACTGTAAAAATTACATTAGATCCTTTAAAAACACCATCTAACAATGCGCAACGCTATTTCCAAAAGTACCAAAAAGCGAAAAATTCAGTTGTTGTTGTAGAAGAACAAATCAAAAAAACAAATGAAGAAATTATTTATTTTGATAGCTTACTTCAACAAATGGAAGCTGCTTCTTCAAAAGATATTGAAGAAATTCGCGAGGAATTAGCTGAAGAAGGTTATATGCGCAATCGTAAAGCAAAAAATGCTAAGAAGAAACCAACTAAACCGGTATTAGACAAATATTTAGCTAGTGACGGAACAGAAATTTTCGTCGGTAAAAACAACAAGCAAAATGATTATTTAACAACGAAGTTTGCCCGTCGTGATGAAATTTGGTTACATACGAAAGATATCCCTGGGTCTCATGTTGTCATTCGTTCTCTTGAACCTACCGAAGAAACCGTGTTAGAAGCTGCTAAAATCGCTGCCTATTTCAGTAAAGCAAAAGATTCTAGTTCTGTTCCTGTAGATTTCACCAAAATACGCCATGTCAAAAAACCGAGTGGTGCAAAACTTGGTTTTGTTACGTACGACAATCAGCAAACCGTATATGTAACACCTGATGCTGATACTGTAATGAAATTAAAAGCGTAAATAAAAAATGCGTTGCTTATAAGCAACGCATTTTTTATATTTTTTCAATTTAGTTCCTATATCCATTCAATAACTCAAAACATCTTTCTCCCCTTCAATATTGTCAAAAAAATTGACAGTGTCATTTCACAGTTGTATAAAAATTTTTACAGCATGTAAATAAAGTGCAACTCCAATCAATATTTTTTCATCCCCCTGCTATTTTTTATCTCCCCTAAAATATATGTTGTTCCTACTATCTTTTCTTCAAATATATATTTTGGCACACTATTTGCTTTATTCAATACTGTGAATAGGGGGAATTAACATGACTTTAAAAATTAATAAAATCCAAAATCAACTACAAAACTATGAAATTGACGGATTACTGATTACAAAAAAAGAAAACCGCCAATATGCAACTGGCTTTACAGGTAGCGCTGGCGTCGTCTTACTCTCTGCGGATAAGGCTGTTTTTATAACTGATTTTCGCTATGTAGATCAAGCAAAATCACAAATAAAAGATGCTGAAATTATTATGCATAAAGGAAATTTAGAAAAAGAAATTGCAAATCAAGTATCGAAATTAAACATTCAAAAACTCGGAATTGAAGAAAACAACATGACATTGCAACAATATAAAAACTTACAAAAATACGTACATGTAGAAATGGTTCAAGTGTGCGAAATCATCGAAAATATTCGTATCATTAAAGACACGCCTGAAATAGAAACAATGAAAATCGCAGCTAATATCGCGGACGAAGCATTTCATCACATCCTTACGTTTCTAAAACCAGGAATAAGTGAAAATGATGTACGAGATGAGTTAGAATTTTTCATGCGAAAAAAAGGGGCTACATCCTCTTCATTTCAAATCATTGTAGCTTCTGGCGTTCGTTCTTCTCTTCCTCATGGAGTTGCATCAAATAAAATAATCAAACGAGGCGACGTCGTTACATTAGATTTCGGTGCACTTTACGATGGATATTGTTCCGATATAACTCGCACTGTAGCAATCGGGGAACCGTCAGAAGAATTCAAAAAAATATACAGTGTTGTCCTAGAAGCTTTAAAACGTGGGACTGAAGCAATTAAGCCTGGAGAAACTGCGAAAAGTATCGATGATATAACGAGAGATTACATTACAGAACATGGATATGGTCAATATTTTGGACACTCTACCGGTCATGGGCTTGGGTTAGAAATACATGAACCTCTTCGCCTATCTCAAGAAAGTAAGGCTATTTTAGAAGAAGGTATGGTTGTTACAGTTGAACCTGGTATTTACATACCAAACTGGGGCGGTTGTAGAATTGAAGATGATATTGTCATTACAAAAGACGGATATGAAGTTATTACAAAATCAAATCGGGAACTAATTGTCATACCTTGTTAAAATCATAACCTTTTAAAAGGAGTTTTTCTCTGCACATAGAATTCTTTCTCTGGAGTCATCGTTTAAAGAGGGGGAATTTAAATTGAATTTTGTAATTGATAAAATAGATGGTTTGCAAGCTGAATTTTCCAAACTTGTTTCCATGATGAATTACGCTCGCTATACAACAATGCAAGCAGTGGAAGGTTTAACAATTGAAGAACTTGATTATTTATATGATGAGGAAGCAAACTCAATTGGTATGCTTTTGTACCATATGGCCGCTATTGAATGTTACTACCAGATTCATACTTTTGAAGACCGTGAACCAACGGAAGCTGAATTAGAACGTTGGTTACCTGCTATTGAGTTAGGATCTCTTGGACGCGAGAAAATAAAGGGAAACTCTATAGAATTTTACATAAACACATTACAAAAAGTACGTTTCAAAACGATCGAGACTTTTCAAGCGTTACCTGATGAATGGCTATTTAAAACGACAGACTTTTGGTATGACAAACCAGCAAACAACTACTTTAAATGGTTTCACGTTTTTGAAGATGAAATCAATCATCGCGGACAAATTCGTTTAATTAAAAAGATGCAAAAAACACATTCAGTAAAGTAAGAAAGTGCCACCAGATAAGGTGGCACTTTCTTTTATTCATTAACGAATAACTTTTCGTTTACTTTTTTAGCGACTACCGCTATCGACATTAAAATACATATTAAATATAGCAATTTCGCAATAAATAACCACCCTTGAAACATTACAATTCCATCTATTATCTCATTTCCTTTCAATAACAAAAAAGGAATCGTGCTAATTATAATGACAAACTCGATACTGAAAACAATTTTCTTTTTTCGGCTATATGCTTTCCATTCATCCCAGCGATACATAGGAGCAAATATCAATACTCCTATACATAATATAATTGGTACCCATTCACCTTTAAGAAATTGCCCTGAAATAACTGATAATAGTAAACAAACGAGCACACCATAATAACCTATTTTCTCTCTCATTCGTACTCCCCCATTCTACTTCTCCTTTAATATGTAACTTACTACGCTTATAACAATTCTTAGAAAAACAACAACGACAATTACAAGATAAAGACCTTTTGCAGAAGACATCCATTCTTGAAAAATAGACATTTTCTCCATTTGCTTCTGCCCCTCTATTAAAATAATCCCTGCGACAAATGAACAAATAACAATAATGCCTATCATACATCCGATACTTTTCTTACTATATTGTTTCATATCATCCCAGTTATATAAAAGTATAAATACAAACCCGAAAACAGGTATAATACTGATCCATTCATTACTTGTAAACAGATTCAAAATGATTAATAGACTACAAGAAAGGATGAATCCCCAAAACCCAATTTTTTTGCGCATAAACCCTCCTTAAATTCCATTTTTAGGATTAATTGTATTGTAACCTCCATTTCTACTTCTTACCATTACAGTACATGAAATTTCACTTTTTTTCTTTTTCCTATACTCACATACTTTTACTGCTTTCATACAATAAACTACACGAATGCCTAAAGGATGTGAATGTTATGGGAGTTGAATTAACGCTGTTGCATGCTCTCTATATTCTTTGTTTACTCACTATTATTACTTTTTTTATTCTCCGGAAAGATACGACGATTATTTGTATCGTTTTTATCTTTTTATTAGCATTAACTGCTACAAGTTCTATCCCTCTTGCCGTTAGCGGTATTTTTCAAAGTTTCATTTACGCTATTACTGAACTATTACCAACTATATTAATCATCTCTATTATCGTATCAATGAGCAATCTACTCGTTCATACTGGCATAAATGATACGATGATTTCACCATTTACAAAGATGATTCGTACCCCTACCCTCGCCTACTGGATTATCGGCCTTTTAATGATGACAATTTCTTTCTTCTTTTGGCCTTCTCCAGCTGTCGCTTTAATGGGAGCTATTTTATTACCCGTCGCTGTACGCGTCGGCCTTCCGCCAATTGGAGTTGCCATTGCTATGAACTTGTTCGGACACGGCATCGCCTTATCTGGTGACTTCGTTATTCAAGGTGCACAGAAATTAACAGCGGATGCTGCTGGTCTTCCTGTTTCTAGCGTTGTTTCTGCCAGTGTTCCCCTCGTTATCGTTATGGGTATTGTGACAACTTCCGTCGCATTTTTCTTCTTACGAAAAGAATTCCATACAGGCTTATCTATACAAGAATCTATCCCATCAACTGAGTCTTCTAAAACGCTCACTTCATTATCTCCTCGGACAAAAAAATGGCTCGCTATTTGTATTCCGATCGTATATGCCATCGATATCCTTTGCATGATTCAATTTAAACTACAAGGAAGCGACGCAACTGCACTTATCGGCGGGACGACTGTTATTATGATTATCATTATTTCCCTCATCGCTTACAAAGGAAATGGACTGAATAAAACGACCGATTATTTTATAGAAGGGCTCCAATTTGGATTTAAAATTTTCGGCCCAGTTATTCCAATTGCTGCACTCTTTTATTTAGGAGATAGCGGTTTTGTAAAAATTATCGGAGACTATTTACCGAAAGGTTCACATGGAATCATTAACGACTTAGGGATCGCCTTATCTCAAACTGTTCCTTTAAACCAATATGTATCGGCGGGAACATTAACTATCGTTGGCATCATAACTGGATTAGATGGATCTGGCTTTTCTGGTATATCACTTGCTGGTTCAATTGCCAATCTTTTCGGAACAGCACTTGGGCATGGAACAGCTACATTAACAGCACTCGGGCAAATTGCTGCAATCTGGACCGGAGGCGGGACTTTAATTCCTTGGGCGCTTATTCCTGCCGCTGCCATTTGTAAAGTGGATCCATTTGAACTTGCAAGACGAAATTTTTTACCGGTTGTGATTGGCTTAATTGTCACCACAATCGTTGCGATGTTTATCCTATAACATAAGCAAGTGTTCTCTTGCTTATGTTTTTTTATTGTAAAATTCATCATGAATTACTGGCTTTCAAAAGGAGTTATGTATTTGTTAGCGAAATTATATTAAGAGAGTATTTATTCCAAAACGTTTACGAGAAACAGATTACTTCCATTAGAAAAGGGGACATAACTATGAATGAATTGATTTTCGTCTTATTAATTTGTCCATTACTTATCTTTATCGTTTCTGTTATTGGAACGCGCAAGACGAAAACGTATTACGTAATGCCGATTGTAACGTTTGCTAGTTTTTTAATAATAGGTGTTATCGCCTTCACTCCAAAATTTTTCTTTTGGGTTGGCATGTATAGCATTTTCTCATTTATTGTTTCTTATATGACGCTATTGTTTGTAAGAGGATATGAAGTTGCGGAAAATGCTAAATAATTATTAACAAGGATATTGTCATATGATTTTCTTTGATGTCGATGGAACTTCACATAAAATTTTAGCAATGATATAAAAAAGACGACCGCGTTCCCCCGCGGTCGTCTTTTTCGTGTTACGCTGTGATCCAAGCTTCGTTTGCTGGATTTTTACGCCACTCTTGTAATTTTTTCGTTTCAGCTTGTCCGATCATACCTTTTTCTGCTGCTACTTCAGTTAATGCACTGTAGTCGCTTAAAGAGTATGATGCTACGTTAGCTGCTTCTAGTTTTTCTTTTCCTGCTTCTAGCTCGTATGTGAAGATTGATACGATTCCTAATACTTCACATCCAGCTTCGCGAAGTGCTTCTACACATGTAATTGCACTACCGCCAGTTGAAATTAAGTCTTCTACTACTACTACTTTTTGACCTTTTTCAGCTTTTCCTTCAATTTGGTTCCCTTTACCGTGACCTTTTGCTTTACTACGTACGTAGCACATTGGTAAATCCATACGATCGCTTACCCATGCAGCGTGCGCAATACCAGCAGTTGCTGTTCCTGCAATAACTTCTACAGTTGGGAAGTGCTCTTTAATTAACTCTTCTAATCCAGCTGCAATCGCTTGACGTACTTTTGGATAAGATAAAGTTAAACGATTATCACAATAAATTGGTGATTTCATACCTGAAGACCAAGTGAATGGATCATTCGGTTGTAAAAATACTGCTCCAATTTCTAATAAATGCGATGCGATTTCTTTTTTCATACTGTTACACCTTCCCACTGTTGTTTTACTATTTTATACGCTTCAAGCGGATTTTCCGCTTTTGTAATACTACGTCCAACTACGATGTAGCTTGAGCCAAGTTCCCTCGCACGTTTCGGTGTTGCTACGCGCACCTGGTCATTTACATCATCGCTTGCAAGACGAATCCCCGGTGTTACTGTTACAAATTCATTTCCGCATACTTCACGTAATTTCGGAACTTCAAGTGTTGAACAAACAACACCATCAAGTCCACTTTCTTTCGTTAGTTTTGCATAATGAGCAACCGCTTCTTCTAACGTTTTCTCAATGCCAATCTCTTTTTTCATCATAGCTTCCGAAGTGCTTGTTAGTTGTGTAACTGCAATACAAATCGGTCTCTCTTTTCCTTCTTGCTTACCTTCCTCTAATCCCTCAATCGCAGCTTTCATCATACTGCTTCCCCCAGCAGCATGAACATTTACCATATCAACATCTAGACTAGCTAGGCTACGCATAGCGCTTTTTACTGTATTCGGAATATCATGAAGTTTTAAATCTAGGAAGATCTTATGCCCTTTTTCTTTTAAGTACGTAATAATCGCAGGGCCTTCTTTGTAAAATAACTCCATACCCACTTTGACAAATAACTCTTCCCCTTCAAAGTGGTGTAAGAATTGTTCTACATCTTGTTTCCCTGGAAAATCTAGTGCAACGATTAACGACTGTGACATGTTTGCTTCCAGCTCCTTCCTTGACATTCCGAAATGTGATCAAATCCTAATTCATCTAGTAATGCTGGTAATTCTTCAATAATTGTCGGACATACGAACGGATCGATAAAGTTCGCTGTTCCAACTGCAACCGCACTTGCGCCAGCATAGAAGAATTCAATTACATCTTCCGCAGTTTCAATACCACCCATTCCGATAATCGGAATGTTAACCGCTTGGCTTACTTCATGTACCATACGAATTGCTACTGGCTTAATCGCAGGACCTGATAATCCGCCTGTACGGTTTGCTAAAATTGGTTTAGCTGTTTTTAAATCTAGACGCATACCAAGCAATGTATTAATCATCGTTAAACCGTCCGCACCCGCATTTTCAATTGCTTTTGCAATCTCCACAATGTTTGCCACGTTCGGTGACAATTTCACATATACCGGTACTTCAGAAACCTCTTTTACTCGCTTCGTTAAATCAGCAGCAATTTCAGGATTCGTACCAAAAGCGATACCACCCGTTTTTACGTTTGGACAAGAAATATTTAATTCTAGCGCATGAACATTAGGTGCCTTTGAAATTTCTTTCGCAACTGCTACATAATCCTCAGCTTGTGAGCCAGCAACATTCGCAATAATCGGAAGATCAAATTGCTCGAGAAAAGGTAACTCAGAATTCATTACCTTTTCTAATCCAGGATTTTGAAGCCCGATTGCATTTAGCATTCCGCCTGGTGTTTCCGCAACACGAGGCGTTGGGTTTCCGTAACGAGGCTGTTCTGTTGTCGCTTTAATCATAATTGATCCAAGTACACTTAAATCATAGAACTGTGCATACTCACGACCAAATCCGAAGCAACCAGATGCTGGGATGATTGGATTTTTTAATGATAACCCTGGTAATTCAACTTGCAATCTGTTCATAGTACAACCTCCCCGATTGGAAATACTGGTCCGTCGCTACACACCTTCTTGTAAGAATGTCCACTCGGATCTGCTTGTAAATGACATACACATGCGAAACATGCTCCAATGCCACAGCCCATACGCTCTTCTAATGAAATGTAGGCTTTTCTCTCTTTATAGCGTCCTTCTAATGCACGAAGCATCGCTAAAGGTCCACATGAGTATAGAATGTCAAAGTCAATTCCATAGCTATCAATTACATCTGTTACAAAGCCTTCTGTACCATGCGTACCATCAACTGTTGCAACATACGTATCACCAAGCTCTGCGAATTTCTCTTCATAGAAGACAACATCTTTCGTTTGGAAACCTAAGATGTGAATAACGCGTACTCCCTTTGCTACAAGACGCTGTGACAATTCATATAGTGGTGGTACACCAATTCCCCCTCCAACTAACAGAGCCGTTTGTCCAGCTTCCGCTTCTTCTACAGGAAAACCATGTCCAAGTGGCCCTAACACATCTACAAGTTCGCCTTGTTTTCTTTTCGCTAATGTTTTTGTTCCTTGTCCTTCCGCACGATATAGCATTGTAAATTCGTTCTTGTCTTGATCGACATTACAAATACTAATTGGGCGGCGCAGAAGGGGCGTAATGCCCTCTGCTACCTTAATGTGTACAAACTGCCCTGGATCGTTCATTTGCTGCACTAGATCCCCTTGAAGCACTAATTCGTAAATGTTTTTTGCGATTTCTTTTTGGTTAACGACGATCATATTTTGCTTTTGCATCATGCATGTACCACCTCGTGACGCTTCGTTTGCGTAATTTCTTTCATTGAATGAGCTGAGAATGTCATAGATTCTAGTACTCGTAAGATTGCTCTCGTTGTATCAAGTGATGTTAAGCAAGCCACACCATTTTCTACTGATTCACGGCGAATGCGGAAACCATCACGCGCTGGTTGTTTGCCTTTTGTTAATGTATTGATTACAAACTGTGCTTTTCCTTGACGGATAATATCAAGTAAGTTGTATTCTTCAGAATCAATTTTATTTACAACTTGCACTGGAATGTTTTGCTCTGCTAACGATTGTGCTGTTCCAGCTGTTGCTAATAAGTTATAACCGATTTCGTGGAAACGTTTTGCAATTTCCATTGCTTCTTCTTTATCTTTATCCGCTACAGTGATGATTACTGATCCGTGCGTTGGGATGTTAATTCCTGAAGCAACTAACCCTTTGTATAATGCTTTTTCAAGTGTTAAGTCTTTACCCATTACTTCCCCTGTTGATTTCATTTCAGGTCCTAATGTTGTATCAACTGAACGTAGCTTCGCAAATGAGAATACCGGTGCTTTTACATACACTTCTTTCTCTTCTGGGTGATAACCAGTTCCATATCCTTGTTCTACAAGATCTTGACCTAAAATAACTTTCGTTGCAACATTCGCCATCGGTACGCCTGTAATTTTACTTAAGAATGGTACTGTACGGCTCGCACGTGGATTTACTTCAATTACATACACTTCATCTTTGAATACTACAAACTGAATGTTTAGTAATCCTACAATGTTTAAACCTTTTCCAAGTGCAATTGTATGTTCAATAATTTGTTCTTTCAGTTTTGCAGATAAGCTTTGCGGTGGATATACTCCGATTGAGTCACCAGAGTGAACTCCAGCGCGTTCAATATGTTCCATAATACCTGGAATGAATACATTCTCACCGTCTGAAATTGCATCTACTTCAATTTCTTTACCAACCATGTAACGATCGATTAATACTGGGTGATCTGCGTGAACTTTAACCGCATTTTTCATGTAGTGCAGCAGTTCTTCTTGACGATATACGATTTCCATCGCGCGTCCACCTAGTACGTAAGATGGTCTTACTAATACTGGGTAGCCAATTTTGTCAGCGATTGCTACCGCTTGCTCTACAGTCGTTGCTGTTTTACCAACTGGTTGCGGAATACCAAGTTGTGTTAGAGCTGCTTCAAACTTATCACGATCTTCTGCACGGTCTAAATCTTCAAGTGATGTTCCTAAGATTTTCACACCGTGAGCCTCTAATTTAGCAGCTAAGTTAATTGCCGTTTGTCCACCGAATTGGACGATAACACCTTCTGGCTTTTCTAAATCGATAATGTGCATTACATCTTCGATTGTTAATGGTTCAAAGTATAATTTGTCAGAAATACTGAAGTCTGTTGAAACTGTTTCTGGATTGTTATTAACAATGATTGCCTCATATCCCGCTTCTTTAATTGCCCATACAGAGTGAACTGTTGCATAGTCAAACTCAACACCTTGACCGATACGGATTGGACCAGATCCTAGAACTACTACACTCTTACGATCTGTTCTAACCGATTCATTCTCGTCACCATATGTGCTGTAGTAGTATGGTGTTGCAGATTCAAACTCTGCCGCACAAGTATCTACCATTTTATAAACAGGAGTTATATTGCTTTCTTTACGCATATCGTAAATTTCACGCTCTGTTTTGTTCCAAGCATTGGCGATGTAATGGTCACTGAAGCCCATTTCTTTCGCTAATTGTAATACTTCAATATTTCCTACATTTGCTTTTACTTCGCGTTCCATATTTACGATATTTTCAACTTTTTGTAAGAAGAAGAAGTCCATTTCACACCAATTGTTGATTTCTTCTTTCGTTACACCTTGACGAATTGCTTCTGCTACAATAAACAGTCGCTCATCATCAGCTTTTATAATGCGTTTTTTCATTGTCTCTTTATCAAGCTCTTTTAAATGCTCTAACTCTAAGTGATAAACACCAAGTTCTAAAGAACGAATCGCTTTTAATAATGATTGCTCTAAGTTACGTCCGATTGACATAACTTCACCAGTTGCCTTCATTTGTGTACCGAGTGTTCTGTTTGCTGATTCAAACTTATCAAATGGCCAGCGTGGAATTTTTGAAACAACATAGTCTAATGCTGGTTCGAAACAAGCATATGTTTTTTGTGTTACTGGATTTATAATTTCATCTAATGTTAAACCGACTGCAATTTTTGCCGCTAGCTTCGCAATTGGATATCCAGTTGCTTTAGATGCTAGTGCAGATGAACGACTTACACGCGGGTTTACTTCGATTACATAATATTGGAAACTATGTGGATCAAGTGCAAGCTGAACGTTACATCCACCTTCAATTCCTAATGCACGAATAATTCGTAATGAAGTGTTTCGTAACATTTGATATTCACGGTCACTTAATGTTTGGCTCGGTGCTACAACGATAGAATCACCTGTGTGAACCCCAACTGGATCGATATTTTCCATGTTACATACTACAATCGCGTTATCATTTGAATCACGCATTACTTCATATTCAATTTCCTTACAACCAGCAATGCTCTTTTCTAATAAACATTGTGTTACCGGACTATGTTTTAATCCACCTGATACGATTTCAATTAGTTCTTCTTCATTACTACAGATTCCGCCACCTGTTCCCCCCATTGTAAATGCTGGGCGAACAATAACTGGATATCCAATTTCTTTTACAAATTCATGTGCTTCTTCTAGCGTATGAATAATGGTACTAGATGGAATTGGTTCATTTAATTCCTGCATTAAGGTACGGAATAAATCACGATCCTCCGCTTGCTCGATTGCTGATAATTTTGTTCCTAAAATTTCAACTCCGCACTCTTCAAGTATGCCTGATTTCGCAAGTTCAACAGCCATATTCAGGCCTGTTTGACCACCTAATGTTGGTAAGATTGCATCTGGACGTTCTTTACGAATGATACGGCTTACGAATTCTAGTGTTAATGGTTCTATATATACTTTATCTGCCGTTGCAGTATCTGTCATAATTGTTGCTGGGTTAGAGTTAACAAGAATTACTTTGTAACCTTCTTCTCTAAGAGATTGACAAGCTTGTGTACCAGAGTAGTCAAACTCTGCTGCTTGCCCAATTACAATTGGTCCTGATCCGATTACTAAAATTGTGTTAATGTCTAGGCGTTTTGGCATAACTCTTCCCCTTCTTTCTTGAAGTTTTCAATCATTGCTAAGAAATCTTCGAACAAATCGTTTGCATCTTCTGGTCCTGCAGAAGCTTCTGGATGGTATTGCACTGTAAATGCTGGGAACTTCGTATGACGAAGACCTTCTACTGTTCCATCATTTAAAGCAACATGTGTAATTTCAAGTTCTGTATTTTTAACTGATTCTTCTTCTACTGCGTAACCATGATTTTGAGATGTAATTGCTACTTTTCCAGTTGCAAGATGTTTTACCGGATGGTTTAAACCACGGTGACCGAATTTTAACTTACTTGTATTCGCACCAGATGCTAGAGCGAATAGTTGATGTCCTAAGCAAATTCCGAATAAAGGAACTTTACCGATAATGTCTTTTAACATTTCAATTGCTTCTGGTACATCTTTTGGATCTCCAGGTCCGTTACTTAACATAATTCCATCTGGGCTAAGACGTAAAATTTCTTCTGCTGTTGTATTGTAAGGTACTACAATTACATCACAGTCACGTTTATTTAATTCTCGTAAAATACCATGTTTCATTCCGAAGTCTACAAGTACAACTCGGTGTCCACGGCCTGGGCTTGGGTATGGATCTTTCGTTGATACGCGTTTCACGTGATCTGTAAATACTGTCGCTTTTAATTGGCTCACGATGTATTCTACATCTGCATCCATGTTACATAGACGTCCACGTAATGTACCGTATTGACGAATTTTTCTCGTTAATTTTCTTGTATCAATTCCTGCTAACCCTGGAATATTTCTTTCTTTTAAGTAATCATTTAACGAAATTTCATTACGGAAGTTTGATGGATGATCACAAATTTCGTTTACGATTAAACCATTTACAGATGGGTGAATTGATTCAAAATCGTCACGGTTGATGCCGTAGTTTCCGATTAATGGGTACGTGAATGTTACGATTTGACCGCAATATGATGGATCAGATAATGTTTCTTGATATCCAGTCATTCCTGTTGTAAATACAACCTCACCTGACTTTTCGATTTCTCCTCCGAAACCTTTTCCAATTAATACTGTTCCATCTTCTAAGATAAGTTGTCTTTTCATACTAATGCACTCTCCTTTTGCCATGCGATCTTACCACCAACGATTGTCATTACCGGCCATCCTTGGCATTTCCAACCTGCGAATGGTGTATTTTTTCCTTTTGATAAGAATGTTGTTGGGTCAATCTCTTCTTCTTGTTCTAAATCAATGATTGTAATATCAGCTGTTCTACCTTCTTTCAGGCGACCTGCTTCTAAGCCGAATGTATCAGCTGGTTTTTCTGTTAAGAATTGAATTAACTGCTCTAATGTAATAATTCCTTTTTTCACAAGGTTTGTGTATAGAAGTGGGAATGCTGTTTCAAAACCAGTAATTCCGAATGGTGCTCTTTCAATTCCTTGCGCTTTCTCTTCCGCTGTATGCGGTGCATGATCAGTTGCGATCATATCAATTGTTCCATCTAATAAACCTTCAATTAGTGCTGCGTGGTCTTCTTTTCCACGAAGCGGCGGGTTCATTTTAAAGTTAGGATCAGCTGATGGGATATCATCTTCACATAACACTAAGTGATGAGGTGTTACTTCTGCTGTTACTTTAATTCCAGCGCGTTTCGCATCTCGAATTACGCGTACAGAACCTTTCGTACTTACGTGACATACGTGATAGTGACAATCTGCCGCTTCAGCAAGCAGTATATCCCTTGCAATATGTACAGATTCACATACTGATGGGATACCGTTTAATCCGTGTTTCTCAGAAAACTTCCCTTCATGTACACAACCTTTATTAATAAGAGTATTCTCTTCACAATGCGCAACTACTGCCATATTTAATTTCGCTGCACGCTTCATAGCAGCTAACATCATGCTAGCATCTTGTACGCCTACACCGTCATCAGTGAAAGCAAATGCTCCAAGTTCTTTTAATGTTTCGAAATCTGTCATTTCAGAACCAGCTTGGCGTACTGTAATTGCTCCGTATGGTAGTACGTTGACATGCGCTTTTTCTTTAATACGATTTTGCAAGTCTTCCATATGTTCTCTGCAATCTGGTACTGGGCGTGTATTTGGCATTGCACAAATTGTAGTGAACCCACCTTTTGCCGCTGCTAGTGTACCTGTTTCAATTGTTTCTTTATGTTCACCACCTGGTTCACGAAGATGTACGTGTACATCTACTAATCCAGGTGCGATTAACTTTCCGTTCACATCGATTACTTCAGCATTATCTGCCGTAATATTTTCTGCTACCTTAGCGATTTTACCGTCTTGTACGAGAAGATCTGTTGCTACGATTTTTCCTTCTTCATTCATATAACGACCATTTTTAAACAAGTAATTCATGTTTCATTCCTCCTAATACATTTGGTAAGGCGCGTTTTAGTACAGCCATTCTTACGTAAACTCCATTTTCCATTTGTTTAAATATGCGTGAACGCTCACACTCAACAAGTTCACTTGCAATTTCAACATCACGGTTTACAGGAGCTGGATGCATAATAATGCTTCCTTCTTTCATACGCTTTTCTCTTTCCACTGTTAATCCGTGTTTCTCATGATACTCTTTCATAATGTCTGTTTCATAATGATCATGACGCTCATGTTGTACACGAAGTAACATCATTACATCCACTTCTGGAACAAGTTCATCTAATGGTTTGTATGTTCCAAACGTGCTGTCTTCATCTTTCCACTCTTCTGGACTTGCAAAGTAAATTGTTGCACCCAGTTTCGTTAATGCTTCTGCATTAGAACGTGCTACTCGGCTATGACGAATATCTCCTACTATCGCAATCTTTAATCCTTCAAATCTTCCAAACTCTTGTTTAATTGTAAGAAGATCGAGTAGGCACTGCGTTGGATGGTTTCCACATCCATCTCCAGCGTTTAAGATTGGGATATTTACCTGTTCTTTTAGTTCATCGAAGTAGCGATCTTGCTCATGGCGGACGATCACCGCTTTTGTTCCGATTGATTCCAGTGTTCTTATCGTATCGTATAAAGTTTCTCCTTTTTGTACGCTTGATGCATCCGCTGAAAAGTTTAAAACTTCAAGTCCTAATCTCTTCTCGGCAACTTCAAAGCTAAATCTCGTTCTCGTACTATTCTCAAAGAACAAGTTCGCAACAAAAGTTTGCTCTGTCGTTTTGCTCTCTTTTCCATTCGCGAAATCTTCTGAGTCTTTTAGGATTTCTGAAATTTCTACTTCCGATAATTCACTCATCGTTAACAAATGGCTCATCGTCATCCCTCATCTTTCTGATTTTTATGTTACCACTTTTGTATTTTTATAACAACTTTTGTATAAAAATACCCTAGTCATTTGAGACTAGGGTGCAAGGAAGAAGCCACCCTTTCCGGTCTCACAGGACTGAATTAAAAGGTTATTATTATGAAGCAATCTGCTTAGATTGTTTTATTTGTTTCGTTTCTGGTAGTAGTAGATTTAATAGTACACCCACAATTGCTGCTAGTGCCATTCCTTCTACTTGGAACGATTCTCCTACGTGGAGTACCGCTCCACCAATACCGATTACTAGTATTACTGATGCAATCATTAAGTTTCGTTTGTCACTTAGGTCTGTTTTATCATCTACCATCATGCGTAATCCGCTTGATGCAATTACACCGAATAGTAAGATTGATACACCACCCATAACTGGTGTTGGGATGGAATGAATCAGTGCAGAAATCTTACCGATAAATCCGAACATGATTGCAAACACTGCTGAGCCGATGAATAAGTATACACTGTATGCTCTCGTAATTGCTAACACACCGATGTTTTCACCATACGTTGTATTCGGTGGTCCACCTATTAGCGATGCAATCAATGTTGCTATTCCATCACCGAAGATTGAGCGATGTAAACCTGGTTTTTCAATTAAATCTCTTTTAATAACATTTCCTAGTACAATTTGATGTCCGATATGTTCTGAAATTGTTACTAATGCTACTGGTACCATCAAGAGTACAATCTTCCACGAAAACTCCGGAGTATATGTTACTAATGGTACTGTGAAATCTGGTACAACAAACCATTTTGCCTCAGCTACCGGCTTTAAGTTTACTAGCCCTTGGAAGTAAGCAAAGATATATCCGCCGATAATGCCCAGTAACACTGGTATGATACTGAAAAACCCTCTTCCGAATATAGAGCAGATAATTGTAATTGCTAATGTTACTAATGCTACTGAAAAGTGTGTAAAGCTATATTTGCCATCCGCACCGTTCATCGCCATGTTAACTGCTGTATGTGCTAAAGCTAGACCGATTACCATTACGACTGGACCAACTACGATTGGCGGAAGTAATTTCATAATCCACTCTGATCCTGACTTCTTAATTCCGAGTGAGATTAAGATGTACACAAGTCCTGCAAACAAACCACCAAGCATTGCTGCTCCAGGTCCACCTGCTGTTTTCGCTGTTATAATCGGTGCGATAAAGGCGAATGATGATCCTAGATAGGCAGGTACTTGACCTTTCGTTATAAGAAGAAACGCTAGCGTTCCTAATCCACTTGATATTAATGCTACTGACGGATTCAATCCTGTTAAAAACGGAACAAGCACTGTTGATCCAAACATCGCGAACAAATGTTGTATACTTAAAAATAACCATTTTCCCGGTTTCGGTACTTCATTAACGTCTAACACTGGCTTTTGTTCCATTGTTACATCCTCCTTCAGTTTAAATCTTTGCAATAAAAAAACTCTTTGTGCCTGTGCACAAAGAGTCCTACACTTTCGTATGCCAAATTTGACATATGAAAGCCAAGACCCTTTGGCAGCCTCACAGGACTACATTTAAAAGGGCTTTACTTATCGTATATGCTTACTCGATCTTGTTGATCTGTCTCTTGCAAATCAACTTCGATACGCTCTTCACTTGATGTTGGAATGTTCTTTCCTACATAATCAGCGCGAATTGGTAGTTCACGATGACCTCTATCAACAAGAACCGCCAGTTGGATTTGTGATGGTCTACCTAAATCCATAAGAGCATCCATTGCTGCTCGAACTGTTCTTCCTGTATATAATACATCATCCACAAGGATAACTTTTTTCTTCGTAATATCTACAGGGATATCAGAACCTTTTACAAGTGGTTCTTCATTTTTCGATTGTAGTGTTAAATCATCACGATATAACGTAATATCTAGCTCTCCAACTTCCATTTCTTTTCCTTCAATTTGACCAATTCGTTCTGCCAAACGTTGTGCAATAAAAATTCCACGAGTTTTAATTCCGACAAGAACACAATTATCGACACCTTTATTTCGTTCCACGATTTCATGACTAATTCGTGTTAAAGCGCGGCGAATCATTTGGTCATCTAAAACGACAGCTTTCTCTTGCATGCTCTACACCTCCAAGCTTTTTTCTTGCGTGAGAGTAATGGTATAAAAAAAGTCCTCTCAGCGTGTGCGAGAGGACTTTTGAAAAAAGGGTACAGCATACCCTATGTATTTCAAACCGTTACCTTCTCAACCTCACGGGGCTGTGTTAAAGGATCATTATTTAACTGTTGTCAGTATCTCAGTTTTCTTATGATTTGTCAATACTATTTCCGTAAAATATTTAATGCGTCTTCAAACACTTCTGGAATCGGTGCCTCAAACTGAATATATTCACCAGTACGAGGATGGTCAAACCCTAAAATACCTGCGTGAAGTGCTTGTCCATTCATGTCTAATGTTTTCTTCGGACCATACTTCGGATCTCCTGCAAGTGGATAGCCAATATATTTCATATGAACACGAATTTGATGCGTACGTCCCGTTTCTAAGCGACATTCTACAAGTGTAAAATCTTTAAAGCGTTCTAACACCTGGAAGTGTGTAACAGCATTCTTACCATTTTCATCAACTGTCATGCTTTGACGTTCTTTCTTATCGCGACCAATTGGCGCATCGATCGTTCCTTTATCATGCGGAATCACACCGTGTACAATCGCTTTGTAACGTCTTGTTACTGTTTTTGCTACAAGTTGATTTACAAGTGACTCATGCGCCACATCATTTTTAGCAACCATTAATAGTCCAGATGTATCTTTATCAATACGATGCACAATACCAGGACGCATTACACCGTTAATACCTGACAGGTCTGTACAATGGTGCATAAGTCCGTTTACAAGCGTACCGCTTGTATGCCCTGGAGCTGGATGTACAACCATACCACGTGGCTTATTTACAACGAGTACATCTGCATCTTCATAATAAATTTCTAAGCCCATATCTTCTGCTTGGATATCTAACTCTTCTGGATCAGGAATCGTTACTGTAATTTCATCGTTTTCTTTAACTTTATAATTCACTTTTACCGATTTTCCATTAACTGTAACGACATCATCTTTAATCCATTGTTGTACTTGTGAACGTGACCATTCACTGTTTATTTCTGCAACGAATTTATCAATTCGCTCACTTTTTTGTTCTTCTGCAACTGTTACTTGTACTACTTCACTCATCCAATTACTCCTTCGTTTTCTTGCCTTCTAATAATGTTTGAATAATAATTAATACAACACCAATACATAATGCTGAATCAGCTATATTGAATACTGGATAGTTGTACGAGAAAATATACACGTGAATGAAATCCACTACTTCTTGTCTAAATACACGATCAATGAAATTACCAATTGCTCCGCCTAATATTAGACCTAATGAAATCCCTAGAAGTTTGTCTGTTTTCGCATATTTTTGCATATAAATTACGATAAATACTACAAAAACGACTGTAATAATGTAGAAAAACCACATTTTATTTTCTAAAATCCCCCAGGCAGCTCCTCTATTTCGATGTGATGTTATGTATAATACATTATCGATAATCGGAATGCTCGTACCCAATTCCATGTTCTTTACAATTAGCCATTTCGATATTTGATCGATGGCAATGACAAATAACGCTATTACATAATATATCATTTTCATTTCCCCCACAAAGACAGTGTACCTCAAAATTTTAGCATAGCTGCAACCTTTTCACAATGAACCTTTATAGAAGAATAAAATAAATTAAAAAAAGGTAATATAATATCGTTGTGCGCATTCATACATTTACTTTTTCATAGAAAAATTCATGAATGGTACGGGCAGTCGGCATCGTCTTCATTTGTTTTACCGAAATTGCTCTCCCCGTTTCTTCACAAATACCATACATATCTATTTCCATTTTAAATAATGCACGTTCTACATCTTTTAAGTCCTCTTTTATATCATGTAATAGGAGTTTTTTCTTTATCTCTTCCTTAATTTCATATCCAAGCTCTTCGCTAAACTCTGTATCATATTTGTGCATGACCTCTTTAGCTAGCCTCTCTTGTAACTCTTTTCGCATCAATTGCAATTCTTCTTTGATTTCCATATACATTTCATTCACGTGTACATTCCTCCCAGCTGCAATGTACGATTAGTGTGTCCGAAATTTCTATGCTTACCTCACACACATTTTTCCTTCATAGGAAAGAGAGTGAAAGTTATTTTAATATATCATCAACAAAAAAACTGACTGTACTTACGCACAGTCAGTTTTTTTATTATTTTACATAGTTTTCTTTAACAACTGTTGCACAACGCTCACATAACGTTTCATGTTCAGCGTCTTTACCAATTGTTTCTGAAACTACCCAACAACGTTCACATGTTTCACCAGTTGCTTGAGCAACAACAACCGCTGTATGCTCATACTTCGGCGCATCTGCTGGCGCTTCTTCCATCATACCACCAAGTTTATACTCAGAAACGATGAATAATTGCTTTAAGTCTTCGCTAATAGACTCTAACATAGTTTTCATTTCTACAGTCGGATATAGCGTAATACTTGCATTTAATGACTTACCGATTACTTTCTCATTACGAGCTACTTCTAACGCTTTTAATACGTCATCACGCAGCGTCATAAATGCATCCCATTTTGTTTTTAATGCTTCCGCACCATCTAATTGTACAGCTTCTGGCATATTAGTTAATTGTACACTTTCTTCTGTTACACCCGGAATGTATGGCCATACTTCATCAGCTGTATGCGGTAAGATTGGTGTTACAAGTTTCGTCAATGCAACAAGAACATCATATAATACAGTTTGAATTGCACGACGATCTTCATGGTTTGCACCTTCAATGTATAAAATGTCTTTTGCAAAGTCTAAGTAGAATGAACTTAAATCAATTGTACAGAAGTTATGAATTGCATGATACACAGCAGCGAAGTCGTATGTTTCATATGCTTCTTTTACTTTTGTAATTAAGTCATTTAATTTCACTAACATGTAACGATCTACTTCACGAAGTTCAGCTACAGCTACTGTATTTTCACTTGGCTTAAAGTCATCTAAGTTTCCTAATAAGAAACGGAATGTGTTACGGATTTTACGATACACTTCTGCTACTTGTTTTAAAATATCATCTGAAATACGTACATCAGATTGATAGTCAACAGAAGATACCCATAAGCGTAAAATATCTCCACCTAATTGATCCATAATTTTCTTCGGTACGACGATGTTTCCAATCGACTTACTCATTTTACGACCTTCACCATCTAATACGAAACCATGGCTTAGTACGCCTTTATATGGAGCTTTACCTGTTACAGCAACTGCTGTTGATAATGAAGAGTTAAACCAACCACGATACTGGTCAGATCCTTCTAAATATAAATCAGCTGGACGTTGTAAGTCTTCGCGCTCTTCTAATACTGCTTGGTGAGAAGAACCTGAATCGAACCATACATCCATGATGTCTGTTTCTTTACGGAATTCACCATTTGGGCTACCTGTATGTGTAAATCCTTCTGGTAATAGATCTTTCGCTTCACGCTCAAACCATACGTTAGAACCGTGCTCACGGAATAAATCTGCTACATGGTTAATTGTTTCATCTGTAATAATTGGATCACCATTCTCTGCATAGAATACAGGGATTGGCACACCCCATGCACGCTGACGAGAAATACACCAGTCACCACGGTCACGAACCATATTATGAAGACGAGTTTCTCCCCATGCTGGTACCCATTTTGTTTCCGCAACAGCTTCTAATAATTCTTTACGGAACGCTTCAATAGATGCAAACCACTGTGCTGTCGCACGGAAAATAATTGGTTTTTTCGTTCTCCAATCATGTGGGTATGAATGCGTAATGAATGTTAGCTTCAGTAACGCGCCTACTTCTTCTAATTTTTCTGTAATTGGCTTGTTAGCTTTATCATAGAATAAGCCTTCAAATCCAGGTGCTTCATTTGTTAATACACCTTTATCATCAACTGGGCAAAGTACTTCTAATCCATACTTTTTACCAACAACGAAGTCATCTTCCCCGTGTCCTGGTGCTGTATGAACACAACCTGTACCTGCATCTGTTGTTACGTGATCTCCTAGCATAACTAATGAATCACGATCGTAGAATGGATGTTTTGCAACTGTATACTCAAGTTCGCTACCTTTTACCGTTTTCACAACTTCAGCATTTTCCCACTCTAACGTTTTTGCAACTGTCTCAAATAGTTCAGAAGCAATAATATATTTTTCATCATTTACTTTTACAATAGCGTATTCAAGTTCTGGGTGAACAGAAATACCTAAGTTTGCAGGTAACGTCCAAGGTGTTGTTGTCCAGATAATGAATTTCTCATCACCTTCTAATACGTTCTTTCCGTCTTTTACAGGGAATGCTACGTAAATAGATGCTGATTTTTTATCTTGGTATTCAATTTCAGCTTCTGCTAAAGCTGATTCACTCGTTGGAGACCAGTAAACTGGTTTCTGCCCTTTATAGATATAACCTTTTTTCGCCATATCACCGAACACTTTAATTTGTTGCGCTTCATAAGCCGGCTCTAAAGTAATATATGGGTTATCCCAATCTGCACGTACACCTAAACGCTTAAATTGTTCACGTTGACGTTCTACTTGTTCATATGCATACTCTGCACATAACTTACGGAACTCAGCAACTGTCATTTCTTTACGCTTTACACCTTTATTTGTTAAAGCTTGCTCAATTGGTAAACCGTGTGTATCCCAACCCGGTACATATGGTGCGCAGTAACCAGTCATTGATTTATAACGAACAATAAAGTCTTTTAACACTTTATTTAATGCATGTCCCATATGAATGTCACCATTCGCATATGGAGGTCCATCATGCAGTACAAATAAAGGACGACCTTTCGTATGTTCTTGTACCTTTTCATAAATATTCATTTCAGCCCACTGTTCTTGCATTGCAGGCTCACGTTTTGGTAAATTCCCACGCATTGGGAACTCTGTTTTTGGCATTAGTAATGTATTTTTGTACTCCATGCTCAATTCCTCCTTACATGTATAAAAGAAACACTTAAAAAACGGAATAAAAAAGAGACCTTCTCATCCCAAAAAGGGACGAGAAAGTCTCCCGCGGTACCACCCTAGTAGATCCTATACGTATGTATACAATCCTCTTTATATTCTTAACGCGAATATACGCCTACGCTTACTCTATTTGTTCAGCGCGGAACTCCAGGGTGATATTCCCATTATCTCCTTATCCTGAGCTTACACCATCCTCAGTTCGCTATATAAGGTATGAAAAAGGTACTTATCCCTATCTTCGTTTTTCTTAATAAATATGTTGTTTAAAATTATATGTAATAATGAGAAAAACGTCAAGCTTACACTGTTTCTTCTTTTTTCAACAGTTCATCTACTTCGTCTTCTAACTCAATTAGTTTATCCCAATCATCGTTGTTTAACATTTCAAGCTGTGTTTCTAATAACATACGGAAACGAGTGCGGAATACTTTCGCTTGTTTCTTTAGCTCTTCAATATCAAAGGCAACTTTTCTTGATTTTACTAACGCTTCGTTAATAATACGGTCTGCATTCTTTTCAGCTTCACGTACGATTAATTTTGCTTCTTTTTGCGCATTACGTTTTACTTCTTCCGCTGCTTCTTGTGCAACGATGATAGATTTGTTTAACGTATCTTCAATATTAGAGAAATGATCTAACTTCCCTTCTAATTGCGCAACTTTTTCTTCTAGAGCTTTTTTCTCACGAATGACTAATTCATAATCTTTGATAATTTGATCAAGAAACTCATTTACTTGATCTTCATCATAGCCACGGAATCCGCGACCAAATTCTTTGTTATGAATATCTAATGGTGTTAACGGCACAACGCCACCTCCAAGTAGTTATCTAAATTTCCTATTTCAATTATATCTTTTCTTCGACAAAATAGGAGGATTTCCTTCTAAAAAACCAATCATTTTAGTATACCATACAAAATTCTCCATTTGTCGCGCTTTGTTCTACCTTCTACAGAAAACAATTTACTTCGTCCATATCCTCTCACTGAAAAAACATCTCCTGGATAACATTCATAAGAAGTTTGCTCCACTGTTTTCCAATTAACTTTTACTAAACCATTTTTTATGAAAGGTTGTACTTTTTGTCTGGATATATGTAACATTTCAGCTAACATAACATCTAAACGAAGTGAAGAAACCGTTCCAGATTTCTCTCCCCACGTTTCTTGCATCTGTAGAATTTTTTCTCCTTGCACTGGTGATAAGGAGACTTTCACTTTCCCTATAGATTGTAAGTTCATCTCAATATAAGATACAACTTCTTTCGCGACTACAATTTGGGCACGATCTTCTTGAAGCAAAATATCACCACATTTTTCTCTCGTTAGACCAAGAGACATAAATGTACCTAATATTTGCCTATGTTCTAGCGTATAAAACTTGGAAGGATAGTCAATTTCCAATACTTCTACTTGAAATTCCTCTTCATTCACTACTAGATAGTCCGGATAAATGAGTGCTCTCTTACGCTCTGCATGAGGCGTTGTACCATCAAACTGTACAGCAACATCCCCTTGTCCTATTACCATAGTGACAATTTGTTGTTGTCTTGGATCAAGGAAGTCTGTTAACTTCACTTGATGGTACTCCGCTGCTCGCTTCCACTCTAACACCTTATCCACAAAGACCTCTTCATCGGGTCTGAAATGTTCATAGATGCTCATGTATTTAACCTCTTACTATAAGAAATAGTTGAATATACTTATTAAACCATTCGTAGCAAGCTTTAACGTGAAAATCGCAACGAGTGGAGAGATATCAATCATACCAAGCGGCGGAATAAATCTGCGAAATGGTTCTAAATACGGTTCACAAATACGCGCAAGAATTTCTCCAAAAGTTGATTCCTTTGCACCAGGGAACCATGATAGAAGAATGTAAATAATAAGTGCCCACGAGTAGATCTCGATAGCAGTAATTAAAACGTTTAAAACTGTTACCATGGCGTATTACCACCTCTTTATATTTGTGTCTTCTTCTTCACCGAATAACTCTGAAATTGCACCCACAATATCTACATTTTCAGGGGTACACATAAATGTTTTCGGTCCTATTTTTTGAATGTCCCCGCCTATAGCGTATACAGTACCACTTAAAAAGTCAACGATACGTACAGCTTGATCAGTAGACATTCGTTGTAAATTAATCACAACAGCTCGTCTACCTTTTAAATGGTCCGAAATCCCTTGTGCTTCCGAATATGTGCGTGGTTCTAATAAAACAACTTTTGAAGATTGCTTTGCCGTTTCAATGCTCACAACATTTTGTTTCGGTTGCGCTTTTGGAAACGCAACATCTTGTTGTTCTGGCGGATCTTGCTGCTTCTTCATGTCTGTTTGCTCCTTTTCATAACTATATTGAGCTGCTTCTTTTTCTTCCGGTGTATCAAAAAAGAAGTATTTTACTTTTGACCAACTCATAATAAGATTCTCCTTCCTTTTACGCTTTTCCTACTAAAATCGTCCCCAAACGAATATATGTAGCACCTTCTTCAATTGCAATCGTGTAATCATTAGACATTCCCATTGATAATTCTTTACATGGCGCATGTAATAATTCTAGCTCCTGCACCTCTGTTTGTAGCATACACAACTCCTTAAAACAGCGTCTGATTTCTTCCTCTTCTTCTGTAAACGGAGCCATTGTCATTAGTCCCACCACTTCAATCTTATCCAATTCTTGCAAACTTTGAATAAAAGAAACGGTTTCTTCTATTGCCAATCCTTGCTTTGATTCTTCAGATGATGTTTTCACTTGAATAAAACATTTCACTTTCTTATCAGCACGTTTTTGAATTTCTTTTGCAAGTGAAAGACGATCTAACGAATGTAAATAATCAATTTCATTAATGATTTCTTTTACTTTTCTCGTTTGTAATGATCCAATAAAATGCCAATTCACTTTTGAACCGAAATGTTCGTACTTCTGTAAGAAACTTTCATTTCTATTTTCACCTAAATCGATAATTCCAGCTTCAATTACTTCGTTTGTTTTTTCAATTCCTACCGTTTTTGTAACCGCAACGAGTTTAATATCTTGCAACGAACGTCCCGCTCGTACGCAAGATTGTTTAATTGCTTCATTTACAGTTGTTAATTTTTTTTGTACTGTCACTTGCTTTCTTCCTCCTTAAAACCTATGAAACTCAACATTCTTCCTGTCTTACCTTGATCACGACGATGAGAGAAAAATAGTTGTTCTTCACAGCTTGTACAAAGAGATGACATTACAATATTCTCTTCTTTTATGCCTGATTGTACACATAATATACGATTAATTTCTTTTAAATTAATTGCGTACTGCCCATCAGAAATTTTTTTATAAGGGACAGAGCCGTTTACTACTTGCTCTGCTGCTGTTAACACTCGATCATCAACAACGTAACAACAAGATCCAATTGCTGGTCCAATTGCAACATGAATTTCATCACTTGAAATCCCTTCTGCATTCCATTTTTGAATCATTTCCTTTGCAATCTCTTTTACAGTCCCTTTCCATCCAGCATGCGCAAGTCCTATCATACCATGTGATGGTGCATAAAAATAGAGTGGAACACAATCCGCGTAACATGATGTTAGAAGAACATCATTATTAGTCGTATAAATGCCATCTGTTTTTGAAATGCCGTCTTCATATGAATAGACGCCACTTCCTTTTTCCTGTTGTCCTACTTTTTCAACATGATGATCATGAACTTGTTCAGAGCAAATCCAGTTTTCTAATGGTTTTTGTAACTTATTTGCTAAAATGCGTCTGTTTTCATGAACGTTCTCCACGATATCATTCACATGTAATCCTAAATTCATCGCATGAAAGGAGTCCGTACTTACCCCACCATCTTTTGTCGTAAATCCAGCAGTAATGTTTCCAAGTTCTTTCCACGCTTGTAAATACAGTATACCTTCCACATATTTAAATGGTTGTCTCATAAAGTGACTCCTTTTAATTAAAATAACATAAAAAAGCATGGTACTTCCTGTCTATTTTACCATACTTTTATTTTTTCATAATGCCAACAGAAAAAAAAGAGGAATTTGTAATATTCTTTATGAAATTGTCGGTGTTTGTATTGATTCTGTTACAGAATTAACAGGATTTACTCTAACAAGTATGACATCTTCCCCAATTTTCATAATTTCCTCCCAAGGAATTACAATTTCTACATCCTTCCCAAAGATCCCTAACATACGTGCCTGTTTGGAAATAATAATAGACCCGATCTTCCCTGTGTTCATATCAATTTCAATATCTCCAATATTCCCAAGCCTTTTTCCATCTGAAACATTTATTATCTCTTTCATCTGCAACTCCGAAATTCTTATCATTTTCATCCTCTCCCTTATATATGACGAATTGAAAAAACACTGTTTCTCAAATTAACAGGAAGCACCCTCTACTAATCCCATATTATTTTCATTATATGAACACAGCTTCCCTACTATGAGCGAAGACAAACTATATTACATATAAAAAGGTTTCACCATAAATGGTGAAACCTTATCCTTGAATCGTCTTATTCATTTGTTTAATAGCTGATTTCTCTAAACGTGACACTTGTGCTTGAGAAATCCCAATTTCTTCTGCAACTTCCATTTGTGTCTTTCCTTGAAAGAAACGTTTTCGAATAATCATTTTCTCACGATCATTTAAACGCTTCATCCCTTCTTTCAGTGCTAACTCTTCAACCCACTGCTCGTCCTTTTGTTTTTCATCACTTAACTGATCCATAACAAAGATAGGATCTCCTCCATCGTTATAAATCGGTTCAAATAATGAAACTGGATCTTGAATCGCATCTAATGCAAAAACAATTTCTTCATGAGTCACTTCAAGCACTTTTGCAATATCCATTGCTGTTGGTTCTTTTGAATTTTCTGCAATCAATTTCTCTCTTACTTGTAACGCTTTATACGCAATATCTCGTAATGATCGAGATACGCGAATCGGATTATTATCACGCAAATATCTGCGTATTTCCCCAATAATCATCGGCACAGCATACGTTGAAAATTTTACATTTTGGCCTAAATCAAAGTTATCAATGGATTTCATAAGTCCGATGCAACCAACTTGAAATAAATCGTCAACATATTCTCCTCTGTTATTAAATCTTTGGATGACGCTCAGTACAAGACGTAAGTTTCCATTCACTAATTTCTCTCTTGCGCTTATCTCTCCACTTTGCATTTCACGAAATAATTTACGCATTTCATCATTTTTTAGTACGGGAAGTTTAGCTGTATCAACACCGCAAATTTCTACTTTGTTTCTCGTCAAAGTGTTCCCTCCTATCGGGAGTTGCTGTACAGTGTAAAGTATTTCCTTTGAAGGGGATTTTATGCATGCGGTTTTCTCTTCATTTTTCATTTTCGTTGTCTCTTCTCATACAACGAAAGAGAATAAGACCAGCCTAGATAACGGCTGGTCTTATTCTTTACACCATTTTATTAAATTCTTTTCGTAATCTTTTTATGATTCTTTTTTCTAAACGCGAAATGTATGACTGTGAAATCCCAAGCATATCCGCCACATCTTTTTGCGTCTTTTCCTCTTCTCCAGCAAGCCCAAACCGAAGTTCCATAATTTGTTTTTCACGATCATTTAATTGATGCAATGCTTTCATTAGAAGATGACGATCTACAGTAGCTTCTAAATCTTTTGTAATAATATCATCATCTGTACCTAATACATCTGATAACAAAAGTTCATTCCCATCCCAATCGATGTTAAGCGGTTCGTCAAAAGAAACTTCTGAACGATTTTTATTATTCCGACGCAAATGCATTAAAATTTCATTTTCTATACAACGTGAGGCATATGTCGCTAATTTTATTTTCTTTTCTGGATTAAATGTATTCACTGCTTTAATAAGGCCGATTGTTCCTATACTAATCAAATCTTCAATATTTATCCCTGTATTTTCAAACTTTCTTGCTATATATACAACTAACCGTAAGTTGCGTTCAATCAGTAACGATCTTGCTGCCTGATCTCCTTTTGGCAATTTATTCAAAAGAACTTCCTCTTCTTCTTTCGTTAACGGTGGTGGCAACGCTTCACTTCCACCGATATAATAAATTTCATCGGTCTTAATTCCTAATTTCAACAATACTTTATACCAAAGGTATACTAAATAAAATTTTAATTTCATCATATTATCCCGCCTCCCATTATTAAGCAATTACCATTTTTTGCGAAATTAACATTTTCGGATGCACAATACATTGATACTCTCCATTGGTTGACAACTGTTGTGTATTTAATCCAATCAATACTTTGCTGACTACAATAGAACTACCTTCATGATAAATTTGCACACTGTCTGGCTTAATTGCCCATAAAAATTGATTCTCTACTCCTACTGCTCTGAAAGGAATTAAGCGTAATTTTGTCGCCCAGCCAGAATCATTTTCTGGTATTTGAGGAATCTCTGTTTTGGAATAAATTTGTTCTGTTAACCAAGCTGGCAAGCAATGCTCTAATGATGAAATATGCATAATCATAACGGGTGTTTTTGTTAACGGGTCGTAAAGTTGGTTCCCACTATCAATTAAACCTGCGAGTTCTAGTTCCTCTTCAGCTAATTGAATTTTCAATTTCACAATTTGGTCATAGTGTATTTTTGTAACCTCTACGCTTTCAATACGCTTTTTAGAAAAATAATAAATTACTGGAAAACCAAAAACAACAAACAACCAGCTAATTGGATCACCGTAAGAAATTGATTGAGATTGAACCAATCCATTTACCATTTCATTTGTTTGCAAAAAGAAATGAGTCCCAATTAACCCTCCGCCAACCATAAAGGTTACAAAGTAAAAAGTAAAAACAGTTTGTGCATAGTTTCTAAACGTTGTAAACCCAAATGCTGTATACACAATAAGTAACGAGTACAGTAGTTTCATAATTGGATGTGTCATCATAGAAGCAAAAGGAGTAAAGGCAAAAATAACAATGGTTGAACCTATAAATGCCCCTAACACAAGCCTCCATCTTTTGATCTTCTTTTTTAACACGGTTGCTGTTAATAAAAGTAAAAGAAAATCAATGCAGGCGTTTAACAACCAAACAACGTCGGCGTAAACAACCAAACAATTCACCTCTTTTTTTAAGTTGAGACTAGTATAATGCATATCCAATAGGAAAGTGTGTCAATTTGCGGAGGTGTTTTTTTGTTATTTTGTGCTTTCTAGACAAAATCTGTCGGTAAAAAATAAAAGTATATGTTTCATAGAATACTATATCTTTTTACTTATATATTAAGTGAAACTTTAATCACCCCGCACCAATCAGGCTGCCCAGCAAATAGCGGGCTAAATCGAAATATATAAAATAAAAAAAGACCTGCTTAGCAGATCTTTTCCCTGTATAAAACAAAAAAGGAGCATAAAAGCTCCTTTTCTTTTATCGTCTACGACGGTTACGTAAGAATGCTGGAATATCGATGTCATCTGAATCTGTATGACGCTCATGCACAACCGGCTCTTCACGTTTCATTTCACGCTTAACTTCACGTTGTTTTGAAGGTTGAGCTACTTGCTGTTGCTGTTGTTGCGTGTGATTCGCAGTCGGACGGATAATTGGTTTTGGTGGCTGCGTCGAAGCACTATCATCAAAACCAGTTGCAATTACAGTTACAACGATATCATCTTTTAATCCTTCATTAATAACAGAACCGAAGATCATATTTACTTCTGGATCTGAAGCTGAAGCTACAATGTCTGCCGCTTCTTGTACTTCATATAAGCTTAAGTTAGCTCCACCCGTAATGTTCATGATAACACCTTGAGCTCCATCAATAGATGTTTCTAATAATGGACTAGAAATCGCTTTTTTCGCAGCTTCAGCAGCACGATTTTCTCCATTACCAGAACCAATACCCATTAAAGCAGAACCTCTATTAGACATAATTGTCTTTACGTCTGCGAAGTCTAAGTTAATTAAACCTGGTGTTGCAATTAAATCAGAAATACCTTGAACACCTTGACGTAATACGTTATCTGCTTCACGGAATGCTTCTAACATCGGCGTATTTTTATCAACAATCTCTAATAAGCGATCGTTTGGAATTACAATAAGTGTATCTACATTTTCTTTAAATGCCGCAATACCAGATGCTGCTTGCGTTGCACGTTTACGTCCTTCAAATGTAAATGGACGTGTCACAACACCAACTGTTAATGCACCTAATTCTTTTGCAACTTGAGCAACAACTGGAGCTGCACCAGTTCCAGTTCCGCCGCCCATACCAGCAGTTACGAAGACCATATCCGCACCACGAAGTGCTTCTTGGATCTGTTCTTTACTTTCTTCTGCAGCTTTTTTCCCTACTTCAGGGTTTGCACCTGCACCAAGTCCACGTGTTAATTTTCCACCAATTTGCATTTTTGTTTCAGCTTTTGATAGATTTAATGCTTGTGCATCAGTATTCACAGCGATAAAGTCTACACCTTGTACACCGTGTTCAATCATACGGTTTACAGCATTGTTTCCGCCACCGCCGACACCGATAACTTTTATATTCGCTAATTGATCTTGAGTAGTATCAAACTCTAACATGTCGAAATCCCCCTAGAACCTCATTTTTCGTGTCCAATTTTAATCCCATAAATAACGGAATACACGTTTTACTTTTGACATCATACGTTCATCATTTTGATTATTATTGTTTTGATTACGAGTTTTTTGTTTCGCAGGTTGCTGTTGTACCGGCGTTGGTGCTGGTGCTGGTACTGGTTCAAAATGTTCTTGCTTTTCCTGCACATTTTTTCCACGTAATTTAGCTTTTTGATAAGAATGTTTAATTAATCCTACTCCACTTGTATATTGGGGCTCACGCACACCAATATAATCAGGAGTCGCTATACGAACATTTTCATGTAAAATATCATATGCAAGATCAAGAACACCCGGCATAGAAGCAATTCCACCAGTTAGTACATAGCCAGAAGCTACTTGCTTTACTCCTAACTTACGCACTTCATCTTGAACAAACATTAAAATTTCCTCTACACGAGCCTCTATTATATCCGATAATTCCAACTGAGAATATTGTTCTGTTTGATCGCTTCCCATAATAGGAACCGTAAACATCTCTTCTTCAGATGCTGTATCATAAAAAGCATGTCCATATTTCAACTTTATTTGATCTGCATTGTCTGTTGAAGTTTTCAACCCAATCGCAATATCCTTCGTTATATGGTCTCCACCTAACGGTAATACGCTTGTCGCTTGTAACTCTCCATCTTTAAAAATAGATAAAGTTGTAGATCCTCCCCCCATATCAACAAGGGCTACTCCTCTATTTTTTTCATCTGAAGATATAGCAACTGTTGCAGCCGCTAAAGGTTGAAGACAAATATCAACTATTTCAAGACCTGCTTTTTCTACACAACGAAGTAGGTTATGTAGTAAAGTTCTCGAGCCTGTTATAAGTGTACCTTCCATTTCTAATCTTACACCGATCATCCCGCGTGGATCGTTAATCTCGTCAAGACCGTCTACGATGAACTGTCGAGGTACCACATCAATAAACTCACGCTCTGGAGCAATTGACACAACTTGTGCTGCATCTAGAACGCGTAAGACATCTTCATTCCCGATTTCACGATCTTCATTTGAAACAGCGACTACTCCGTGACAAGGAAGTAGCTGTACCTGGTTTGCATTGACACCTACTACAACTTGCTCAATGTGGATTCCCACCATGCGCTCAGCTTGTTCAATTGCTTTTTTAATTGATCGAACAGTCTCGTCTATATCAACTATCGATCCCTTCTTTAAACCATTTGATTTTACATTTCCAACACCAATAATGTTTAAGCTGTCATTAACCATTTCACCAATGATGACTTTAACATTGGATGTACCGATGTCAAGACTAACATATATTTCATTGCTGTTCATTCTTTGGCACCTCCTTCTTTATTTATACCATACAACTCAATATATGGAACAACAATCGCAACTTTACTATTTATAAGAAAAATATTCAACGTCTTTATACGTTTCCCTTTTTTAACCCTATATTTTTCTTATTTTTATTTAACATTCATTTAAGAATATCGCAGTAAACTGTGAATAACTGCTTATCTTGAAATAATTCTATTTCAAGTGTAAAGATTACCGCCAAGTATAAGTCTACACTAAGATGTACTCATAGAAAAGTGAAACTTGTACCAATCCTAGTATGAATCTAAGAATTTTTACATCTTTTTCATCAAATGAACCATTCTTGTAAATTCAGATGCATTCAATAGAACGTTCGTTTCGTTTTTTCTACAGGAACGTAGTAAAAACTATCGTTCTATTCTTTTTTTTCTTCCGCTCCTAATTCTTTCGTATATGCCCCTACTTCTAAATCAATTAATACCTTTTTACCCGGCTCAATTGTTTTTAAGATAAGCGGATAAGCTTCCATACGCTTTGCGAAATTTTGAATCGTAGTGCTCACTTCGTACCCTTCGTTCATATATAAAGTAAGATGATCTTCATTCGCATTCGTCGGTGAATAACGAATTTCAGAAATAGACCTTAAAATAGTTGGTGTTAATTTTTCAAGCTCAGCAATTAACTCCTTCATTTTTTCCTCTTTAAAAGGTTCAAAAATTGGTGCTGCAACAGGAAGTTTTCCGTTCGGAAGTACATCAAGTGTTTTCCCGTTCTCTAGTAACGGTTGTAATTTCCCATCTTTGTTTATATAACCAATCGTTAAATATTCTTCAATATGAACATCAATTTTATTTGGAAAACGTTTTTTTACATTTACTACTTTAATTTCTTTTCGTTTCGTTAGGTTTTCTTCTGCTTTATGTGCTGTCACTCGGAAATAACTTGTATCATACGTCACACCTGATTCCTTCATCACTTGTTCATCTGTCATATAATGATTTCCAAACACACTTATCTTTTTGATATTGCTTAGCGGAGACCGAAAATAAATTAAAAAGAGCACTAATAAAAATAAAATTGATATGTATAAAATCAACCGATGATTAACATTTTTCTTGTTTTTCTTCTGTTGATTTTTTAACTTTGGTACACGATCCTGTAGTTTAATCACTTTACTATTTTTCATGTACGATCCCCCTACGTAACATAAAAAACGGCATGTTCCTCATGCCGTTCTTATCTTCTTATTATAACATAAATGATAATGAGCGGAACGAATAACCGTTATCTTCCAATGATTTCTACTTCTGTATGCATTTCTACGCCAAATTTATCCTCGATTGTTTGTTTTATTAATGCAATTAAAGATAGGACATCTTGCGCACTGGCTCCCCCAGTGTTAATAATAAAATTCCCATGCATTTCAGAAATTTGAGCTCCGCCTATTTGATAACCACGAAGTCCCGCCTTTTCTATTAAGTCTCCTGCAAAGTATGGGATTGGATTCCGAAATATGCTTCCTGCACAAGGATGATTCCACGGCTGTGTTTCACGACGGTAGTCTTTATTCTTTTGCATGACGCTTACGATTCCCTCACGCTCCCCTACCTGCAATTGAAACTCAGCTTCCAAAACAATACCAGGACGTTTCGTTTGCAATACAGAAGTACGATAGGAAAACTCCATTTCTTCATGTGTTAACCAATCAATTGTTCCGTTTTCAAACAAAATAAGAGCTTTTGATAATATGTTTGATATATCCGATTTATGTGCTCCTGCATTCATATACACTGCACCACCAACACTTCCTGGAATACCACTGGCAAATTCCAGGCCGGATAACCCTTGACGACTAAGTAAAGTTGATAATTTAATAAGGGGATACCCACCACCAACTCTTACTCTATGTTTTTCGACTTCTAAGTGGTCTAATCCTTCTCCTAAACGAATAACGACACCTTCTATACCTAGATCAGATACAAGAAGGTTCGAACCTCGACCAATTACAGTCCACTTTGTTTTATATTTTTTTACTAACTGCAACGTTTTTTCAATACTGGCAACATGCTTTGGCACAATTAAAATATCAGCTGGTCCACCTATTTTCATAGTGGTATAACGCGCTAACGCTTCATTCACTAACACGCGACCAACATTTGCTTCTATAAGCTCATTTACTAATTGCTCCATAAACAATCTCCCCCATACTAAGTATCCTTATTACAGTAGTATGCAGGGCGTTCACCTAACGTTATTTTTTTACAAGCTTATTCATTACTTCATACAGCTTATTTGCTGCATCTGGAATACCTAATTGCCCCGCAGCCAGCTTCATATTTTGTAATGTTTGTGCATCCAATAAAATCTCATCAATATCACGAATAAGCGTTTCTGCTGTTAAATCTTTTTCAAGCAACATTTTTGCTGCTCCTTTATCGACAACGGAACGTGCATTCTTTTCCTGATGGTTATTTGTTACGTAAGGACTCGGTATTAACACACTTGGCTTACCTAACGCGGTTAATTCTGCAAGTGTTGTTGCCCCCGCTCTTGAAACAACAAGATCTACACCTGTAAGTACCTCTGGCATATTATGAATGAAAGGTTTAATAATAACATTATTCGGATTCCCTTTTTGCTTCACTGCTTCCATCACTTTGTCATAATGAACTTCACCTGTTACATACAATATTTCGTAACTTTTATTTCCAAACTGTTCAATCGCCTCTACGAAAGCATCGTTAATCGGTCTAGCCCCACGACTTCCACCAAAAATAAGTACCGATTTTTTAGGAAGAGATAAACCTACTGAACGTTTTCCTTTCATTCCATTCTGATCCATTACTTCTGATGCTCTTGGATTTCCTGTCATCACCACTTTTGACTGTGGAAAATGTTCTGCAGCCGCTTCAAAACAAACCGCAACTTTATCAACATAGCGGCTTAAAAATTTATTCGTTACACCAGGTACACTATTTTGTTCATGTACAATGGTTGGAATACCTAATTTTGCTGCAGCATATACAACTGGTCCACATACATATCCACCCGTTCCAATCACAATATCTGGATTAAAACGACGAATATATCGTTTACTATCTTGTACACCCTTTAGGAAACGCATCACCGTTTTCACGTTATCTAACGATATTTTACGCTTAAATCCACTTATAACAATAGATTGAAACGGTATGCCTGCTTTTGGAACGATCGTGCTCTCTAATCCACTCTCCGTACCAATATATAAAAACCTTGCTTCCGGATTTAATTTTTTTATTTCTCTTATTAGAGCAAGAGCCGGATAAATATGACCTCCAGTGCCCCCACCACTTACTAATACACGCACTACTAACTCCTCCGCTTCTCTTTTCTTATTTCAGTCGTATTTATTTCTATATACATCATGTTTCTTCGCGCACATACGAAAAACCCTGTCTTATAAAACAGGGTTTAGTAGCGAGAATGGCGACTTATATTTAATAATACACCTACTGCCATTAACATTAATGTCAAACTTGATCCACCATAACTTAAAAACGGCAAAGTAATACCTGTTACAGGCATCAATCCTGTTACAACACCAACATTAATCATTACTTGAATCGCAATCATCGCCACAATACCTACTGCTAAAAACGTACCATATAAATCTGGCGCTCCTAAAGCTATACGAATCCCACGCCATAATAATAGACTAAATAATAATAACACAAATGAACCACCAATAAAACCTAATTCCTCCGATAAGATCGCAAATATAAAGTCTGTTTGCGGTTCAGGTAAATAAAGAAACTTTTGTCTACTTTGTCCAAGTCCAAGCCCGAATAATCCACCAGGTCCAATTGCGAGTAACGATTGAATAATTTGAAATCCACTTCCAAGCGGATCTGACCACGGATCTAAATATGATGTAATACGTTTCATTCGATACGGTGCTGATGCAATTAGCCCTACAAATCCTGCTACACCAAGCAAACCAAACATTGCAAAGTGAAAGACCCTTGCCCCCGAGATAAATATCATAATAATACATGTCCCAACCATTACGGTTCCTGTGCCAAGATCTGGCTGTAACATAATCATCCCAAAAGCAAGAAATACAAAACTAAGAGCTGGTAGTAAACCACGTTTAAAAGAGGTAATTAATTTTTGTCGTTCCGCTAAAAATTTTGCTAAGAAAATAATCATCGCAAACTTCATAAATTCTGACGGTTGAATGGAAAATGCCCCGATTCCAATCCAACTTCGCGCCCCTCCTCGAACAAGTCCTACCCCAGGAATAAGAACAAGAATAAGAAGAATGAAGCAAACTAGCAAAATTACTTTTGAATACGTACGCCACACCCAATAATCAATTTTCATAATTAAAAACATAGCCACTACACCAATACTTGCAAATAGCAATTGCCTTTTTGCAAAAAAGAATGAGTCCCCCATTTTATAAGAGGCCCAAACCGCACTCGCACTATACACCATAACCATTCCGATTGTTAACAACGCAAGTGTAACGATGATGAGAATAAAATCAGGCGTTTTCTTCATTACCCATAAACACCACCTCTTTAGGCAGAAACTTTTGCCCTATGTAACAAAACATCAGTAGGTGTTAGCCTACTGATGTTTTGATTTACTTTATATAAGTTTATGCACAGCTTGTATAAAAATGTCTCCTCTTTCTTCAAATGTTTTAAATTGATCCCAGCTTGCACATGCTGGAGAAAGAAGAATTACATCGCCATCTGTAGAATGAGCATAAGCTTTCACTACCGCTTCATCTAAAGTATCGACACTTTCAATTGTATCTAATCCCGCTTTTTCTGCAGCTCTTACTAGTTTTGGAGCTGTTTGTCCAAATGTTACAATTGCTTTTACATTTTTGAAATATGGAATTAAATCATCGAATTCATTTCCACGATCAAGCCCACCTGCTAATAACACAATCGGTTGTGTAAACGCAGATAAAGCTTTCTCAGTCGCTAACATATTCGTTGCTTTTGAGTCATTATAAACCTTACGATTGTTAATAGTTGTTACATATTCTAAACGATGTTTTACACCTGTAAAACGTTTTAATACCACCGTAATCGCTTCATTAGAAACACCCAATAATTTTGCGATACTCATCGCTGCTAAAATATTTTCTAAATTATGTTGACCAGGTAAAACGATATCGCCTACTTCAACAACTTTTTCACCTTTAAAACAAAGAGCATTCTCTTTTATACACGCACCATCTTCAATTTCTTTCTTTGTCGAGAATAGTACTTTTTGCCCTTTACTATAAGCAGATAAAGCCATCACATCTGCATCATCTGCATTTATTACACTATAATCATTTTCTGTTTGGTTTTTAAAAATATTTGCTTTTGCTAAACCATATTCCTTCTTCGTCCCGTGATAATCTAAGTGGGCCTCAAATAAATTTAAAAACGCAGCAATTTTAGGTTGGAACAATTCTACTCCCATCAGTTGGAACGATGAAAGCTCTGTAACTACAACTTCATTTTCTTTTGCATCCTGTGCTACTTCACACGCTACAGTTCCTATGTTCCCTGCAATTATAGGATGCTTTTGTCCTTCTTTTAGCATTTCAAATGCAAGCATTGTCGTCGTCGTTTTACCGTTAGACCCCGTAATCCCAACAAATGGCGCTTCTGAAATACGATATGCTAATTCAACTTCCGTAACAATTGGAATTTGCTTTTCTTTCGCAGCAACTAATATTGGATTAGAATACGGGATTCCTGGATTTTTTACTACAAGAGAAATATTTCTCTCTAACAATTCTAAAGGATGACCACCGCATACAACGTCCATTCCTTTTGCTTGTAATTCTGCAGCAAGTACATTATCTGCTAAAGGCTTTCCGTCATTTACAATAACATTTGCCCCTAATTTTTGTAACAACGTAGCTGCTGCATAACCACTTTTTGCAATGCCTAATACAAGAATATTTTTATTTTGAAATTCAGTTACAGTTTTCAATTACATCCACACCCCGATATAAATTCCTAACACAGCTAATAAAAATCCTACAGACCAAAATGTCACAACAACACGCCACTCTGACCAACCACATAATTCATAATGATGGTGTAATGGACTCATTTTAAAGACACGTTTTCCTGTTGTTTTAAAAGAAATGACCTGAATAATAACAGATAAAGTTTCCATTACGAATACTCCACCAATGATTACAAGTAGTAATTCTTGTTTTAATAAAATCGCTACAGCTGCAATGGCTCCACCTAAAGCTAAGGAACCTGTATCTCCCATAAACACTTTCGCTGGATTTGCATTGAATACTAAAAATCCAAGTACAGCTCCTACAACTGCCATACAGAATATCGCTACTCCAAATTGCTCTTGCGCTACTGCAATAATACTAAAAGCTCCAAATGCAATAGCTGCTGTTCCCGATAATAAACCATCTAAACCGTCAGTTAAGTTAACTGCATTTGATCCACCAATAAGCATAAATAATACAAGTACAAAATACGCCCAACCTAGTTCAAACTTAACATCTGTTCCCGGAATCATGATGTATGTGTGGAGCGCTTGCCCTTTTCCAATTAAAAAGAACGCAATAGCAATAACAAGCTGACCTACTAATTTTTGTTTTGATGTTAAACCAAGATTTCTCTTCTTAACTACCTTTATGTAGTCATCTAAAAATCCAATTAATCCGTAGCCAAATGTCACTAATAATAATAACGAAACCTCTGCACCTAAATGATTAAACTTAATCGCCATAATAAGTGAAGTTACCATCATAGATACATATATGACAATACCACCCATTGTAGGTGTCCCTGATTTTTTTTGATGTGACTTTGGTCCCTCATCACGAATACTCTGTCCGAACTTTAATTTCCTTAAAAATGGAATAAACAATGGCGAAAGGGCAACAGAAATTAAGAATGCTACCCCAGCCGTTACTAATAAACCTTGCTCAAGCACATGTAGTCCTCCTCTCACGTTGTTACTCTTCGTTGTTTAAACGCTCTGTAATTGCTTCTTTAGCGACTTCACGATCGTCAAAATGATGAACGTCTTTACCAATAATTTGATACGTTTCATGACCCTTACCAGCAATAATGATGATATCTTCAGCTTTCGCGTTAGCAATTGCATGGTATATTGCTTCTTTTCTATCAATAATTACTTCATAATTATTCCCATTTGCACCCTGCACCATATCATCTAAAATAGCTCCTGGCTCTTCACTTCTTGGATTATCTGAAGTGTAAATTGCATGAGTTGCATATTTTGTTGCAACACTTGCCATGATTGGTCTCTTTGTTCGATCTCTATCTCCACCACAACCGACGATGCAATATACATCGCCTTTTGCAAACTGTTTTGCTGTTTTTAATACATTCTCTAAGCTATCTGGTGTATGTGCATAATCAACAATAACTGTATAATTTTGTCCACCATCAACTACTTCAAAACGTCCTGGAACTCCAGCTAGTTGCTTTATTACATCAATAACCGTTTCTAAACTTACACCAGAAACAAGTCCTGCCGCTGTTGCCGCTAGTACGTTATATACATTAAATTTCCCAATCAATTTCATCGTAACATTTACACTTTCATACGGTGTTACAAGCGTAAATGTAGTTCCAGCACTCGTCATAACGATATCTTTGGCCATAATATCACTTGTTGTATCAATTCCATACGTTACAACAGTTGCCGCAGTACTTCTCATATATTCCGCAGTTACAGCATCATCGTTATTCAGTACCGCGTACTTTTCACGATCATGGTTATAACTATTGCCAAGTTGTGCAAATAGCAACCCTTTTGCATGTTTATATTCTTCCATCGTTTTATGATAGTCTAAATGATCTTGTGTTAAATTTGTAAACACTGCTACATCGTAATCACATCCGTGTACACGACCAAGATCTAAAGCATGTGACGAAACTTCCATTACTGTACTATCTACACCGTGCTCAACCATTTTTAAAAATGTCTGTTGAAGTGTTAGTGCATCTGGTGTTGTATTTTTCACCTCAAATGTTTCATCACCGATTTTCATATTAATCGTTCCAATTAGCCCCGTTTTATGACCATGTGCGCGCATAATCTCATCCATAATATGCGATGTTGTTGTCTTTCCATTTGTACCTGTAATTCCGATTAAATGTAACTTGTGTGTTGGTTGACCATAAAAATAATCAGCTAAAACCGCTAACGAACGAAAAGTGTTTTTCACAAGTACAACTGGAACGTCAACATCAATTGGTCTTTCCGCAACAATAGCAGCCGCTCCTTGTGCCGCTGCTTGCTTAGCAAAATCATGGCTATCAACCGTATATCCTTTCATACATACAAATAAGCTTCCCTCTTTCACTTTACGTGAATCAGCTTCTATAGATGTGATTTCTGGATTTTCTTTTGGAACAACTGGAAAATCATGCAAACATGATAAAAGTGTATGCAACTTCATTTCACTAAACCCTCTCTACATTGTGTATTTATCTCTTTTTTAATAAGCAACACGTTACCTCCTAAATATGTAAAATAGGAGGTAAGTGCTACTGTGTCTAATAAATAGACTTATTTATAATTGGGGCTCTTACAGCCTCAAATTAAGTAACTCTTCTATAAAGAACTCACTTCCACCAATTGTACCATAAAACGTACTAGGTTACCTTTAATTCCCGAAGTAAATTCTAATTTTTGAGCCTTCTTTCACTTTAGCTCCTGCTTCTGGGGATTGTTTAATTACTTTCTCTCCGTCTCCACTTATATCAAGCTTCAAATCGACGAGTTGTGTCTGTAAGTCTTTCTTTTTCATACCAATTAAATTCGGAACTTCCACAGTTGGTGTATCGCCCCATTTATATTCTCTCTCAACTTGTTCTTTTCTCGGTTTCACTCCCATAACAGGAAGTGCATCCCGAAGAATATTCCCAACAATTGGAGCTGCTACTACTCCACCAAATTGCGTTACACCTTTCGGATTATCAACAGCAACATAGACAACAATTTCCGGATCATCCGCTGGAGCAAAACCGATAAAAGATACTATATAATTATTCTCTAAATATTTACCATCTTTCACCTTTTGAGCCGTACCTGTTTTTCCACCTACACGATACCCATCAATGAAAGCACCTTTACCAGATCCCTTTGCTACAACATTCTCTAATGCATACCGAACTTTTTCTGAAGTTTCCTTGGAAATAACTTTTCTTTTTTCCACAGGTGTCTTTTTACTTACAATTTGATTATTTTTCGGATCAATAAATTCCTTAGCTATATACGGTTGATACAATGTCCCACCATTTACAGCCGCTGCTACTGCTGCTACTTGTTGAATTGGTGTTACAGAAACTCCTTGACCAAATGAAGTAGTTGCTTGCTCGACTGGACCGACTTTATCTAAATTAAATAAAATCCCACTACCTTCACCTTGCAAATCAATTCCGGTTTTCTGTCCAAAGCCAAAATTACGAATGTATTTAAACAATCGGTCTTTACCAAGACGATCACCAAGTTCAATAAATCCTGGGTTACATGAGTTTTGAACTACTTCTAAAAACGTTTGGCTACCATGGCCTCCCGCTTTCCAGCATTTCAATCTAGCTCCACCCACTTCAGCTGCTCCATCATCATAAAACGTATCTTTCTCTAAGTCTACTAAATTTTCATTCAAGGCTGCTGCTAACGTAATGATCTTAAATGTTGAACCAGGCTCATACGTACTCCATACTGGTAAATTTCTATTATACACTTCTGGAGAAACACTTTGAAAATCTGCTGGATCAAAACTCGGCCGACTCGACATACCTAAAATTTCACCATTTTTCGGATTCATTGCAATCGCAATCATACCATCTGGATTATATGTCGACTCTGCAATATTCATTTCTCTTTCCATAATTCTATTAATACGTGCATCAATTGTTAAACCTAAATTCAAACCAGCTTCTGGTTTTTTGAAATCATCGCCAACATTAGGCATCCTTTGTCCTTTTGCATCTGCAAAAAAACGCACATGACCTTCATCACCATTTAGCTCTTTATCATAATATTTTTCCAGTCCCATAAGACCTTGGTTATCACTACCTGCAAACCCTAATACGTGTGATAAAAAGTTGCCAAATGGATAGTACCGGATAGAGTCCTCTGCGATATAAACACCTTTCAAACTTAATCCTCGTACCTCTTTCGCTTTATCATGTGATATTTTCCTTCCGCCTTTATCTAACCTTACAATTGATTCTTTTTTTGTAATTCTCTTATAAATCTCATCTTTTTCCACACCTAATACTGCAGCTAACTTCTCTGCAGTCTCTGCTGGTTTTTCAATTTGCCTCGGTACAACAAAGACAGTTGGGGCACTTTTATTCGTAGCAAGTTCCACACCATTCCGGTCTAAAATTTTCCCACGTTCAGGTTCAAAAGTAATATTTCGACTCCATGAATCCTTCGCACGATCCGTTAACATATTGCCAAGAAAAAATTGCACATATCCAAGACGAATATCGATGATAGTGAAAATAAGTATACCTGATATGAGTATAAAAATAAGTCGTTTTCTAACCGTTACATTTGATACACGCATATTGGAACAAGCCTCCCTTACGCCTAGCTTGTTCCAATATATGCTTGTACTTATTTAATTAGAACTTCTTCTCTTTTACCATTACTGTTCTTCTGCTTCTTGTTGTGGTTCAAGTGGCGGTACAAGCGTTACACCTAACTCTGTACCAGGTTGTAACAATGTTCCTTCTGCCACACTTTGTTCGGTTACGTATCCGGTACCAGTAGGTTTTAGGTTAAGCTTTAATGTTTTTGCTAAATTCATAACATCACGAAGCGCCCAGCCTTGTATATTTGGCATTGTAGGTTTATCTCCCACTAAGAAGACTCGGTCACCCTTCAATGTTTGTTCAGTCGCTTTCGGTACTTGCTGCTGTACTTTCCCTTCACCTAATACGATTGGACGAAGTTTTGCTTTATCAATAGCTTTTTTCGCTTCTTCCATCGTTTTTCCGGTTACATCTGGAACAGCAGTTTGCTGCTCTTTCACATATTTCTTCGGATCTTTCACTTCATTAGGCTTAATCTTTAAATACTCTAAACTATTCTTCGTTACATATTTAAAAATATCAGCTAAAGGTTGTGCGCCACTCTCATCATCTTTCAATTTCGGTTGTTTAACAGCTACATATACAACAAGTTGCGGATCATCCATAGGTGCCATACCTAAGAACGAGAATATATAATTCTCTCTCCCTGTCATATAGCCACCTTTTCCATCCGGAATTTGGGCTGTTCCTGTTTTACCACCAACTGAATAACCATCGACTTTATAAGCGGTTCCTGTTCCTTTCGGCGATGTAACAACACGTTCTAATAACTGTCTTACTTGCGCTGCTGTTTCTTTTGTAACAGGTTTTCCCACTTCTTCTGGCTTATGTTCTAATTTTACTTCCCCTGTTATTGGATTTACAATTTTATCAACTGTATAAGGCTTCATCATTTTTCCGTCATTTGCAATAGCAGTTGCAGCTTGCACAAGCTGAATTGGTGTTACAGTAGAACCTTGTCCAAAAGCTGTTGTTACTTGCTGTATTTGCTGATCGAATATAATTGTATTTGAACCCTCACCAGGTAAATCAATCTTCGTTTTTTCATCTAATCCAAAACTATGAATATATTTTCGGAATCGTTCTGGTCCAAGTTTTTGATCCCCTAAAATTGCAAACGCTACGTTGGAAGAGCGCTCTACCCCTTCATCAAATGTGATAGATCCCCATCCAGCGCCACCGTTATGATCTTTTATTTTTCGGTTTCCGACTTGATATGTACCAGACTGATAATAATCTTGTCCTTTGTAAACACCTTCATTAATAGCTGCTGCTAGCGTGAAAATTTTCATTGTTGATCCAGGTTCAAATGCATTTGCAATTGCGTCATTATAAAAATATTTAATATCCTCTCGGTTCGGATCATAACTAGGTTTAGTAGACATTCCTAATATTTTCCCTGTTTTTGGATCCGCAACAATCCCTATTAAGCTTTCTGGTTCATAATGTTTACTCGCTTCTTTCATTGCGTCTTCTAAAAAACTTTGAATACGCTGGTCAAGCGTTAAATATACATTATCTCCATTTTTAGGTGCCTTTACATTCACTTTTCCGCCGTCAAGAGATACGCCTCTACGATCGCCTGTATAAGCTACTTCTCCGTTAGAAGCTCCTAAATACTTATCCAAACTCTTTTCTAAACCAAATTGTCCTATAGCAATCCCCTTATCATCAGGTCTCGCATGACCTACGACATAAGATGCGAAATCACCGTTTGGATATACTCTGGCATTTTCAGTAATAAAAGATATACCTGGCAATTTTAATGCTTCTATTTGATCTTTCTGTTCTTTCGTCAAGCCCTTACCTAATTTCCCGAATTCCACTTGACTTTTATCTTTATTTAACGCAGCTAAAATATCCTCTTCGCCTTTTCCAAGTACTCCTGCAATTTTCTTTGCAGTGTCCTCTTTATTCTCAACCGGCTTCGCACCTTTTAATTCCGCTACAAGTTTATAAGAGTTTGCATCTTGCGCTAATACATGACCATTTTGGTCATAAATCGTTCCTCGATTTGCTTCGAGAACTCCTGCTTTACTATGTTTTTGCTGAGCGAGTTTATCCAAATCTTGATTATGCACTGTTCCTGTTGCTTGTATGTAAAAAAATCGGGCTAATAATAGCAAAAAGAGCAGGAGGAATAAAATCATAAAATACCCTGCTCCCTTATTGGTATGAAATTTAGTCATATTTCTCTTCATTTTCCCTTCACACCTATTGCCTTATTTGAGGCCCTTCACATTATTCGCATTAATTTCTAGCCCGTGTTTTTTTGCAACTTCAGCGATTCGTTCATAGCGACTTAACTTCTCTACTTCAGCCTGTAACTCTTGATTTTCTTTTTGCTTCTGTACAATTTTTTGTTCTATCGTCGCTGCTTCTACATTAACTTGATAAAGGCCTGCTTTATTTCCAATAAACGCTACACAGGCATACAATAAAAAGCCAATAAATGCTACATACAACAGTTTTTCGATTCTTGTAATCTTCGCTTTAGCTTTTGGCTGAACCATCTGCTGTGGGGGCGTTTGAATCTGTATCTCTTCTTGCGCTTGTTGTTTGTACTTTACAGCTAAGTTACCCATACCTCTCTCCCCTTTTTATCGTTTTTCAGCGATTCTCAATTTCGCAGAACGCGCTCGATTATTTTCTTCTAACTCTATATCAGAAGGTAAAATCGGTTTTCTCGTAATAAGCTTTAATTTTGGCTTAAATTCATCAGGAATAATCGGTAATCCTGGTGGCAATTGTGGCGTTGTGCTATTTCGTTTAAACGTCGTTTTACAAATACGGTCTTCTAAAGAATGGAATGTTATAACACTAACTCTTCCGCCCGGCTTGACCATCTCAATTGCAGATTCCAACGCTTCTTCAAACACTTTCAATTCATCATTTACCGCAATACGGATTGCTTGGAACACTCGCTTCGCAGGGTGTCCACCCGTTCTACGAGCAGGAGCTGGAATACCCTCTTTAATTAGTTCTACTAATTCTCCTGTCGTTTCAATAGCTTTATTCTCACGATACGCTTCAATTTTCCTTACTATTTGTTTTGAAAATTTCTCTTCACCATACTGGAAGAAAATTCTTACAAGTTGCTCATATGACCAGCTATTTACAACATCATATGCTGTTAATGGGGCATCTTGATCCATCCGCATATCTAACGGTGCATCATGATGATAACTAAAGCCACGCTCTGGTGTATCTAATTGTGGGGATGAAACACCTAAATCAAATAAAATACCATCTACTTCTGTTATACCTAATTCCTGTAGTTTTTCAGATAAATAACGGAAATTACTTTTTACTGTTATGAACTGCTCACCGTATGAAGAGAATCTTTCTTTCGCATTTTGAATCGCTATCTCATCTTGATCAAACGCGATTAATCTTCCACCTTCAGTTAATTGGGATAATAAATAAGAACTATGTCCTCCTCCCCCCAGTGTACAATCTACATATGTACCACCTGGCTTTATATCTAAGCCGTCTACTGTTTCCTTCAAAAGCACTGTTACGTGTTTAAACATTGTTGCACCTACTCTTTTTCCAATTAATTATGTTGAATGCATCTCCTCCTCCAAACGCATATTTCACGATTAGAGAACGAAATACTATGAAAGAACGACTCATTTAACTTGCCTACAAAGGCAGCATACTATACAAATCGCTATTTTCTTTTATTATATACTAAATTTTATCATCTTTTGCGGGAATTTAAATAAAAAACTGTCGAAAAAGATGATAATACGTTTACATTTTGTGCTATTTTGTCATATATTTAAGTATCCTGCATAATTACGATATTCACTTTTTTAAAATTGATAATTCAGAAAAATTTCACTTCACAGTAAATTCAACAAGACAAAAATAAAATCCTGCTCCTAAGAGCAAGATTCTATAGTTTTATAACATGATGTTTTCCGTCCCAAGAAAACGATTTTTCCATTACACGATCAACGAAATCCAAACCAAACTGATTTAAATAGTAACATACATTCCACACACGCTCTTGCGGCGCCCCTAATGGACGAAGTGCAAATTGTATACGACGGAATTTATTTAGCTGTACTTCATGTTTTTTCTCAACATTTCTTTTCAACATTCTTTCCAACAGTTCAATTTGTTCATTAATTTTGAATTCATTTTTCCCTGCAAACGCACTTAATCCAGGATCTATTTTCTTCACAAACTGTTGTAATGACGTATGGATATCAATTATTTCTTTTTTCGCCTCTACAAATCGATCATCTATCGGTTCCTCTATTTGATTAGATAACCAGTTTTCACGCAACTTATCTACGTTATTTAAAAAAGGATCACTGTCTTGCAATTGCAAATCGTATAAATCTGTCGCTATATCCCTCTCTACATAAGTGATTGTAATACGCGGAACGACAGGCGGCATTTGGAAACCAATCGTATGGAAAACTTGTTGCAATTCACTCCAGTAAGCTAATTCCCCTGGTCCTCCAATAAACGCGAGCGTAGGAAATAGATACTCTTGCATAAGAGGGCGCGTTACAACATTATTACTAAAGCGTTCCGGACTTCTTTCCATCTCTTCCATCAATTCCTCATATGAAAAGGAATACGCTCCATCCTTCCCTACAAACTTCCCTTGATCGTCTTCAAGTAATACTCGCTCATTATCAATTTCCATGAATATATGTACTGCATTATACTTTGTTTCAATAATCGGTTTATATCCTAATTCTTTAATTATTTCCTGTTGGTTATGAAGCCCCTCTTGCACTTCTTTATACTTACCTATAATTTGCTTAAAAAACGGCACTTCTAATTTTCTTAATTCAGGATGATGCGAATCAACAAGAATTAAACCAGAATTAACGAACATTTTCATAATAAGATGGGCAAAGAAATCTACATACGTATTCGATTCCCCCAAAGAATCATCAATAAATTGCAGTACATCCTTTGTAAAATTCGTTTCAGGGTATGTTTTGAAAATTTCTTCAATCCACTTTCTACAGTCTTCCAAAGAAAGCTCGGACTCTGAAGCACTCGCCACTTTCGGATTACGGTCATGAAAAATAGTCTTTTTTATTTTTTTATTCTTCGTTACAAAAGTATGATTAATTTCATCCATATCATGGTCTTCACCAGCAATCCAGAAAACAGGAACGACTTTAACACCTAAACTTTCTTCCTTTTCCCTCGCAAGCTGTAAAACTGAAATAATTTTATGAATTGTATAAAGTGGTCCAGTTAATAACCCAGCTTGTTGTCCAGCTATAACAACATATGTATTTTCATCTCCAAGCGCTTTTACATTTTGAATCGTAGCTTCTCCCGCTTGTAATTTTGTATTATATTCTAATAAATGCGCTACTAAACCTTGGCGGAAAAACTCCCTCTCACGCAAATCATGTACACGCTGTTTAAAAGCATCTTCTGTTAACATATAGTCAAAACACGACTGTATCTCTTTTTTACCGTTCATATAGTCCGCTACAACACCTTGTTGCGGAACAGAGATTTCTTTTATCTCCATATAATTCTTCCTTTCGTATCCTGTTCTCTCACCAATCCACATTGTAGTCAATGTTGCACGTAAAAGCAAAGAATTACACTTATTCTTTTACTTCTAATCCTTTTATTGCATCGAACAAAAATTGGAGTGTCGGAACAGATCGTTGCTGTTTCTTAGCTTCTTCTAATACATATCCAACAATCGCACCGATTTCCGTTTGTCTATTTGCTCTTACATCTGCCAGCATAGATGATGTATTACGAGACGTTCTTTCACATACGTGACGTACCATTTTCCATACCATTTCTTTTTCTTCTTTAACAAGAAAAACGACTTCCTGAAAAACTTGCTCCATCAATCGATAAAAAAACGGGTTCGTAATCAACTCTCCGTTCTGGACTTGTAATAATGCTGTCAATGGATTGATACATACATTAACTACTAATTTTTTGTGCATGACATCCTTCCAATCATCTTCTATTTGAATCGGAAAATGAGGAAATGGAAAGCAATTAAATATTTTTTCAAAATGTATAGACTGGCCGTGCACGATTCCAAACTTCGTTACACCTATCCCCGTATGATAAACGATATGTCTTTCTTCTTTTTTTGCACCATGCTCTACAATCCCAACCGCAATATTTTCATTCCTTATTTGCTGCATAGCATGAAGGTGCGACATTCCGTTTTGCAAAAAGATTAATGAGGATTTCCCTCGCACAAAAGGTAGTATGTCAGTTATATGATATTGCTTAACAGCAATAAATATATAGTCTAGCTTCTGGTCTAGCATACTTTCTATTGGTAAAGCAGGTGGGAATACGGTTTCACGTTTTTCCTCCCTCATACAAGTTACACCCGTTCTATTCAATTCCTCAGCCTGTTTAGCTGTCCTTGTAAACAACGTAACATCTTGATTACTTTTTTGTAAATAAAATGCATATAACAGACCGATAGCTCCTGGTCCCACAACTCCGATTTTCATTTTCACACAAGGAACTCATATAAATACGTTACACAAGTCCCTTTTCCCTCCCCCTTTTTATCCCGCAAACGCCTGATTGGTGCGGAATCATAATTAACTAAAGGTGAACAAATCCCACTGATTACAGTTTCACTTTACCTTTCTCAATTCCATGAACATAGTTTACAATTTCATTACTCTTTAACAAACAAATGCAACCTCTACTTTCAATATGTATATACTACCTATTAATATGTTTCTACTCTTAGTTTAGCAAATCCTCAAAAAAATAATAAAAGAAATATACTATCTTCTTCATAAAAATAAAAAAATGAGTTATAATATTATTGTAAATATTTTTACTTTTCTGCATTCAACGAGACAAGAAAAGGATGTGATGTTATGGGATTCCCAAAAGTTGAGCGCTTGCTCATCAATTATAAAACATTAGACGAATTTAAAAAATTTAAAGGTTGCGGAGCTCAAGAACTATCCATGTTAGAAGAATTACAGGCAAACATTATTGAAAACGATAGTGAATCTCCATTTTACGGTATTTATTATGGCGGATCACTAATTGCACGTATGAGTCTATATATGAAAAGGAACGGCGGAGAACCATTCGAAATTACAGGTACTTACCTAGAACTCTATAAACTTGAAGTGTTACCAACTTTCCAAAAACAAGGATTCGGAGAAATGCTTGTAAATTATGCGAAGGGGCTACAGTTCCCAATTAAAACGATCGCACGTATCCATTCAGCTGGTTTTTGGGATAAATTAAATTTCCAGCCTGTATCAGTACCTGATGGTGATTTTTATGTTTGGAACCCAGAAACAAATTTGAATACGGTTACAAACGAAGAGTCTGCATAAGAAATAAAAAAACAGCTACATAGCAGCTGTTTTTTTATTTCTTTAACTTTTCTAATTTCCCATTCGAACGAGCGCTATTTCTTTCCGCTACCATTACACTTCTTTTTTGATCGATATAATCAAGCAATGTTCTATACTCTTCCTCATATACTGATAATCGCTCCAAAAGACTCTCTCTCTCTGTTTGTAACGATTCAATTTGCTGTTGCAACACCATTAAAGAGTTTTCATCTTTATAATTTTGCAAGAAATCAATAACATCATTCAATGTAATTGACGTAGGCTCTACTACCTTTGTCTCTTTTACTTCATAATTTTCTACTTTACGTAGTTGCTTCGCTTCTTCAATACGTTCTTTGTATTGCTTTCTAACGTAAGAATTCCATCTAAAGCCACATGCTGCTGGTGTACGAGATAAATGTCTTCCCACTTCTTTAAAGGCAGATAATTGCGTTCCACCTTCTCGAATATGCCGGAGTACTACTTCTGCCAGAAGCAAATCTTCATCATCAGTCCAAGCATCTTGTCTTGTTGTCGCCATCTCTCTAGTCCTCCCTATGCATTTTTTATTAAGCATATGCAGTTACTAGAAAAGATAGAATACAACAAATAAAGAATAAGACAAAAAAAATAAACGCAGAAGATATCTTCTACGTTTATTTCCCCGCAATTACTTGCTGATTACTTCTTTACCTTTGTAAGTACCGCATGCTTTACATACACGGTGAGCTAATTTCGCTTCACCACAGCTTGGGCACTCTACCATACCAGGTACTGATAATTTGAAATGCGTACGACGCTTTCTTTTTACTGTTTTAGAAGTTCTTCTAAAAGGTACAGCCATTCTTCCCACCTCCTTAAAAGAAATAGTTATTTTCATATGAAGGCCTAAACCAGTCTTCCGATTATTTGTCAAAAAACTTTGCAAGTCCTGCTAATCGTGGATCAACAGTCTTTTCTTTGTTTTCTTCCGAAATCACTTGCCAGTCTTGACCTTGCATCGGTGCTCCACCAGAAACATCATCACTGAAAATTTGCATTGGAATCTCCAAAAGTATATTTTCCTTGATTACGGGCAGTAAGTCAAGTACTTCTCCTTCTAAACAATGAATTTCAGCTTCAGTTTCAAATTCTTCTTGTGAAGTTTGGAACACCTCAGTTGTTTTAATGTCAAATGGTAATGTCACATCTACTAAAGAGCGAGAACATGGTAAAACCATGCTTCCAGTTATATGTAGATGGAACGTAAACTTACCGGAGCCAAAATCAACTCTTCCTGTTACATGAGCAGGATTAATTTCACGAATATCTTTCTCGACCTCTTGTAGCTCACTTACATCTACCATCTCATCCAATGTCAATCCTTTATTTCTCAATTTATTCAATTGATGGATGGACCATTTCATATCATATCACCTCAAGGCAACAAACAAAATTATAGCTAGCCATTTTATATTTGTCAATGTTTTTTCTTTACACTATAATGAAGTCATCATAGTAAATAATATATAGAGTATCACGTTTTTGAAAAAGATGCTACATCGAAAGGAGAGATTACCATAAAAGCCAGTGGTATTGTTGTTGAATATAACCCTTTTCATAACGGTCATGATTATCATGTGCAACAAACAAAAAAGTTAACACACGCCGATATTACAATCGCTGTTATGAGTGGCCCTTTTTTACAGCGTGGTGAGCCAGCACTCATATCCAAATGGTATCGTACCAAAATGGCCTTATCATGCGGTGTAGACCTTGTTGTAGAGCTTCCATACGCCTTCTCAACACAAAAGGCTGAAACCTTTGCAAATGGCGCTATTTCTATTTTAAACGCCCTGCGTGTTTCTGAAATTTGTTTCGGTAGTGAAGATGGGCAGATTGAAAATTTTCATAACACCATCTCTGTGCAAAAAAATGAAGAAGATACTTTTAATCGTCTTGTAAAGCAATTTATGAATGCAGGTAACAGTTACGCAAAAGCTACATCTGAAGCCTTCCTACACATTTTACCATCCGAAAAAAACATAGACATGTCACAACCGAATAACATATTAGGATTCCAATACATGAAATCAATTTTCTTACAAAATAGTTCTATGCAAGCACAAACGATAAAAAGATTCGCATCTCATTATCATGATGAAACATTTAGCGACCAACATATTGCAAGCGCAACTAGTATTCGTAAAAAACTTTTTAGCGAAAATAGTTCTTTTACAGAAATTGAGCCTTTTATCCCAAAAGCGACTGCTTCTCTTTTAGCAAGTTACAAACAAAACTACGGGATATTACATAATTGGGAACAATACTTTTCATTTTTCAAATACAAACTCATGACGATGTCTCCAGAAGACTTACGACATATATATGAAATAGAAGAAGGTTTAGAGCATCGTATTTTATCAAAAATACAAAACAGTTCCTCCTTCCATTCATTCATGGAAGCATTAAAAACGAAGCGTTATACATGGACTAGATTACAAAGAGCTTGTACACACATTTTAACAAATACAACAAAAGAAGAAATACATAGCGCAAATATAGAGCAGCATGCACCGTACATTCGTCTACTAGGCATGTCACAAAAAGGACAAACTTACCTTTCAAAAAACAAGAAAAAAATAGAACTTCCCATCCTTACCCATACAAAAACATTTGACCATCCTACTTTACATATAGAGCGAAAAGCCAATTCTGTATATTTCTCCATCATGCAAGAACCATTACGAACACAACTACTAAAACAAGATGCAACACACCATCCAATTCGTTATGATGAAACAACTGCAAAATTTCTATAAAAAACCTCTCTTTTTCAGAGAGGTTTATTTTTTCTCGCCCATTTTTTCCAAATACAGCAATGCATCATCCAGCGTATCAACTGGTACAACTTTCATTTTTGTTTTAATATCTTTCGCAGCCTCAAGCGCATCTTTATAATTCGATTTCTCCGCACCTTTTTCATTTGGCGCAAAGAACACTTCAGCACCAGCATCACTTGCAGCAACCACTTTTTGCTGAATACCACCAATCGGGCCAATTTCTCCCTTTTCATTTATCGTCCCTGTTCCAGCTATTTCATGCCCTCTTGTTAAATCATCTTCCACAAGTTGATTATATATTTCTAATGTAAACATTAGGCCTGCCGATGGTCCGCCTATTTCATGAGAATCAATTTTCACTTTCGGATCTACCATTAATTCTCTTTCAGTAACGATAGAAACCCCTATACCAACACGCCCATTTCCATTCGGAATGGTCTTTACATTTAAATTTTCTTTTAACTGTTTTCCATTTCTCTTGTACTCAATATTTACTGCTTCCCCTTCTTTTTTCCCTGTCATATATTCAATAAATTGCTCCGTCTTTTCAAATGTTTTTCCGTCGACAGCTATGATGACATCTCCAAGCTTAAGCTTTCCTTCTGACGGCATCCCTTTCGCTACTCCTGCAACCAATACACCTTTATTTTCAAAAGAAACAGTACGGTTTGCACGTTTATACGCATTATAGATTGCTGCATTTTGCGAATCTTTCATCGCATAATTTTGGCGAAATTGATATTCTTCATCACTCTCACCTTTTTGCAATATTTCTTCCGCTTTCGAAATATGTGTATATTTATTAAACTGTGCCGCTATTAAATTCACCACATTTGCTGGTCCCATTGAAACCGTAACAAGCATAAAATCACCGGATTCTTTCGTTCCACCCTCAACTTGAACGTAAGGCTCTAATTTGGCCGCCATTCCTGGTTTTGTTACATAATACGGTAAACGTACGTAAACAAGTAACATCGCCAATATAACCCCTATTAAAATTGCATATATAAACCGAAAACGCTTAAACATTATGTTTCTCCTTCCACTGCTCAATTAATAAATAAATATTTGCAACATGTTTTTCCGCCTCTACTTCTCCAACTCGAATAATGTCTTCAATGTTTGTAAAAGCACGTGAACTAAATTGTTCTACAGCTGGTCGCATCATTAAATCCGATGCAATTTGTCGATTCATCACCAGCTCATGTTGCATAATTTCAATACTCTGCATAATTACATCATAAATAGACGTAACCTCTCCATTCACTTTAATCGGCGATACATCAACAGCAATAACAATATCGGCACCTAACTCTTTCACAACCGATACTGGAATGCGATCAATTACTCCGCCATCCACCAATAATCGTCCATCTATCTTTTCTGGTACAAACACTCCAGGTACAGATATGCTAGCTCTCACAGCCTCTGCAACAGGACCACTTGTAAAAACTACTTTTTCCCCCTTCAAGATGTCAGTAGCCACAACAGCCGTCGGGATATCTAACTCTTCTAAATTTTTATTATATGTAAACATTTTAATCATATCTTTGACACGTTTTCCAGCAATAAATCCCATTTTCGGAACTGTAAAATCTAAATAATATTTCCTCTTAAAAACATTTGCCAGTTTATACAACCTTTCAACGTTTGAGCTAGCTGCATAAAACGTACCTACTAAAGCCCCCATACTACTTCCTGCAATCATATGAATTGGTATACCATTTTCTCTTAAAACTTTTATAACACCAATATGCGCAAACCCTTTTGCGCCCCCAGATCCAAGAGCTAAACCAATTTTCGGTTCTTTCATTTTTCTCACCCTTTAATTTTTTTCATTCCTTTTTCATACTTATGGTCTAAATGCACTACGTATCCACGTATACTGAAATGAACGTTTTTTGGGACAAAGGGGGATTTACTTACATGTATGAAAAATGGAAAACGGCTTTTCTTACCATATCAACACTGTTTTTAACCTTTTCTCTTGTACTTCACCCCCAAGCTGCTTTGCAAGCTTCCATTCGAGGGTTAAATATATGGTGGGAAGTTGTATTCCCTTCACTTTTACCGTTTTTCATCATTGCGGAACTTCTAATTAGTATTGGTGTTGTAAAATTTATAGGTGTTATATTAGAACCACTCATGCGACCACTTTTTCGCGTTCCAGGGATAGGCGGATTTGTTTGGGCAATGGGAATGGCTTCAGGATTCCCTGCTGGCGCCAAATTAAGCGCTAGACTACGTAAAAGTAATCAGCTAACACAAATCGAAGCAGAACGCCTCGTATCTTTTACAAACTCATCTAATCCACTTTTTATTTTTGGAGCTGTTTCTATCGGTTTTTTCAATAATCCGAAATTAGGAATCGTATTAGCTGCTGCACATTATTCAAGTAACTTTGCCGTCGGGTTATTGATGCGTTTTTACGGCAATAACAATATTTCCACGAAGGATCAACATCCTACTAAAAAACGTCCTTTTCAAAACCCTTTTTCAGTCCTACACGAGACGCGCATGCAAGAAAAAAGACCATTAGGAAAATTACTTGGGGACGCTATCGTTTCTTCTATTCAAACGTTACTTATGATTGGTGGATTTATTATTTTATTCTCTGTTTTAAATAAAATGATTACTGTATTTCATATTACAGCAGCACTTTCTTTTATTATGCAACATATTTTATCATTCTTCCAACTAACTACAGAATTTAGTATTCCAATCTTATCAGGCATTTTTGAAATGACACTCGGTAGCCAAATGATTAGTCAAATAAATGAAACACCCCTCCTGCAGCAAGCTATGGTAACAAGCTTTATTTTAGCGTTTAGCGGCCTTTCTATTCAGGCACAAGTTGCTAGCATATTAGCTGAAACAGACATCCGATTTAAGCCCTATTTTTTCGCACGAATTATCCAAAGTATTCTGGCTCCTATTTTTACTTTTATATTTTGGAAACCATTTTATGAAAAAGTAAGCTCTTTTTCACCTATACAAAAAGATATCCCCGTATTTTTATCGAATCATTCTTCTATACTGCAAGAAATTTGGACATCTTTTGTACACTATGGACCGATCTTTACTTTATTTTGTTTATATGTATATGTTATCTTATTATTTTTTCGTAGCAACAAAGAAAAACCCCGTTCACTTTAACGGGGTTTGAAACTTTTCTTTTAAAGCACGTTCTACAACAGGAGGTACAAGATCTACTACGCTTCCTCCATATCTCGCAACTTCTTTTACAATGCTCGAGCTTAAAAATGAATATTGGTTATTTGTCATAATAAAAAAGGTTTCAATATTTTCATCTAATTTTCGATTCATAGAAGTAATTTGCATCTCATATTCAAAATCAGAAACCGCTCGTAACCCACGCAAAATCGCGTTTGCATTACGCATTTTCGCATACTCCACTAGTAGTCCACTATGTGAATCTACTTTTACATTCGGGATATCCTTTGTTGCTTCTCGAATTAAATCTAAGCGCTCTTCAACTGAAAAGAACGGTTTTTTTGACGAGTTGTTTAAAACTACTACGTATACCTCATCAAATACTTTTGCTCCCCTTTTAATAATATCCAGATGCCCAAGGGTAATTGGATCAAAACTTCCCGAAGAAATAGCTATACTAGTCATTCCGTCCCCTCACCTTCATACTTATAAATCGATATTGCTGTAATCCCATAATTTTCAGCTCTTACTTTTACAAGACTCCCTATAGAATCAGGTAAAACCACATCATTACCATGCTCTGACATAATTAATCCATCTCTATGTAGCAATCCATGTTGATCCATCACACTAATTAAAGATACAATTTTTTGATCTTTATATGGAGGATCAATTAATATAAGATCGAATGATATTTCACGTTTTATAAGAGCCTTTACCGCACGTTCTGCATCATTTCGATATACTTCAGCTTGTTCCTGTATTCGACAACTTTCTAAATTTTGATGGATTACTTTTATCGCTTTATTATCTCGATCAACAAAAATTGCTTTATCAATCCCTCTACTTATAGCCTCGATTCCAAGACCACCACTACCGCCAAATAAATCAAGAGCGATACCACCATCAAAATAAGGACCTATCATATTAAAGATTGATTCTTTTACTTTATCTGTCGTTGGACGTGTTGTATTACCTGGCACCGCTTTTAGTGGATGCCCTTTACATTTTCCTGAAACTACTCTCATCTGTTGTCACTACCTTTATTTCAATCTATCGAGCAATTATAGAAAACCTTTCTCCATTCGGTAACCGCTACCAAACTATACTATTCCATGAAATTTTCCATTCATTTCTCAACGAACAATAGGAGAACTTTGGCTTAAAATAACCGCTCTGCATTTTTATGTATTCATCCCACCATGCGCTAACACGAACCCATTATGTATATTCGTTTCACTTTATCTTTTTTATCCTATCATAAAATAAAAAAAAGAAAAATAAAAAGCCAAACATAAAATTTAATTTCATGATGTATATCTTCATTTAGATTGGACATAAATAATTATAACAACATCACCTTCGATGTTGTTGCCAACCGCGGAGAAGACTTACGTTTCCCCATAAGTTCTTCCTCCGGTTTCTCCTCTCCCTTTGCCTTCTTACTAGTACATGCTAGTATAAGAAGGGCCCTGCTTTGCAGGGTTTTTTTTCTTTGTCTACTTTTCATTTAAAAAGTGAGATGGTACAGTAAGTAAAAGAAAGAGGAGGAAAAAATATGATTCAACGCTTTATAGAACTCGGAGAAGGCTACTCTGATTTATATGAATTACTTGAAATTGCCAAAGCAAATCAAGAACGTATAACACATATGTTACAATTTGAAACGATTAAAAATGAAAAAAAAGTGTGCTCACTTGTTGTAATATTAAAACCAACTACTACTGGTGATTTCCAACCATTATACATATGTCGTGAAGGCATTCCTGTACTTGAAAATAAAAAAAGTAAACGCGTCATTTTATTTGAAGAAACGGCAGAACAACTAGGAAGAAAAGTGACTACCTTTACGGTAAAACCATCCACAACTTTCCCAGAAAAAGAACTGTTTTTCAATCATTTAATTGGTATTTTACGAATGAATAATTTCATTCCTCCAATGAAATAAAGTGTTATTTCAAGTAAAAAAATCCCCTACTAAAATTAGCAGGGGATTTTTTCTATTAACTATAATCGTATTCTTTTGCCCGATCAGGACGTGAATTTTCAAATTCCGTTTTTAAATACGGGCGGTACGACTGTTCTATCTTCTTCACAAAAGGAAGTTTGTTCAACTTTTGCATCATATGCTCAATTTGTTCCATATCACAATATACTACTGCGTATTTTAAGCGTTTTGATATGTAATGTATGTTACCATATTTCCTTAAAATCTTGGCATGTTTCAATGAATGTAAATAAACAATCATACTTTGTCGTTGCCCGAACATAATCTTCTCCATCTTCTCCTTTTAAAAACATATATTTTATATTTTATGAAAACCAATCAGAAATTTATGACATTACAGGACAAACTCTGTATACGTTTTCTTCTATCTTCTAAAAAACGGGGTAATTTACCCCGTTTTACAGCCACAACCTCCGCCGGTACCACAACCGCCACCACAGCCACCAGCATCAAAAAATGGATTTCCTGTTGGAACTTTGATGGAAGAAGATACCTCAGAACCGATTGCTACACTAACTTCATCTAACAACTTTTGCAAAGCTGTTTCTACTCTTTTAAAAGCTGCAACCTTATCATGTAAGTCTACAGAACGCTTTAACTCCCTCATTTTCGTCGAAACGAAAGTATAATCAGGATGGTATTTACCGAAACGTTGCACTTCTTCATATCGTTCTTTCATCGCTGTAAATTGCTGAATTAACGTCTGAACTTCCATATCTTCATGCAATTCTTTATAACACTTACGATAGTCTTCTGCTATATCTGAACAGATAATCGCTTTTGCAAGCTGCTCTGCCTTATCTAATATCAATACGCTTTCCAGCGTCGCTACAATCATGAGAGACACCTCCGAGTATTCATCATACCACATTTAGAATAGAACTACTAATTGAAGTGTCTCACTAAACAGAAAGATATCACTCTAACTATTTTCCGTATAATCCCAGCACATACTTATACATTAATATGTTCCGCAATATTATATTTCAGAACATCCCATTTCCCACTATTTTCTTTCACATAACTAATACATGCATTTTTTAATGGTGTCTTAAACGAAATATCTTCCGGTGCAATTGCATGTAAAATTGCTTTTATCGCATGTGAATGAGCTACAATGATAATACGTTTGCCAGAATGGGTTTCTGCAACATCTTTTATAGCAGCAAAGCAACGGGTTACAATCTCTTCATCTTGCTCCATACCTTCTACTTTACCTTCTGCAATTAGCTCCCTAACAGTCGCAACCGGCTTCCCAGAAGCTTCACCAAAATTACGTTCAACAAATCGCTCATCTAATAAAATCGATTGCAATCCTGCAGCCCCTGCAATTTCCTTAGCTGTTTCGTGCGCTCTAATTAATGGGCTACTTATAATTACATCCCATGCTTCCGCTTGCAAAGCAACTGCACTTTGACTTGCTTGCTTCTTTCCCACTTCATTAAGTGGAATATCTTCACGTCCCTGAATAATCTCTTGAAAATTCCAATCAGTTTGTCCATGTCGTACTAAACAAATTTCCGTCATGCTCATGCTGCAACTCCTTTTTAAATAATCCGCTTCTATTGTATCAAAAGTTCTGCATGACGGACATAGTTTTCCCTTCCAATTATGTTGTATTTTGCTGCTTCATATACTGAAACATATCGATCATAATGGAGGCAACTGCCAATTGGTTTTGAAATTTCTCAACTTTATCTGGTATCGTTTTTTTGAAATGCTGCATAGCCGCTAACTCAAATGCCTCTTTTTCTTCAGGGTTTCGCGTTAGTTTTCTATACCAGTACGGTTGCTCCCTAATATAGCGAGATAAATCCTCATCAGCCTTTATAAACTCCATAATTTCTGCTCTCATCCGCTTTCCCCCTAATCCTTCTGAAAGAAAAATGGATTATTTTCGGAAGTACTTTCTTCTTGCCGCGCGGGCTTCCCTTGAAATTGTTGAAAAACTTGTTGCACACTACCAATAGCACTCGTCACATTAGCTAAATGGTGTTGCATCTGTTCCACATCTAGCTTTTTAAAGAAAGAAAGCATTTGTCCCATCACATCAGCAGTTTTTTCCTCTTCAGTTCGATTATCTTTTTCTTTTTCTTTTTCTTGTTTATTTTCTTTTACCGAAGAAAAAGCTGGCGCTCCATCAGGCCTAAAAGTTGCCCATATCGGATCTTCTTCACCAAGTAAGTACCATTCTTCATAAAACTGTTGCCAAGTTTTGTGACCACTTCTAACCTCATGAACCATTTTAGGGTGATGGTTTACAAACTCTTTAAACTGTTGAACCGATGGATGTAACGGTCCTTTTGTTGTTGGCATAATCCTCACCTCTTCATGTATATCTACTATATAGTAAGAAAAAAAAAGGCACATGGTTCGCCTATTTTTAGACGATTCATGCACCTTTTTATCCTGCTATTTGCATACGGTAAGATTCCGACCTACACTTCAGTGAATACGAAGTACTTAAACGTGAGGTTTCCCCTACACAACTTAAAATTTCACTTTATTTTCGAATAAAGTTTTGTGTATAAAACTTATCGTATACCCCAACACCTAATCCTGTAAATTGTTCATTTAATACATTCTTTCTATGCCCTTCACTATTTAACCAACCTTGCACCGCCGCAATTCCATCACTATGTTGCGCCGCTATGTTCTCACCAGCAAGTTGAAACCCTACTTTCCCGCGCTGTAAACGATCTCCTAACGTACCTAGTGTAGGTGAATCGTGTGAAAAGTAATTATTATCCTTCATATCTTTACTATGCCCTATAGCCACCTCTGCTGTTTGTTGATCCCAAGCTAACAGCGGTAACTTATGGCGACTTCGAATAATATTTGTTAAATCAAAAATTTGTTGCATATTCCCATTCTCTATTTGTTTCATTTTATCTGGAGTCAATGGTTGTTCAGCTAGTAATTCACCCGAATAAACAAGCTGATACGGTCTTTGGCGTAATAACGTTTCATCATCCATATAACGAACACCAACAAGCTCATGTGTAAAATGATCAAAATATAATTGTGCCCAGCCATCTTCTACAGGTATTAATGGTTGTTCCATCACTTCCGTGTCAGATAACTCAAATTGATAACTATTTTTCCCTCTTTTTAACGAAATCTCATGCGAGAGTGGATTCTTTTTATACACTTCTTCATACTTTTCATTTATATAATAAGGCGGCACCTTAACCTGCTCACCAGCAACATACGCCGTTACAACTTTTCGTTCTGCAACTCCAAATTGAACATACTTAGTTAAATCTTGATTATATACCCACCATTCATATCCGTAAGCAGATGGCTCTATTCGAGATGGTTCGCCCCATTTTGCTAATAAATTTTCAGAGTCCCCACCAATCATATTTAAAACAGTATCGGAAGAGTCTTCATTTACTTGTTTTTTCTTTTTCACAATTTTATTTTCTTGCTTTGATTGAGATGGGGTTAATATATATTGTGAAACGAGTAATTTCCCGTATAAATCAACAGCTAAAATTAAAAATGTAATCATTACGATACGCAATAATTTCTTCAATCGATATACCTCCTGCACAAAACATAAAATTGAGATATACACAAATCCTTTTCTTTCCTTTTTTGTGTGTACCGTACTCTTTTCACTATATCATATTTTCGCAAAAAAAGTCTGGATTCTACCTTTTCTCTCAATATGAATTGCACTTTCTTATTATTCATACTATTATAAAAATAATGATGTAACATGAAAAGAGGAGGTATTATATGCAATTTACAAATACGAAATTTAATGGGGCAGTCGTTGATTTAACACTATTAACAGAGATTATGGAAAAGAACCATTTTGTACTTGCTGGACAGTGGGATTATGAACGAGTTACATACGATTATAAATTTGAAATATTAAATGATATTTATTATTTGCGCGTACAAGGTTTGGCTGTTGAAGGTGATGTTGGTAGCAGACACGCTGAAATAAAGCTACTTCCTCCCTTATTAGGAAAACATTATTATCCTCACGGCGTTGAATATGGTGATGGTGAAACTTTCCCAACGAATGTACTTCAAAAAAGCGAACAACTCCTACAAAATATCGAAAAAGAGTTAAAAGAGTTCCAAATCATTGAGTAAATAGAAAAAGCGCATCATATTGATGCGCTTTTTCTATTTATCTTACTTAAGAATGAATCGTCTTTTTGACTGGATACCCATAAATAGTTCCATCCTTTACTTTAATCTCATCTTCCCAAGGAACCTTATATTTACCTTCAGCTAAATCTTTTACAAACGTATACGGGTTTTCTTTCACCCCTCCAGGAGTCGCTACATATCCCCTTGAACCTAAATTATATATATTATTTTCGAGACCCCATCCTAATCTAGCCTGATCTGCTAGCTCTGGATATACTTCGGCAGTAACAATCTCCCAAGGATTTCGGTGTCCCTGCACTAAAGTAGTCCCATCAAAATTACAAACTTGTCCTTCACCAAAGTAATAAAATACCCCATCATAACCCGCTAAGTTCACTGACAATGTATACATTAAGTTTTGCCATGCATTCGAACGATTAGTTAACATCCATTGTTCACTAACTTGTGTGCTATATCCAGAAATACGAATCAAGACATTTGCACCTTTATAAGCTGCTTCACGAGCTACTTCAGGAAACATACCATCATGACAAATACAAACAGCTAATTTACTTCCTCCAGGTCCATCACAAACAGGTAAGCCTAAATCTCCAGCTTTCCAAGGTTCGACTGGCACCCAAGGATTTAGCTTACGATACTTCAAAATCATTTCACCTTGTGGATCAATAATTATTGCTGTATTATACGGTTCTCCACCATCAGGGTTTCTTTCCATTATAGAAAAAACACCATATACCTCAGACTCTTTACATGCCTCAGCAAACAAGTCTGTTTCTGGCCCAGGAACTGTACATAAAAACTCTTCTGTAGTCCATTTTTTTGTATTAAGCCCTTGTGTACTATATTCTGGAAATACTATCAATTCCAATCCAGGATACCCTGATTTAGTTGAATGAATTGTTTTTATGATCTGTTTAATTTGTTTATCAATGTCTGCACGTGACTCTACTACCGGTACTGGATATTGTATTAATGCTGTTAAAAAACCACTAATTGGCTTTACCATACTTCCACTACTACCCATTTAAATTCCCCCTTAAAATAGTTCTTGTTTATTAAAGATAACAATATAAATTTGTAACTCTCTAAAAAACTTGCACTACACATGGAATCATTACGTATTAAAGCTAGTAGTAAATCTTATATCCACTTTTAGTACATGCCTACACTAACTTAACATGAATAAATTGAAAATTCAATCTTTTTATAGTTTACTAAAACTAAAAAAGTGTATGGAAACCCATACACTTTTTTACTTAGTCTGTAAATATGGCGGTAATTGTTGCAACTGCTCTTTATCTTTTTCACGCTCTCTACGTGCCCACCTAAAAAATACATAACCAATAATCGTACCGTACACTATTTCCTGGACAATTTTCATAATGATGCCACCTGTTTGTTGATCTTGTACGACTGGCATCCAGTGTAAAAATTCTGGTCCAGTTATATTTAAATCCGATAAAGTTCCCGCTGGTACACATAGTTCCATCGCCTTCATCCAAGCAGCCGGATCCGTATACGTTGCAAATAATGGCGCCGTCGCAAAAATGATTAACGCGCAAGCTGGCGTTAATAATATACCGTTAGCAAACATATAACCCAGTTTCTTTATATCACTTAACGTTTGATATTCTGGTAATGGATTTAGCATCGGCCACCACATCATGATTGCCGTAAAGAACAATATAGCGAGACAAATAGGATGAGCAATTTGACTTTGTTTTACTGTATCAAAAACAACTGGTAAATGATAAAAAGAAAACAGGCCATTAAATACAAACAATGCAATAAGTGGCTTAGCAAATATCTTCAATATAATTTGAACGAACTTAAAAGAAGTAATATAACGATATAACCAAACTGGTATACCAAGCAACAATAACGGTGGAACTGCAATATACATAACTGCCATTTCAAACATATGTGCACTAAATATAATATGACCGATTAAATCAATAGGCCCTCCCTTTACAAAATACAAAAGAACAATCCCGGTCGTAAAATAAAAAACTTGCTTCTTACTTACCTTTTTCGCATGTTCAAATCGCATTCTATATGGCCCAATAATTAAAAAGTACCCGATAAGGATCGAAAGCATAAATAGTAAAAAGATTGGACTCCATAGAGCTTGAAAACCAAATATCCACAAGTTACTCATTGTCACACCTACCTTCTTAAGGTTATCCTTTCACATAACATGAAGAGGGAGCTGTGACGACACAAGCTCCCTTATTCTTCACTTTTCAAATCCACACAATTGTCATAAAAGCTAAAATTGTAATTAACCCGATCAACAGACCAGAATAAAGAAAGAAACTTGCCGCTTCATGTCCTTTATGACTCATATGCATAAAATAATACAATTGAAAAATTACTTGTACCACTGCTAATAGTAAAATAAATGGTACTGAGAAAGTCGGACTAAAAGTTTTCGGATATGCGACTGCTGCAAATGCAACTAATGTTAAAAAAATCATTAATGCAAATGTAATAACTTGATGCTTCATTTCCTCCGCACTTTTTCTCTTCCGATAAACAAGATCAACTTTAGGATTATTCATTTGCTTTATCGCCATTGTTTATCCCACCATTCCCATCAAATATACTACAGTGAAAATAAACACCCAAACTACGTCAATAAAGTGCCAATAAATCGATGCAACATAAAACTTCGGTGCATTGTATAAATTTAGACCTCTCTTCGCATTTCTAAAGATTAATGTTAAAATCCAACATAATCCAAACAATACGTGGAGACCATGTGTACCAACAAGAGCATAAAACGCGGAACCAAATGCACTACTTCTCATAGTATGCTTAAATTCATGCGTATAATGATAAAACTCATATATCTCAAATGCTAAAAACCCTAAACCTAGCAACACTGTTACTAATAGCCAAAGTTGCATTTTCTTAAAGTTAAAGTTTTTCATATGATACATCGCATATACGCTCGTTAAGCTACTCGTTAATAAAAGCATCGTCATAATGAAAACGAGTGGCATTTGGAACATCTCTTGAGATGTTGGTCCACCATTTGTAGAATTCTTTAACGCTAAATATGTGCCAAACAAGGAAGCGAACAATACTGTTTCGCCTCCAAGAAATAACCAAAAACCGACGAACTTATTTTTTCCCTCAAGGGTTGCTTTTTCAGGCTCTGCTGGAAATGTTTCATTCGTTAATTTTTCATCTACATGCATTATGCCTTGCCCCCCTTATCTTCTAAATCTTCCTTATGAATATGATATCCATGATCATCGATTACTGAACGTAGGAACATTGTACCAAATGTAATGATTAAACCGATAATTGCTACTAATAACCAAAACTTATCTTTTCCACCCTGCATATACATTGCACCGAATGCCGCTATAAACAATCCTAAAGAAATGATAAATGGTGAAAACGATGGATTTGGCATATGAATATCACCAATTGGTTCCGCCGCTGTCATCTCTTTATTCCCTTCACGTTTTTCAATCCAAAACGGATCTAACCCGCGAACAAATGGTAATTGTTTAAAGTTATATTCTGGTGTTGGTGCTGGCATTGTCCATTCTAATGTACGTGCATCCCATGGATCACGACCAGCCTTTTCTTTTGAAACTGTCGTTTTAATTACATTGAATAGAAGAACAATCGTTCCAAGAGCCATAAATACCGCTCCAATAGAACTAATCATATTCCCCATTTCCAACCCTTGGCCTTCAAGATATGTGTAGTAACGTCGTGGCATACCAATTAAACCAAGGAAATGCTGTATGAAGAACGTTAAATGGAAACCGATAAAGAATAGCCAAAATGTTATCTTTCCTAACGTTTCATTCAATACTTTATTAAACATCAGTGGCCAATAATAATGAGCTCCTGCAAGTAAACCAAATACAACACCGCCGACAATTACATAATGAAAGTGAGCTACTACGAAATAGTTATCATGAAATTGATAATCCGCTGGTGCAGATGCTAGCATAACACCTGTAACTCCACCCATTACGAATGATGGAATGAAAGCTACTGCCCACATCATCGGTGTCGTAAAACGAATACTTCCTCCCCACATCGTAAAGAGCCAGTTGAATATTTTAATACCGGTCGGTACTGCAATCGCCATTGTTGCAACTGAGAAAATAGCATTTGCAACTGGACCAAGTCCAACAGTAAACATATGATGCGCCCATACCATAAATCCTAAGAATCCAATTAATACTGTCGCGAACACCATCGACGAATAACCAAATAATCGTTTTTTCGAAAATGTCGCGAAGATTTCTGAGAATATTCCGAAAGCTGGGAGTATAAGAATGTATACTTCTGGATGACCGAAAATCCAGAATAAATGCTCCCATATAATCGTATTCCCGCCCAATGCTGGATTAAAGAAACTTGTTCCAAATAAACGATCTAACATTAAAAGTCCTAATCCTACAGTTAACGGCGGAAAAGCGAATAATATTAGAGAAGATGTTACAAATGTCGTCCATGTAAACATCGGCATACGCATATACGTCATTCCTGGCGCACGCATATTAATAATGGTTACAAGGAAGTTAATACCTCCAATTAATGTACCAATACCGGAGATTTGCAAGCCGAGTACATAAAAATCAACACCATGGCCTTTAGAGGCTAAAGCTAAAGATGCATAAGATGTCCAGCCTGCATCAGGTGCTCCACCTAAAAACCAACTTAAATTTAAAAATACTCCACCAAAGAAAAACAACCAAAATCCGAGTGAATTCAAAAACGGGAACGCTACATCACGTGCACCAATTTGAAGTGGTACAGCGGCGTTCATAAATGCAAACACGAGTGGCATAGCTGCGAGGAAAATCATTGTTGTACCGTGCATCGTTAATACTTGATTATAAGCATCCCCAACAAGAAAAGCGTTGTTAGGAATCGCTAATTGAAGGCGAATAAATAGAGCTTCTATTCCGCCTATTATAAAAAACAATCCACCTGCAATTAAATAGAGAATGGCAATCTTTTTATGGTCTACTGTCGTTAAATAATCCCATATGACAGCACCCATCCCCTGTTTTTTTGCTACAGAACTCACGTTTTCAACCTCCCCTTCGCGAATAATCCCTCTTTACTTTTCAACTTTTAACGTTTGTAAGTATGCATTTAATGCATCAATTTGATCATCCGTTAAGTTGCCATATTTACCAGTCATTTTATTTCCTGGTTTCATATTTTCAGGATCTTTCAGCCATTTTTTTAAGTTTTCTTCATTGTTTTCGGCAATACCGGCAACCATATCGCGATCCGCAAAGTTTGCTAAGTTTGGTGCGATACGAGCGGAAGGTGGTCTACTATCATTAGATCCAACTGCGTGACAACCAATACAGCTTTTATTAAATATTTCTTGGCCCTCTTGCGCCTTTGTTGAAGCTACTTCTTTCTTCCCATCAATCTTCTTCATATCAGCAAGCCACTTTTTGTACTCGCTTTCATCTAAAGCTTTCACTTTGAATTGCATTAAAGAATGTGATGGGCCGCAAAATTCTGTACAAAAACCATTATAAGTGCCCGATTTATCTGCCTTTAACCACATTTTGTTCACATTGTCTGTATTTGTATCCATTTTCCCAGCTAAAGATGGAACCCAAAACGAATGTTTAATATCGGCACCCTTCAAATTCAAATACACTTTCTTACCTGTGGGGATGACTAAATCTTGAGAAGTTACTATTTTTTCTGATTTATAAGAAAATTCCCACCAATAAAGATTCGCTGTTACATCAACAACGATAGTATCTTTATCAATATTCTTTTTCTCCATCGCACTTACATCAGCAAGTTTGAATGTATATGTAACCGTCGGAACAGCTAAGATTAACAAAAGAATAATCGGAATAACTGTCCAAATAATTTCTAGTTTGTGATTCCCTTCAACTTGCTCTGGAATATAATCTTCCTGACCTTTCTTTTGTCGGAAACGCACAATTACATATAAGAAAATAATAGTAACTACTAGTACTACTCCTACCATAATCGCAGTTGCTAGTAAGAGCAAATCATATTGCATTTTTGCTACTTCTCCTTGCGGAATTAAAGTAGATTGAAAGGCTTTACCGCATCCCCCTAACAGTAAAGCCAGCAGTGAAACGAACGAAAGCAGTCGCCACTGTTTCTTCATACAAACAACCCCCACTTTCCTTGTGAATTAGATTGTACTTTATAGTTAAGTAAAGTAAATCTCAACGTAAAGAAATCCAATTATGTCGTTGTCTTAGAAGAATGTAACTACAATCATTGATACAAATAAGATTGTTAAATAATTTAGGGAATAAACAAACATTTGTACGGACCATTTGATGTCATCTTGCTTACGGAAGCCATAAAATCCTAAAACGATCCATCCGATGTTTAACAATGTTGCAATTACCATAAATGTTATCCCTAGTCCACTCATATAAAATGGTAGTGGTAATAAACATACTGTCCAAATCATAATTTGGCGTTTCGTAATTTCAAATCCATGAACTACAGGAAGCATTGGAATTCCTGCATTTCGATATTCATCAACACGTTTCATCGCTAATGCGAGGAAATGTGGGATTTGCCAAATAAACATAATTAAAAATAACATCCAAGCAATTGGATGGCCTAAAGATGGATCGATTGCTGCCCATCCAATTAAAGGTGGAACTGCTCCAGATATACTACCTACAACAGTATTTAGTGTATACTTTCTCTTTGTCCATAACGTATATAAGACAACATATGTGAAAGCACCAATAAACCCCATTAATACTGCCATTGGTGTTGTTAATAATAAAAATACAAATCCAAGAAGTAATATAACTAGTCCAAATGTAAGTGCAAATCCCGGTTTATACTTCCCAGTAACTGTTGGACGGGTTTTTGTTCTTTCCATTAACGGGTCGATGTCTCGATCAATGTAGTTATTTAAACAACATACCCCTGCCATAATTAATCCAGAACCAACGATTGTAAAGAATAACTTATCCAGATTGTCCATCACACTTAATCCATTAAAATGTAATGCCAACCAAAATCCTGTAAATACAGTAAGTGTATTTGAGTTTACAATCCCCATTTTAACGAGCGCTGATAAATCTTGTAGCCGAGTTGTTTCCGGTACACTTGTAACAGCTGACTCATCATGCAGCTCACTTGTTGCATGGCTCATCACTTTAACCCCCTCTTAAAACTTTCATCTTTCTTTTTGCGCCTATTTCGAATGAAATATTCCGCTTCTATATAGCAATATTATTACAGTAGAAATATTGTTAATCCATTCTACTACTAATCTACGCCCATACTCCAATATATTAAATCATATTTCCCGAACATTTTGTGAAGAAAACATGAACTTTTTGTGTCGAATATAAAAACTTAATTCTTACTTGTCCTTATCATAACATGATGTTACCTTCTATAATAAACTTTTTTGTCATATTTAACACGTATTCTCCCCATATCTTTTCAAAATAGCCTGTTTTTCACCTAAAAATCCCCTTATATATCCTATTTCCACACCCATTTTCTCTCCCCTGTCTGCCCCCGCCATTTCTTTGCTATTTTATTATTTTTTATATATCATAGGAACTAGCGCTTTTTATTCTATACATAATGGAATGAAAATATTTCGCAATAACTTCATAGCAGAAAGATGGTGAAATAGATTGCAACGCTTTATTAAATGGTTAGCAGTCATTACGAGTCTTGATTTATTAATAGTTTTACTAGGAGGCGCCTTAGTTACAAAAACAGGTTCTGGCCAAGGGTGCGGTAAATCATGGCCACTTTGTAACGGTGAATTTGTTCCATCTAATTTATCAATGGAAACTATTATTGAACTAAGTCACCGCCTTACATCAGGATCAGCAGGAATTCTTGTCACTCTCCTTTGTATTTTGTCCTGGAAATATTATAAACATGTGCGCGAAACAAAAACGTTAGCAATTTTATCCTTCGTATTTTTAGTTGCGCAAGCATTAATGGGAGCGGCAGCAGTTGTTTGGGGACAAATGCCAGCTGTACTTGCTATCCATTTCGGTATTTCCTTAATTTCATTTGCTTCTGTCATTTTATTAACGTGTCTTATCTTTGAAATTGATCAGAAATTTGATGCACGTTCACTTATTATGGACAAAAAAATGAAATTTCATATTTATGGTGTAACAATTTACAGTTATATTGTCGTCTACACAGGTGCTTTAGTACGTCACGAACGAGCTAGCTTAGCCTGTCCAGACTTTCCTTTATGTAGCAAAAATAGACCTATGCCAACTCAACTACATGAATGGGTTCAAATGGGACATAGGGTTGCAGCGATGTTAATTTTCGCTTGGATACTATACGCGATGATTCTCGCTATTCGCCATTACAAGCAGCAGCCTGTCGTATACTGGGGATGGATCATTTCATTTATCCTTGTTACACTTCAAGCTATCGTAGGAATTTTAGTCGTATTTACAAATGCTAATTTAGTAATGGCATTATTACATTCACTATTCATTTCTTGCTTGTTTGCTGTACTATGCTATTTAGTTATGTTAGGTACACGAAGTAAAGTGAATGCAAAAGAAGCTGAATCAACTTCTAAACAAACAAAATAAATTTAAATTAAAATACCTTGCTGAATTGGCAAGGTATTTTTTGCAATAAAGTGAAACTTTAATCAGTGGGGGTCTTCACCCCCCACTGATTATTAGCCCGCACCAATCAGGCTTTTATGGGCAGTTGATCCCCCATCTAACTTCTTTGTTTTCGCTGAATTTTGAGGCGGGTGTCTTACTGCCCGGCGAATAGCGGGATAAAAAAAAAGAGCTGCATTTACACAGCTCTTTTTCTTTTTTAGTGATCTAATTCAATCAGTAAGTCACCCGTCTGAATTGCATCTCCATCGTTAACATATACTTTTTTCACTTTCCCATTGAACGGCGCTTGAACTGTCGTTTCCATTTTCATCGCTTCTGTAATTGCCATAGAATCGCCTTTTTTCACTTCATCGCCTTCTTTAACAACTACTTTAATAACCGTTCCTGGCATTGTTGCACTAATGTGGTTTGGGTTTTCACGGTTTCCTTTCACACGTTGTGCCACTGTTGCTTTCACACTTTCGTCTTTCACAACTATCTCACGTGGTTGACCGTTAAACTCCAAGTAAAGAACACGATTTCCATCTGGCTGAGGCTCTCCGATTGATACTAGTTTAACCATCAATGTTTTACCTTGTTCGATTTCCACATTGATTTCTTCACCAAGTCTCATACCATAGAAGAATGTCGGTGTATCAAGCACAGATACACTTCCATAAAGCTCAGCAACTTTTTCGTAATCCATAAATACTTTTGGATATAATGCATATGCAACTACATCAAAAATCGTCACTTCGCGTCCAAGCTTATGGAATAGCTCTTCTTTTAACGCGTCGAAATCTACTGGCTCTAATAATTCACCCGGTCTTACTGTTAATGGCTCTTTCCCTTTTAAAATAATTTCTTGTAACTTTTTCGGGAAACCACCATATGGCTGTCCTAAATCTCCTGAGAACATTTCAACAACAGATCCTGGGAAGTCCATAGAATGCCCACGCTCTAAAACATCTTGTTCTGTTAAGTGATTTTGAACCATAAATAATGCCATATCACCGACAACTTTAGATGATGGCGTTACTTTAACAATATCGCCAAACATGTCATTCACACGGCGGTACATTACTTTCACTTCATCGAAGCGATCTCCTAAACCAACCGCTTTCGCTTGTTGTTGTAGATTACTATACTGTCCGCCTGGCATTTCGTGCATATATACCTCTGTATGAGGTGCATTCATACCACTTTCAAACGGTGCGTAGTATTTACGTACATCTTCCCAATAATGAGATAGTTTTTCTAATGAATCTATATTAACGTCTGGCTGTCTTTCGTTTCCACCTAATGCATAGTATAGCGTGTTCGCACTTGGTTGTGACGTTTGACCAGCCATAGAACTTACTGCTACATCGACAATGTCAACACCTGCTTCAATTGCCTTTGTATACGTTAATATACCATTTCCACTCGTATCGTGTGTATGCAAGTGAATCGGAATCGATACCGTCTCTTTTAATGCAGAAACTAAATCATATGCCGCATTAGGTTTTAATAAGCCTGCCATATCTTTAATTCCTAATATATGTGCTCCTGATGCTTCTAACTCTTTTGCTAAGTTTTTATAGTAATTTAAATCATATTTACTACGTAACGGATCATGAATATCTCCTGTGTAGCACATTGTTGCTTCTGCAATTTTACCAGTATCTCGTACAGCATCAATCGCAACTCTCATACCTTCTACCCAGTTTAAGCTATCAAAAATACGGAACACATCAATTCCAGCTTGAGCAGAACATTCCACAAATTTTTGAATTAAATTATCCGGATAGTTTTTGTAACCAACTGCGTTTGAAGAACGAAGTAACATTTGGAATAAAACGTTTGGCATTTTTTCACGAAGATCTAGTAATCGTTCCCATGGATCTTCCTTTAAGAAACGATATGCAACATCAAACGTTGCACCACCCCACATTTCCGCTGAGAATAGGTTCGGTAACATTCTCGCTGTCGGCTCTGCAATTTGATGTAAATCTTTTGTACGAATACGCGTCGCCAGTAATGACTGATGCGCATCACGGAATGTTGTATCCGTTAAAAGTACACGCTTTTGATCTTGTACCCATTTTACTAATCCGTCCGCTCCACGCTCATCCAAAATTTGTTTCGTTCCATTTTGAACCGGCTCTGAGTGTAATACATTCGGTATACGAGCATCCGGGAAAATTGGTTTCTCTTTTTTCCCTACTCCTGGGAAGCCATTTACTGTTACTGACCCAATGTAATTTAACATTTTTGTTCCGCGGTCTTTACGTTTCGGGAACAGGAATAGTTCAGGTGACGCATCAATAAATGAAGTGTCATATTCTCCTGATAAGAAGTTTTTATGTTTTACTACATTCTCTAGGAATGGAATATTTGTTTTAATACCACGAATACGGAATTCTTTTAAGTTACGTTCCATTTTCGCAGCAGCTTGTTCAAAAGTAAGTGCCCATGTTGTAACTTTTACGAGTAAAGAATCATAGTACGGTGTAATAACAGCACCTTGGAAACTATTACCTGTATCAAGACGAACACCGAAACCACCGCCTGATCGGTATGCCATAATTTTCCCTGTATCCGGCATGAAATTATTTAGTGGGTCCTCAGTCGTTACACGAGATTGGATCGCAAATCCATGAACAACTACTTCCTCTTGCTTCGGAACACCTACCATTTTACTATGTAATGCATGTCCATCAGCTATTAAAATTTGCGATTGAACGATATCTACCCCTGTGATCATTTCTGTAATTGTATGTTCAACTTGAACACGCGGATTTACTTCAATAAAGTAAAACTCATCACCTTTTACAAGAAATTCTACTGTTCCTGCGTTTAAATAATTTACATTTTTCGTTAATTTCACAGCAGCATCACAAATACGCTGACGCAAATCATCTGAAAGCGACACACTAGGTGCAATTTCTACCACTTTTTGGTGACGACGTTGTACAGAACAGTCACGCTCGTATAAATGAACAACATTGCCCTCTTCATCTGCTAAAATTTGAACTTCTATATGTTTAGGTTTTTCAACGAATTTTTCAACGTATACTTCATCATTACCAAAGGCTGCTTTCGCTTCTGACTTCGCTCGATTATACGATTCTCTTAATTCTTCACTACTACGTACAATACGCATACCACGACCGCCACCGCCAAGGGAAGCTTTAATAATAATCGGGTAATCATACTTTTCAGCAAATTCTCCAACTTCTTCTACTGAATTTACCGGCCCATCACTACCAGGAATAACTGGAATTTGTGCTAGCTGCGCTTGTGTTCTTGCTTTCACTTTATCTCCAAACATATCTAAATGCTTACTCTTTGGACCAATAAAGATAATCCCTTCTTCTTCACAACGTTTTGCGAATTGAATATTTTCTGACAAGAAACCATATCCAGGGTGGATTGCATCTACATGATTACTTTTCGCAATCTCAATAATGCCCTCAATATCTAGATAAGCATCAATTGGCTTTTTCCCTTCCCCAACTAAATAGGACTCATCGGCTTTATAACGATGATAAGAACCACTATCCTCTTTAGAATAGATTGCAACTGTTTTTAATCCAAGTTCCGAACAAGCTCGAAACACACGAATTGCAATCTCTCCACGGTTAGCTACCAATACTTTTTGAATACGTTGCAGCTTTGTCATGATTTTCCCCCTCTACTTTCCTACCACTCTAGAGATAAAATATATACACACCCTAAAGAGCGTGAAGTTCTTCACTTTCTACATTATATTATACTTAGAAAGCTTCACTTTATTTTTATCCATCATACCTTATTTTTTAACAAATGATAAGTTTTCTGATCAATTTGTTTCACAAAAATAGTATAGCATACCTCTTCCTTTTCTAACAACTTAATTGTATATCACATTTAATTTAATGTGATATATTTTTTAGTGTATATACCAATTAATGTATCCTATTTAATGTTTCTTGCACATAAAAAAACACATCGCGCTCTAAAGTGCAATGTGTTTTTTATTTTACTACAACAAGACGCGGTCCATCTTGCTCTCTTTCTTTCATTATCTCATTTTGTTGTTTCTCTTGTCGTTTTACATGACTAGCAACATTTAATAATATACCCATCGCAATTAGATTAGCCAATAAAGAACTACCACCATAACTAATAAACGGTAAAGGTACTCCTGTAAGTGGTATTAATCCAGACATACCACCAACATTAACAAAAGTTTGTATCCCAATTAAACTTGCAATTCCGATTGCAATTAAACTTCCAAATGGATCTTTACATTTTTGCGCTACTCTAAACGAACGAATGATAATAAGTAGTAAACAGATTAAAATGATAGCTACACCTATAAAACCTAGTTCTTCAGATATAATCGCCATAATAAAATCCGTTTGCGGCTCTGGTAAGTAGCCATACTTTTGTATACTATTTCCCAATCCTCTACCATTTAACCCACCTGAAGCTATTCCAATAAAGGAATTAACTAATTGAAATCCATCATTTTGAGGATCACTAAATGGATCAAGAAAAACTGAAAATCGAGCTTTTTGGTATTTACTTAATTTATAGTCCCCAATAAAATACAACGCCGGTATCCACACGACAGATGTTAATAAAAATCTTTTTATCCACAAGTTAACATTAACTCCTGAACAGAAGAACATAATTAACACTGTTCCACCTATTAATATGTCAGTTCCTAAGTCATTTTGTAATAAAATTAACACCATCGATCCACCGACAACAAATAAGGGAGGTATTATCCCTTGGAAAAAAGGGGTTTGCCTCTCTTGTTTCTTAGCAAAAAAACTTGCTAACGTAATAATAACTGCTATTTTTACAAACTCAGCTGGTTGTATACCTAGTATCCATCCTTTTGCACCATTGATTACCTTACCGAAAAGGAAAGCTGCTGTTAGTAATCCAATACTCCCTAACCCCATCGCTGCAAGAACTATTTTTTTCCTCCACAATTTGTAAGGGATTATAACGGCAATCACAAGTATTACGGTTCCAATAGCAAGAGCAACTAATTGTTTTTTAAAAAAGTGATCTGCTGGCCAGTTATATTTCGACGAAATCGCGACAATAGAACTAGAACTATATACCATTATAACTCCCAACACACATAAGATAACAAGAGGAAGTAATAATGAATAATCCATTGATTTCCATACTCTTTTCATTTCATTTCCTCTTTCTGTTTCAATTTAATTATTGTTGTATTCCATATGTACATTGATTCTTCCTGCTTTATTATACAAATAAAAAGCCCAAACTATTTCAGTTTGAGCCCCCCTATTTGAACCCGTTATTGTTGTTTGTTCGTAAATGCTTCATGAAGTGCAGATAACTCACGTTCAAGCTCTCCTAACATTGCTTTCCCTTGTTCTTCTGCAATAAGACCAAGGCGAACTGCAAAATCGACCTCGCGGGATAGTCCAAACATTTGTGTGTCTAACACTTCTTCATATAATGGACATTGCGGCATTGTAAGATTGTCCATTTGCACCTTAATAAGTCTTAAAATCTTCTCCGCATCCGCTTGTAGAAGGGCTAGTGCCTTTTCCTGATGATTTGATACTGTCTCAGACGCCAAATTGATTCCCTCCGTTTCCGTCCTACTCTCTCCTATCTATTAATATTAGCGATAGTTTTAGTAAATTGCAATAGAAACATTTTTTGTGACAACCGTGTCTAATGCTATTATACTGAAAAGTGGGAGTATAACACAAATGGGGGAACAACAATGAGCGAAATTTTATTTATTAATGGAAAAGTTCGTTTTCCAATCACTATCGATCCAACTGTTTGGATCTTTGATGATCGAAAAGTAGATTTGACAACTTACTTTGATGAAACAAGAGAAAACACTTCAGAACTAGAAGCTTATTTAAAAAACACTTCAGAGCATTGGGATCGCGAAATCCGTGATGGTGCTGCGTTTCCACCGATACAACAAAGTGTAAAGAAATATAAAAAAGAACAACTAATTACTGGAACGTTCGGTATACCATTTCATCCATTTCTTGCTAATGCCGAAATTTCAGAGGACGCTACGCAAGTCGAAATTGAAACAGTAGATCAAACAATAATACTTCCATTAGAAACTGTAGAAAATGCTATTCTTGGTTTTTCAAAAAAAGGAAAGCCATTAAAAGAGGATGGACCTGTTCATCTATATTACAATGATGGATCTAATAGACAAAATCCAATCCGTAACATCCGTAAATTTACAATTATTTAAAGTGTATACTTGGAAGAAAAAGGAGTGAGCCTCAGCTCACTCCTTTTATAATAAATCCGCTGCAAGTTGAGCTAAATTAGACCGCTCCCCTTTAACAAACTTTACATGACCACTAATACGTTGCTCTTTAAACTTCTCTACAACATATGTTAAACCATTATTATATTCATCCAAATACGGGTGATCAATTTGCTGAGGATCCCCCATTAATACAATTTTACTTTTTTCTCCTACCCTTGTTAATATCGTTTTCACTTCATGCTTCGTTAAATTTTGTGCTTCATCAATTATAATGAACTGATCTGGAATACTTCTCCCACGTATATAGGTAAGGGCCTCTACTTCAATCGAACCCATTCCAGCTAAAATAGCATCTAACTCTCCTGGCTTTTTCGTATTAAATAAGTACTCTAGATTATCAAAAATCGGTTGCATCCATGGTCTTAACTTTTCTTCTTTTTCTCCTGGTAAATAACCGATATCTTTTCCGACTGGAACAATTGGCCTTGCAACGAGTAGTTTTTTATATAGTCCTAAATCTTCCGTTTGCATGAGTCCTGAAGCCAACGCGAGTAATGTTTTTCCTGTACCAGCTTTCCCCGTTAACGTTACTAGCGGAATATCTTCACGAAGCAACAATTCTAACCCCATAATTTGCTGCACATTTCGTGGTCGTATCCCCCATACTTGTTCATTGTGAAAAATAAGTTTCTTTACCTTCTTACCTAAATGATCCACAATGCCAAGTGCTGAACTAGATCCCCCTAATGCATCTTTCATTACTACAAACTGATTTGGATAAAAAGGGTGATTTGCAATTTCGGATAAAGGCAATTCACCTTTTTCATAAAAATAATCTAATTGCTCTTTTGATATATACCCTTCTAAAAATCCTGAATATATATTATCTACTTCAATTACACGATCACTTAAATAATCTTCCGCCTTCAAACCAATTGCATCAGCTTTTACCCTTACGAGCACGTCTTTACTTACTAAAATAACAGACTTCCCGTCCTCTTTTTCTTGTTCTTCTAAAGATAGATTTTTTGCTACAGCTAAAATTCGATTATCATTTGTTTTTTCTACAAAAATATCTTGTAGTTGAACAAATGAACGATGATTTAATTCAATACGAAATGTACCGCCGTTTTCTAACGGAATACTTTCATGCAGCTTTCCTATTTCACGAAATTTGTCTATTAACTTAGATACATAACGAGCGTTTCGTCCTACTTCATCCATATAACGTTTTTTCGAATCAACCTCTTCTAATACAACTGCTGGAATCACTACTTCATTTGTTTCAAATGAAAAAATAGATAAAGGATCCTGCAAAAGTACATTCGTATCTAACACATAAATTTTATCCAACCTGTTACCCCCTGACTCCACTTTTAAATTTGTAGAACAAGGGTTTCATCCATAAAATATGGACGAACCATTGTTATAATTATATGTACCGTATAAACGAGGTAGAATCGAAATTCATAACCATGAAACCTTTTATTTATTTTTTATTCATTTCTATTCAATATATTACTTTTAATTATAATTATTAACATAAAATCACAATAACTGATTACAAAAGTTAATAACTTATTTTCTTATTTATCACATTTATAACTCTTTTATTCCTACTAACACTTGGTTATCCAGCTTTTTCGCTGCGCGAATATCATATGTTTTTTCATAGGTTGGCTCAGTTGCAAGCTTCGCTCCATAAAACATAACATCACGTACTTCTTGTACATTTACTTCTATTACAGTTAATTTTAGAGGAATGCCTTCCATTCTATCAGTCAAAATTTCACCTGCACCACTTATGGAAAATACGGATTCATTCGCCATTATAGTCAATACTAGCCCAGTACTATGCCGTATATTTTCCACAATACGTGAACGTTGATCTACTGCAAATCGAATACTAGTTTTACTCACTGCATACACCCAAGAAATAGCACTTACGTTAGGAACTTGTTTTTCGAAGTCTGTTGTTGCTACCATAACAATACATTCTTTACGTAACGTTTGTACTAAATCATCTGTTAATGTAGGATCTACTACATTCGCCATATTTCCACCTCCAAATATACTTACTATATCCTTATCATAACTTATTTTTCGAATTGCGAAAATATTATTTTTTCCCGCTATTATTCAAAAATATTACACTTCCATGATATACTTATACTGATAGAATTCGTATTGAGGTGACGAAATGAGAGTCAAGTGTATGATTTGTGATAAAAAAGATATGTTAGATGATGAAAATCCTATGGCAAAAAAACTACGTAACCGCCCTATTCATACATATATGTGCATGGAATGTTCGGAACGAATTGCAGAACGTACGATGGAACGTCATGCAAGTGGTAATTTCCGATTATACCGTGATAAAAAAGTCGAAGACGATTGGTAAAATGTAAATAAGTCCTTAATCATATAGATAAGGACTTATTTATATTTTTCAGGTTCACGATTCATTTGATCCAAAAAACAATCAATAGCTTCTAACGGAAACCTTGCAGATTTTCTTTCTCCATTCATTTCATATGTAATCAAATACATTTCTTCATTCTTTTTAACTTCCACATTCTTTAATTTATGTTCTTCATATATCATATTTTCAAATAACAAATACGTTTCTTGTGCAGCACGATCATCTGGACGTGCTTCGGCAACTGTTTTAATTGTTAACCAATTATATAACGCATCTTGTACTGAACGCATAAAAATTTGCCCCCTCACCCTGCTTTTTGTTGTCTCGCTTGACGTAAACGCAACCTATAAATCCCAAGTACAATTGCCGCTACAACAAGGCCCTCTCCAACAGGTAAAAAAACTGCAAAGAAAGTTAAAACTGTACATCCAATCGCTAACGATATATATATCACTATATTTTTTATTATTGATAGTTTTCTTGCAAAACCTAAATTATACACAAGTGCACTTAATATAATAATGATGCCATACAGCAACCACATCCCTAGTTCCGGATTTTCATCAACTTTACATAATTTCGCAAAAAACGACATTCTTTCTAACATCATTCATCCCCCTTTCTCACAAGAAACAAATTTTATTTATGTACTTAATACAAGAGTAACCCGCAAAAAAAATACTGTCCACAAAAAAGAGTAAATATTCCAAAAATAAATACAATAAAAAACAGCCACCCCTCAAAGGTAGCTGTTCTATTATTTTACGCTTCTACAGATTTCTTTTTCTTAGCAGCTCTTTCGCGCTCGCTCTTATCAAGAATCTTTTTACGTAGACGAATTGATTCTGGAGTTACTTCACAGAACTCGTCATCGTTTAAGTACTCTAATGACTCTTCTAAAGTCATTAAGCGTGGTTTTTTCATTGTTGAAGTTTGATCTTTCGTCGCAGAACGAATATTAGTTTGTTGTTTCATTTTTACAACGTTAACTGTTAAGTCATTCTCACGAGTATGTTCTCCAACAATCATACCAGCATATACTTCTGTACCTGGTTCAACGAAGATTACACCACGGTCTTCAACTTGCATAATACCGTATTGTGATGCTTTTCCTGTTTCAAGTGAAACTAGAACACCTTGGCGACGTCCACCAACTTGTCCAGCGTGTACTGGTTGGTAGCAATCGAATGTATGGTTTAAAATACCGTAACCACGAGTTAATGTTAAGAATTCTGTTGTGTAACCAATTAAACCACGTGCTGGAACCATGAAAGTAAGGCGAACTTGACCGTTTCCGTTATTCACCATATCTAACATTTCACCTTTACGTGCACCCATAGATTCCATAATAGAACCAGTGTATTCTTCAGGTACATCGATTTGCACGCGCTCTACAGGCTCACATCTTACGCCATCAACTTCTTTAATAATTACTTCAGGCTTAGATACTTGTAGTTCATAACCTTCACGACGCATGTTTTCAATTAGGATAGATAAATGTAATTCCCCGCGTCCAGATACGATCCACGCATCAGGAGAATCTGTATTATCTACACGTAAACTTACATCTGTTTCTAATTGTGAACGAAGACGCTCTTCAATTTTACGAGATGTAATGAATTTACCTTCACGACCTGCAAATGGGCTGTTATTTACAAGGAATGTCATTTGTAGTGTTGGCTCATCAATACGTAATAATGGTAAAGCCTCTTCATGCTCAACCGGACATACCGTTTCACCTACGTTAATGTCTTCCATACCCGAAACAGCTACTAAATCTCCAGCTTTTGCTTCTTCAATTTCTTGACGTTTTAATCCAATGTAACCAAATAATTTCGTTACACGGAATTGTTTTACAGTTCCATCAACTTTCATTAATGCAACTTGTTGTCCTACTTTCATTGTACCACGGAATACGCGTCCAACCCCGATACGACCAACATAGTCATTGTAATCAAGAAGTGCTACTTGGAATTGAAGTGGCTCTTCGCTGTTATCAACTGGTGCTGGAATATGTTCAATAATTGTGTCAAACAATGATTTCATATTCTCTTCTTGATTTGCTGGATTTGAATCTAAGCTTGCTGTTCCGTTCATTGCTGATGCAAATACAACTGGGAACTCTAATTGATCTTCGTTTGCACCAAGTTCGATGAATAAGTCAACTACTTCATCAACTACTTCATCAGGGCGAGCGAAGTCACGGTCAATTTTGTTTACAACAACGATTGGAGTTAAGTTTTGCTCAAGAGCTTTCTTTAAAACAAATCGTGTTTGTGGCATACAACCTTCATATGCATCAACAACAAGTAGAACACCATCAACCATTTTCATGATACGTTCTACTTCTCCACCGAAGTCAGCGTGACCAGGTGTATCTAAAATGTTAATTCTTTTATCTTCATAGTGAATCGCAGTATTCTTCGCTAAAATTGTAATACCACGTTCTCTTTCTAGATCGTTTGAGTCCATTGCGCGTTCTTCAATATGTTCATTCGCACGGAACGTCCCCGCTTGACGTAATAACTGGTCAACAAGTGTTGTTTTACCATGGTCAACGTGGGCAATAATTGCTATATTTCGTAAATCTTGTCGTTTTTTCAACATGTCCAACTCCTAATGTCTTTTTAATCCTTCTCTATTATAAGAGCGAAGGGGATACAATGGCAATCAAAATAAAATCAAGAATGAAAATATAGTTGTATTCTTACTTTTGTGAAAGTAAAATGAGATTGGAGGGTGAAGAAATGGAACACATTCAATATCGCTTTTTATTAACTGCAATTATCGGTGTTATTTTCTTAATCGGTATCGGCATTATGGTTGCTGAAAATAGTCCCATCGGTATTATTATTTGCATTATCGGCACATTTGTTACAGTTGGATACGGTTTTGTAACAAAAAGAAAAATGCGTAAATCGAAATAACGTCAAAAAGTAAGAAGCGCTTATACAGCCTCTTACTTTTTTTGTTACTCCGCTATAAATCGTAACAACTCTTCATACACTCCTGGTTTTGCAACTAATACGCTGCTCTTCTCTACGATAGAAAGCGGGGATCCAGAAAAAGTTGTCACCTTGCCTCCAACTTCCTCTACAATTATCTGTCCCCCACCAAAATCCCATGGCGATAATCTCGGCGTTACATATGCATCTATTCTTCCTGTTGCAACGTATACCATCTCTAACGCTGCACAGCCATATGATCTCGTGCCTCTTGCTTTCTTAACCAGTGCCATCATACTTTCCTTATTAAGCATTGGATTGTCAGTAAGCCATATCGCATTTAAAGCTACAATACCTTGCTCTACAGTTCCTTTTTCCAATAAAGGTATTGGTACTTCATTACAAAATGCTCCAGCTCCCTTTACCGAATGGTATAATTCATCATGAACTGGATCATAAATGAGTCCAACCTTTCCGATACCGTTCTCATAAATTCCAATTGAAATTGCGAAATTTCTTTTTTGATGAACAAAGTTCATCGTGCCATCAATTGGATCAATTAACCAAACAACCCCATCAGAAGAAGTTACCTCATCTCCATAACCTTCTTCTCCTAAAATATTATGGTTCGGGAATGTTTCTTTAATTTTCCCAATTAAAAACTGTTCTATTTCTCGGTCCATATTTGTTACTAAATCAGCTGCATTGGATTTCGTTTCTATAATAAGTGCTTTTTCCATTGATGCCATTAAAAACTCTCCTGCATCTCGAATCCACTGTTTGGCGTGTGCATCGATGTCTTTCCATACTTCTTGCATGTTTAAACACTCCGATCTATACTGTTCACAGAAAAAACGAACCCTTTATAAGGTTCGCACCAACTAATTTTTTATACATATACTATTATTACGCTTCTAAACGAATCATTTCAAGTCTTAACACTTCTAACTTTTGGACACACTCTTCTTTTTTCAGTTTATCATTTTCCATCATCGCATCATATAAAGTTGCTAATTCATAATCTAGCTCCAAACGTAGCACCGGTATTCTCTTTTCAGCATCTGTTCTCTTTAACGCATTAATTACCTGTCTCATATTATTTGCCTCCTCCCAATATTCGTCTGCCCTCGGACTAGAATTGATTCAATTTTCTGATTTTTTGTTTTATACTATACTATGTTGGATAAATCATCTATGCAACAAAATTATATTTTTTTATTTAAATTTTTTTGTGCTGTTTTTTTTATGAATAGTACAAGCTATGCTAAAATAAAAGCAAAATAGGAGTTGGAGGAACAATCATGACACTACAAACATTCAAGTCAACTGATTTTGAGGTCTTTACAGTTGATGGTCTCGAAGAACGAATGAGTGCAATTAAAACGAACATTCATCCTAAGCTTGAAGCTTTAGGGGAACAGTTTGCAACGTATTTATCCAAACAAACTGATGAGAACTTTTTTTATCATGTAGCAAAACATGCACGCCGCAAAGTCAATCCACCAAACGATACTTGGGTTGCTTTTTCAACAAATAAACGCGGTTATAAAATGCTGCCACATTTCCAAATTGGATTATGGGGTACTCATGCCTTCATATACTTTGGTTTAATCTATGAGTGTCCACAAAAAGTGGAGACGGCTCACGCCTTCTTAGAACATTTAAATGATTTAAAAACAAATATTCCAAATGACTTCGTTTGGTCCATTGACCATACTAAACCAAGTGTAAAATTACATAAAACACTTGAAACAGAAGACTTACAAAAGATGATTGAACGTCTAGCTACTGTGAAAAAAGCAGAATTATTAGTTGGTATTCATATATCACCAGAGGAGTTTTCAGCAATGACCAACGAACAATTCCTTGCTAAGATTGAATCTACGATGCAATCACTCCTTCCTTTATATGCACTTTGTAATCGATAGTAGAAAACGGACAATTTATATTGTCCGTTTTTAGTTGTTATCACATTATATCACTTCAGTTTTCATTTTTCAAAATTTTTTTACATTTTCACAAGCTTTTGTTCTTCAGTTTCTTTCGCCCTTTGAATCGCACGGTATATAGAATATCCACTTACTTCTTGAAACTCTTTATCAATTTTCTTCTCTTCTGCTTTAGATGGAACAATCTCTTTAAAACGACGATATAATCCCATTAATTCTTCTCTTATAATTCCTTTTTCATATGCTTTCTCAATTGCTTCATAAAACTTCACAATTACAACCATTTCCTCATTTGACCAATTATAATCTAACGGATATTGATATTCCATTTCGCACCTCATTTATCATTTCTTCTTATTTCAATATGCTATCTTAAAGGGATTTTTTTCTTCTTCACTATAGCCACTTTGCATTATACACTATTTATTCATTGTGATGGAATTGTCTTCCTCTATAAGTTAATTGGAAATAACTATTTAACATACTCACTGTAAAAATATTTTTTCTATACATCTATAATTATTGGTGATATAATGCTTTTGTTTTATAGAAAATAAAGTGAACCTACCATCTCAAAAATGCTTTTGTGATTGGCAGAAAAACAAGTCTCATTCTAAAAAGCACTTAACTTTTTTAGAACAAGATTATATAAAACAAACTCTAATAAATATTATGAAAAAGAAGGGGTGTATAGATTGTCCCAATACGAAACACCATTGTTTACCGCTTTAGTTGAGCACAGTAAGCGAAATCCAATTCAATTCCATATTCCTGGTCACAAAAAAGGACAGGGCATGGATCCTACATTTCGCGAATTTATTGGGCATAATGCATTAGCAATTGATTTAATTAATATTGCGCCGCTCGATGATTTACATCATCCAAAAGGTATGATTAAAGAAGCACAAGATTTAGCAGCCGCTGCATTTGGTGCAGATCATACTTTCTTTTCTATTCAAGGTACAAGTGGTGCAATAATGACAATGGTGATGAGCGTGTGCGGTCCTGGTGACAAAATCCTAGTGCCACGAAACGTGCATAAATCAGTAATGTCAGCTATTATTTTCTCAGGTGCAAAACCGATTTTCATGCATCCTGAAATCGATCCAAAACTTGGTATTTCACACGGAATCACAATTCAATCTGTCAAAAAGGCACTTGAAGAGCATTCAGATGCGAAAGGCTTACTTGTTATTAATCCAACATACTTTGGCTTTGCTGCGGACTTAGAACAGATTGTCCAATTAGCCCATTCTTATGATATCCCTGTACTAGTTGATGAGGCTCATGGTGTTCATATTCATTTTCACGATGAATTGCCGATGTCAGCGATGCAAGCCGGTGCAGATATGGCAGCAACAAGTGTTCACAAATTAGGAGGATCTTTAACGCAAAGTTCTATTCTTAACGTGAAGGAAGGCCTTGTGAACGTTAAACATGTTCAATCTATTATTAGCATGCTTACGACTACATCAACTTCTTACATCTTGTTAGCATCCCTAGATGTTGCTAGAAAACGTCTTGCTACAGAAGGAACAGCACTCATAGAACAAACAATTCAATTAGCGGAACAAGTTCGTGATGCTATTAATGCTGTTGAGGATCTTTACTGTCCTGGGAAAGAAATGCTAGGTACAGATGCTACTTTTAACTACGATCCTACAAAGATAATTGTATCTGTAAAAGATTTAGGTATTACAGGCCATCAGGCTGAAGTATGGCTTAGAGAGCAATATAACATTGAAGTAGAACTCTCGGATTTATACAACATACTATGTCTTGTCACTTTTGGGGATACAGAAAGTGAGACAAATACGCTTATTGCAGCATTACAAGATTTAGCAGCAACATTTAGAAATAAAGCCGATAAAGGTGTTCAAATACAAGTAGAAATTCCAGAAATTCCAGTGCTAGCACTTTCTCCTCGAGATGCTTTTTATTCGGAAACAGAAGTCATTCCGTTTGAAAATGCAGCAGGTCGTATTATAGCTGATTTCGTTATGGTTTATCCGCCAGGGATTCCAATCTTTACTCCGGGGGAAATTATTACACAAGATAACTTAGAGTATATTCGTAAAAACTTAGAAGCGGGTTTACCTGTACAAGGTCCTGAAGATATGACATTACAAACATTACGTGTGATTAAAGAGTACAAGCCTATCAGTTGATAGGCTTTTCTTTCACCTTTTTTCTCTTTTCCCATACGATATTAAGTAATGTAACGTATAGGTGGGGATACTATTATGATTGTAATAGGCCGTTCTATTGTACATCCTTATATCACAAATGAATATGAGCCATTTGCAGCTGAGAAACAACAAATTTTATCGATAATGGCAGGAAATCAAGAAATTTATTCCTTCCGAACATCTGATGAACTCAGCTTTGATCTAAATTTGCGAGTGAATATTATTACTTCTGCATTAGAACTTTTTCAAAGTGGATTTCAGTTTCGCACATTTCAACAATCCTTTTGCAACCCCCAGTATTGGAAAAGAACACCACTTGGAGGATTCGAGCTACTACCAAACATACCCCCTTCCATTGCCATACAAGATATTTTCAAAAACGGAAAACTATATGGAACTGAATGCGCCACCGCTATGATCATTATTTTTTACAAAGCTTTACTATCATTATATGAGGAAGAAACTTTCAACCGTCTCTTTGCAAACCTTTTACTTTATACGTGGGACTACGATCAAGATTTAAAGCTCATAACAAAAACGGGTGGCGATCTTGTTCCAGGTGATCTCGTTTATTTTAAAAATCCACAAGTGAATCCAGCTACGATCGAGTGGCAAGGAGAAAATACAATCTATCTAGGAAATTTCTTTTTTTACGGACATGGCGTAGGTGTAAAAACAAAAGAGGAAATTATATACTCATTAAATGAACGACGAGTCCCTTACGCTTTTATTTCAGCTTTCTTGACCGATACTATTACCCGTATTGATAGCCGTCTCATGAGCCACTACGCCTCTCCTAGCACTCCACAGACATCGATAGGATTTATTCCGATTAGAGATGATGCAATCGTTGCAACAGTTGGCCATACAACTACAATTTATTAAAAAAAGCGCCTACATATGTAGGCGCTTCTTCTTATTTAAGCTTTTGTATGTTCTTTATGGTCACATTCGCAATGAGATCCACATTTTCCGTATAGTACTGTTGATTTTTCATCTTCAAAATGTCCGATTGTTCCTTCACATACTTGGCATACGATTGTTCCCACTTTTCATTTCCCCCTGAGTTTTAATAATAATCTACTTATTTATAATTAAGCTTTCGCCTTGTCTCTATTAGCACAGTCACAATTTGTACCACATTTTCCGTAAAGCACTGTCGTTTTTTCATCTTCAAAATGTCCGATTGTTCCTTCACATACTTGGCATACGATTGTTCCCATTTTTCATTTCCCCCTAAGTTTATGGTCCTAAAAACTTTTAGCTGTCCATTTCCTATCAATTATTGGGCTTTTGTATGCTCTGTGTGATCACATCCGCAAGATCCACATTTCCCGTAAAGTACCGTTACTTTCTCATCCTCGAAGTGTGCAATTGTACCTTCACAATCTTGACATACGATCGTTCCCATTTTTCATTTCCCCCTAAGTTTATAATCCCAAAAACTTTTGTAACCGCTTAACTTTCTGTCTTTATTTTAATATGTTATACTTTTTACGTCAATAGGTTTTTAGTATAACACATTAAATATTTTTAATTTAAATTAGTATGCGATATTCGAACAAAAAAAACAGCCATATTTATACGTACGACTGTTTTACATTAATTATTCTTCATATTCCGCATGCAAAGAAGTAGATGGGACTAAAAATTTAAAAAACTGAGCTAACTCTGCTGCTTCCTCTTCTGACCCTAATTTAAAAACTTCCTGTATATGTTGCACATTCTCTACATCATCTCTTCCAAGTAAAGTAGACCTTCCTGTTTGCATACAAACAATGAGCAGCTTTCCAAAAAACATATTTGTATAAATAACACCAAAATCATAACGAGTATCATGTGTCATAAACCCCAAAAATCGTACCTTCACACTTTCATGCTCATCATACAATTTTTCAAACATCGGTTTCCACCTTTCTACATCACCTTTCATTAGTATATTAAACAAAAAAAGGAATACTCCTTTTAATTGTCAAAAAATTCAGTAGGATGTAGAATGATAGTATTCTACTAAGTTAGGAGGAACTTATATGCAACATGCCTTTATTACGCTTGTACCTAAATCCAATCAACAAACTGTTTCAACAGATGATATAAAACAACTTTTTCAGTACTATAAAACAGTTACTTCCAAAACTGGTGTTCAAATTAATTACGCTTATACAAATACCGCTTTTCCTTATGAAATTTTAGATACATCAGCAACAACATTAAAACTACAAGCTACTCACGATCGATATGACTCCATATATGTTGGTGTTGGTATAGAAAAGGAACAATCTTTTATTCAGATTTCTTTACCACCTAATGCAACATTCGGTGATAAAGGAAAAGCAAATGAATTTTGCCGTTTTCTAGCGAAGAAATTAGAAGGAGAATTACAATTATTTAATGGAAGAACAATGTATTTCTATAAACGTTAATTTAAAAACAAAAATAAATGATTAGAAAGATCATACTATTTGTGCAAGTAAGAAGCATCGCTTTTCTCCTTGCACTTAGTATGACATACGCTATTACATACGCTAAGTACAAAAATATAAGAAAAAGAAAAATTTTATAATGAAGTTTATCACGACTTGACAATAATAACACTACTGAAAATCCACTCCATAAAACTAGATGAAAAAATGAAGCTAGTGTAATTTTCATAGCGTTACCTCCTTTTTCTTCCTATTATATGCTTCAGCTCTTCCCTCTTAACATTTTGAAGGTAGACTTTTCCAAATCCCACCTAATTCATCGTTGTATTTTTCTTTTTCAAATTCTCCAACCATTCTAATGCGAATATTCCTCGTTTTTAACAATACATTCTCTCATATCTCCTATAAGATAGATTATTCATTCATCGCATGGCATACTCCTTAAAGAGAAAAGATAGAAAGGATTTAATGATACATGGTATTTAGCAATTTGTTTTTCTTATGCCTTTTTTTACCTGCAATTCTTTTCGTGTACTACTCAGTACGGAAAGAATTACAAAACATAGTTCTTCTATTATTTAGTTTATTATTTTATGCTTGGGGAGAACCAATATATGTCTTCCTAATGCTTTTTTCTATTTTCATCAACTATTGGTTCGAAATATGGCTTAATAAAGACCGACTGTCTAGTACAAATAGAACAGTTATTCTGACTATAGCAATCGTTGTCAATACTGCTATACTCGGATATTTTAAATACGCTAATTTCTTAGTAGATAATATAAATGACATTTTTCATACAAACATTGTACTAGAAAAAATCCCCTTACAATTGGGATTTCATTTTTCACTTTCCATGCAATGAGTTATATTATTGACATATATAAGAAAAAAGTAGCAGCTCAGCGAAATCTATTTGACCTTGCACTATACTTTACTATTTTCCCACAATTAGTAGCAGGACCCATTGTTCGATATAATACAATCGCTTTTCAATTACATGTTAGAACAGTTACTGCTGATAAGTTTTCAGAAGGAATTCGTCATTTTATCATTGGATTAGGAAAGAAGGTTTTAATTGCGAATCAATTAGGAGCTATTGCCGATGAAATATTTGCGATGGATCCAGCAACAATGAGCGTATCTACCGCTTGGATTGGTGCGATCGCTTACACATTACAAATTTATTTCGATTTTTCAGGTTACAGTGATATGGCAATCGGATTAGGAAAAATGTTCGGATTTGATTTCTTAAAAAATTTCAATTACCCATATATTTCAAAATCCATCTCTGAATTTTGGTGTCATTGGCACATTTCACTTCATTCTTGGTTCCGTGATTATGTTTATATTCCATTAGGTTGGAATCGCTTATCCACTTGGAAAATCTATCGTAATCTCTTCATTGTATGGGCGTTAACCGGATTTTGGCATGGAGCTAGTTGGACATTTATGATTTGGGGTATTTATTACGGATGTTTAATCGCTTTAGAAAAGGCTGGTTTCGAAAAATTATTACAAAAATTATGTTGGCCGATTCAACACGTATACGTTATGTTTTTAGTGATTATTGGTTGGGTGTTCTTCCGCGCTGATAATTTTAGCTACTGTTCTAAATTTTCACAAGCAATGTTCGGATTAAATAGATCGTTGACTGACATTACGAGTTATTTCTATGTGATGAATTATTGGGGAATCTTTAATACTTGCTATTATTACATCCGCCCCATTTTTCTCTTGGATCAAGAATCAATTAGCAAATAAAAAGGTAGTCATTTTATCTCCACTTTATTACTTGAGTGTCTTAATCATAACTATGATGTATTTAACGAATGCAACTTACAATCCATTTATTTACTTCCGCTTCTAAAGGAGGGCTAACTATGAAAAATTTCACTAAAGGAATTTACTCATGAACAATTAGATGATCTATACTTTAAGACCGATCATCATTGGAATATGAAAGGTGCATTTTATGCATACGAGCAAACAATGAAGCACATTGCTAATGAATCTAAAACATTTAAAGGTAATGCTGTTAATCGAGATGATTATAAAATAACTATAGAAAAACCGAATGGACACTTTATCGGTAGTTGGAATAAACAACTGTATAATTTAATAGAAACACCTGAAACAATCCCATATGTACAATTAAAGCAAAACCCAAATATGTGGGATAATTACACTGTATATCTCGGTCCAAAATCAGAAGAATCGATGAAAATGCCGATGAAGGAATTCTTTGCAGTGGACAAAAATAAGCTTTCACCAGACTATAGTTCCGTTTACAAAACAGACTATGCACAGATAAATATTTTAAATCCAGATGCAAAAACCAAACTACATGCTGTCATTATTAAAGATTCTTATGCAGATGCAACTTATCCTTTATTTGCACAAGAGTTTGAACAAACAAAATTTATTGATCCACGATTTGCGGCAAGCAAAAATGTAAAACAAGAACTCGAAAAACTAAATGCTGATATCGTGTTATTCCTTTATAATGACACTAGTACAAATAAAAAATGTATCAATTTGAAAATAAAGAATAAAAAAAAACGTCTTCTAAATTTAGAAGACGTTTTTTTATAATTATTTTACAATGTGAATTGGCATTCCAAGAGCAACTTCAGCTGCTTCCATTGTGATCTCACCTAATGTTGGGTGAGCGTGGATTGTTTGAGCGATATCTTCTGCTGTCATTCCAGCTTCGATAGCTAAACCAATCTCAGAGATAATATCAGAAGCGCCTGCACCTGCAACTTGAGCACCTACAAGAAGACCATCTTCTTTACGTGTTACAAGTTGTAGGAAACCGTCAGTGCTGTTTAATGATAATGCACGACCGTTAGCAGCGAATGGGAACTTAGATACAGCTACTGTCATTCCTGCTTCTTCAGCTTGTTTCTTAGTGTAACCAACAGATGCTAATTCAGGATCAGTGAAGCATACTGCAGGAATTCCGATATAATCGATTGCTGATGCATGGCCACTAATTGCTTCAACAGCTACTTTACCTTCGTAAGAAGCTTTGTGAGCTAATGGTGGTCCAGGAACGATATCACCGATTGCATAGATGTTTGATACGTTTGTACGACATTGCTCATCGATTTCGATGATGCCGCGGTCAGTCATTTTAACTCCAACTTGCTCAAGACCAATTTCTTGAGTGTTTGGACGACGACCTACAGTTACTAATACGTAATCTGCTTCTACAGTTTGGATTTCACCTTTAACTTCAAAGCTAACTTTTACGCCAGTTTCTGTTTCTTCAACGCCTTTAGCCATAGCTTTTGTATGGATATTTACGTTACCTTTCTTTTGAAGAGCACGTTTAACAACAGAGCTCATAGCTTTTTCGAAACCAGCTAAGATTTCGTCGCCAGCTTCTACTACAGTAACTTCTGTACCGAAGTTAGCATATGCAGTTCCTAATTCCATACCGATGTAACCGCCGCCGATTACAACAAGTTTTTTAGGAATTTCAGGTAAGCTTAAAGCACCTGTAGAGTTGATAACACGTTTAGAGTATTTGAATCCTGGAATTTCGATTGGTGTAGAACCAGTTGCAAGAACAGCATTTTTAAACGTATACGTTTGTGCTGCATCTTCAGTCATTACGCGTAATGTGTTAGCATCTACGAAGTAAGCTTCACCGCGAATGATTTCAACTTTGTTACCTTTAAGAAGGCCTTCAACACCGCCAGTTAATTTCTTAACTACGCCGTTTTTCCATTCTTGAACTTTTGTAAAGTCAACTTTTACGTTCTCTGCAGTGATACCCATGTCATCAGAATGCATTGCATTCTCATAACGATGACCTGCATTGATTAACGCTTTTGAAGGAATACACCCAACGTTTAAGCATACGCCACCAAGGTTAGCTTTTTCGATAATTGCTACCTTTTGACCTAATTGTGCTGCACGAATTGCCGCAACGTATCCACCAGGACCTGCACCAACAACGACTGTATCTAATTCAATTGGGAAATCTCCTACTACCATTGTTATTACGCCTCCATTACTAATAATTGTGGGTCATTCAATAGACGTTTAATTTGGTTTAATGCTTTTTGAGCAGTTGCGCCGTCAATTAAACGATGGTCAAAGCTTAGAGATAATGCTAATACTGGAGCTGCAACGATTTCACCGTTTTTCACAACTGGCTTCTCAGCGATACGGCCGATACCAAGGATTGCTACTTCTGGGTGATTGATAACTGGAGTGAACCATTGTCCACCTGCAGAACCAATGTTTGTGATTGTGCAAGAAGCACCTTTCATTTCAGCCGGAGCTAAACGACCATCACGTGCTTTACCAGCAAGATCATTGATCTCGTTAGAAATAGTGAAGATAGACTTGCGATCTGTATCTTTAACAACTGGTACTAATAGACCTTTGTCTGTATCAGCTGCGATACCGATGTTGAAGTAATGTTTATGAACTACTTCTTGAGAAGCATCATCTAAAGAAGTGTTTAACATTGGGTATTCACGTAATGCAGATGTTAAAGCTTTAACAACGTATGGAAGGTAAGTTAATTTAATACCTTTGTCAGCTGCAACAGCTTTGAACTTCTTACGGTGAGCAACAAGTTCTGTTACATCTACTTCATCCATTAATGTTACGTGAGGAGCTGTATGCTTAGAGTTAACCATTGCTTTAGCAATCGCTTTACGGATACCACTCATTTTCTCACGAGTTTCTGGATATTCACCAGCTGGGATTGGTTGTGCTTTTGGTGCTTCTTCTTTCGCTGCTGCTGGAGTAGCTTCTACTGCTGCTGGAGCCTCAGTTGCTGCTACTGCTTGTCCACCATTTGCAAATGCATCGATGTCAGCTTTTACGATACGGCCGTTCTTACCAGAACCCGCTACTTTATGAATGTCTACGCCGTTCTCACGAGCATATTTACGAACAGATGGCATAGCGATTACGCGCTCATTTACTACTTCTGCAGTTGCTGCTGGAGTAGCTTCCGCTGCTGGAGCTTCTACTGCTGCTTCTTCAGCTTTTGGAGCTGCATCATGATCGTCACCTTTAAATTTAAGGTTTTCGTATCCAGGAGCATCAAATTTAATTAATGTATCTCCTACAATTGCAACTGTTCCTTCTTCTACAAGTACTTCAAGTACTTTACCTTTAACAGGAGAAGGGATTTCTACTACTGCTTTATCATTTTGTACTTCAAGAAGTACATCGTCTTCGTTTACTTCATCGCCTGGTTTAATAAACCATTTTACGATTTCACCTTCGTGGATACCTTCACCGATATCTGGTAGTTTAAATTCAAATGCCACGGAATTCAGCCCCCTGATTCATTTCATTATTATGGAATATGTACAAAAGAAACCAGCATGTGCTGATTTCTTTTGCACATGAAAAGCTAAAAATTAGAAGTTCATTACTTTGTTAACAGCTTCAACAATATCTTTATGGTTTGGTAACCATACGCTCTCAGCTTGAGAGAATGGGAATACTGTATCAGCAGCTGCAACACGTACAACTGGAGCTTCTAAGTTTAAGATTGCACGGTCGTTAATTTCCGCTACAACGTTAGCTGCAATACCAGCTTGTTTTTGTGCTTCTTGAACTACAACTACGCGGCCTGTTTTTTCAACAGAAGCGATGATTGTTTCGATATCTAATGGTTGAACTGTACGTAAGTCAACTACCTCTAAAGAGATACCTTCTTTTTCAAGTTCTTCAGCAGCTTTTAATGCAGCATGAACCATAGCACCGTAAGCGATAACAGATACATCTGTACCTTCACGTTTGATATCAGCTTTACCTAAATCAATTGTGTAATCGCCTTCTGGTACATCTTGACGGAATGAACGGTACAATTTCATATGCTCTAAGTAGATAACTGGATCGTTGTCACGAATCGCAGAGATTAAAAGACCTTTTGCATCGTATGGAGTAGATGGAATAACAACTTTTAGACCAGGTTGTTGAGCCACTAATCCTTCTAAGCTATCAGCATGTAGTTCAGGAGTATGAACACCGCCACCGAATGGAGAACGAATTGTTACTGGAGCAGTCCAACGTCCACCAGAACGGTAACGCATACGAGCTAATTGACCAGAAACTGAATCCATTACTTCATAAATGAAACCGAAGAATTGGATTTCTGGAACTGGACGGAAGCCTTCTAATGCAAGTCCAACTGCAAGTCCACCAATACCAGACTCTGCAAGTGGAGTATCCATTACACGATCTTCACCGAATTCAGCTTGTAAACCTTCAGTAGCACGGAATACACCGCCGTTTACACCAACGTCTTCACCAAACACAAGTACGTTAGGGTCATTTTTCATTTCAACGCGTAAAGCATCAGTGATTGCTTGAATCATTGTCATTTGAGCCATGGCTTACTTCGACTCCTTTTCTTTGTAAATTTCATATTGTTCAGCTAAGTTGTAAGGCATTTTTTCGTACATGATTTCCATTAAATCAGTAACTTTTTGTTTTGGAGCTTGGTCAGCCTTAGCAATTGCTTGTTTGATATCTTCTTTTGCTTCTTCGATTACTTTCTCTTCAACTTCTTGAGACCATAGGCCTTTGTTTTCTAAGAATGCACGGAAGCGTACGATTGGATCTTTTTGTTCCCATTCGTTCTCGATATCTTTTGTACGGTAACGAGTTGGGTCATCACCAGCCATTGTATGTGGACCGTAACGGAATGTTAAAGTCTCGATTAAAGTAGGGCCTTCTCCGTTTACTGCACGCTCACGAGCGAAAGCAGTTGCTGCGTATACAGCTAATGGATCCATACCGTCTACTTGAATTCCGTAAATACCTGCTGCTACTGCTTTTTGTGCTACAGTTTTAGCTGCAGATTGCTTTTCTACTGGAGTAGAGATTGCATAACGGTTGTTTTGTACAACGAAGATTGCTGGAGCTTTGAATGCACCCGCAAAGTTCATACCTTCGTAGAAGTCACCTTGTGAAGCACCACCGTCACCAGTGTAAGTAATTGCAACAGATTTTTTACCACGTAGTTTCATACCTAACGCAACACCAGCAGTTTGGATGATTTGCGCACCGATAATGATTTGTGGAGCAAGTGCATTTACATTCTCAGGCATTTGGTTACCCATGAAATGTCCACGAGAGAATAAGAATGCTTGGTATAATGGTAAACCGTGCCATACTAATTGTGGCACATCACGATATCCTGGTAAGATGAAATCTTCTGCTTCAAGTGCGAAATGACTTGCTAATTGAGAAGCCTCTTGTCCAGCTGTTGGTGCGTAGAAACCTAAACGTCCTTGACGGTTTAAAGAAATAGAACGTTGATCTAGTACGCGAGTATACACCATACGGCGCATTAATTCTTTTAATTGATCATCAGATAATTCAGGCATAGCCGCTTCATTCACAACTTCGCCTTTTTCATTTAAAATTTGTAATGTCTCAAATTGAGCTGCGATAGCTTTCATTTGCTCATCAACATTAAATAGGGTCTTTTTTGTTTTAGTACCCATTCCGTTCACCTCTTCCTCTCTTGAACCATATTCTGAAACGCTTTCACTATCTATTAGCTAGACTGAAAACGCAACAATGTAAACCAACAAATTTATCTGTCGGTTGAGAATAATTTTGTGTACCTAACAATCTGTACTAATGTTTTTTCAGAAACATATTAATACAATCTTGATCACGTTTTTTAGTTTACAACTATTCTAATTACGATGTCAATTACTTTGGATACGTTTTTTTATAAATAATCTGCAGGTTTCTTCTACACAAACGTGTTTTTATTTTTCACATCTGTATTAGTAAGCATTAACCTACTGTTATATTATTCCCTTTTCAACTTATTTTTTCTCTTAGAATAATATGTAAACGATTTAATTCTCTTTAGTTTTTCTCTCTTCTTAGCAAAAATATACAAACTCTTCTTCCTTTTATAGGTAATTACCCATACATTTCTATCCTTCCCTCCATACATTATAGTAACCGCAGTGTTAGCGGGAAATGATAAAGGAGGTCATCTCATGTACGGATACTCATATTGCTATCCAACTTGTTCAAATCCTTCCTACGGTTATGGCGGTTCTTGTGGCGGGTCTGGACGCGGCTTCGCCTTAATCGTTGTGTTGTTTATTCTTTTAATTATCGTTGGTGCCGCTTGCATTCGCTAATGTAAAATGAAACAACTATGGAAAGAAACAGACGGCTTTGCCGTCTTTTCTTTTTATTACATACATAAATATTCTATAGTAAAACACTTTCCAAAGTGCTTCCCTACTTGTCGATGACTTTTTCCACCTCCTTTGGTAGACTAAAGAAGAAAGGAGAGATTACATATGCTTACAATGAAAGATGTAATTCGCGAAGGAGATTCTATTTTGCGAAACGTTGCAGAAGAGGTATCAATGCCGGCGAGCGAAGAAGATACAACTACCCTTAAAGAAATGATTGAATTTGTAATAAATAGCCAAGATCCTGAAATGGCTGAAAAATATAGTTTGCGCCCTGGAATCGGATTAGCGGCTCCACAAATCGGTATTTCGAAGAAAATGATTGCGGTTCATGTAACTGATACGGACGGTACGTTATATAGTCATGCATTATTCAACCCAAAAATCATTAGTCATTCTGTTGAACGTACATATTTACAAAGCGGGGAAGGCTGTCTATCAGTAGACCGCGAAGTACCTGGTTATGTCCCTCGTTACACAAGAATTACAGTGAAAGCAACATCTATCAACGGCGAAGAAGTAAAATTACGTTTAAAAGGTTTACCAGCAATCGTATTTCAGCATGAGATTGACCATTTAAATGGTGTTATGTTCTATGATCACATTAATAAAGAAAATCCATTTGCTGCTCCTGACGATTCAAAACCTTTAGAGCGATAATAAAAAAAGGCGGAAGTTAATCTTCCGCCTTTTTTTATATGAAATGGGTTTCATATTCACTTATAGCAATCCAGCCCATTTTAATCCATGATATATGCCGTCTTCACTAACATCCTTTGTCACGTGATTTGCAAGTTTTTTCAAGTCTTCATGACCATTACCCATCACAATACCTGTCCCAACTGCTTCGATCATTTCTAAATCATTTAAACCATCTCCAAATGCATACACTTGTTCACGGTTAAATCCTAATTTTTCAATGAATTTCTCAATTCCTTTTGCCTTCGAACCACCATTCGGAATAATATCCATTGAATATGCATGCCAGCGAATAAAATGAAAGTCTGGATAATGATTAATAAACTTTTCTTCTTCATTCACTTCACAGAAAAGAAGTGTTTGATAAATATTACGTTTCTCATAGAAATCAGGTTCATATGCCGGATGCTCAAAATTTAAGCTTCCAAAACCTTCTTTCACATAATCATGATATTCCACCGATGCTCTCATTTCTTGATGATCAAGATATACAAGTGGATATCCTTCTTGTTTTGCAAACTGAGTAAACTTATGTAAGGCAGCTGGATGTAACGGGTTATTAAATATTACCTCATCTTCAAATACAACGTACTGTCCATTAAAGCTAACATAATTATGTATATTGAGTTCCTCACGAATATCTTCAAACATAAATGGCGCACGTCCTGTCGCAATTGCTACATGCACACCTTTCTCTTGTAAATGTCTTACTGCATCTCGTGTAGATTGCGGAATCTTCTTATCATGATCTAATAATGTTCCATCAATATCAAAAAAGACAATTTTATCATTCATTTGTCAAAATCCTTTCTGTTACTCTATATTCCTATTTTGATTATCGCTTTTCAAATTCTAAAAAAAAGTATAACATATTAAACATCTGTGAAGAAAGCGTTCACTTTCTGACCTTATTTATGAAACCTGCATATATATATTAGTAAAAAATGTGGATACTTGTTCGTATGAATTTTCTTTTCTATTCTTTCTCATACTATACCTATAACTAACGGCTACTAATCGTTACTATAGAATAACTTTCCCTGTATGAGAAAGGACAAGATTCAACATTCACTTTTGTCTTCTTTCTTATATCAGAGACGGAGTTTTCACTAGTAATATGCATGTTTTAAATAAGGAAAGGAAGGAGTAATCATGCTGAAGAAGATGAAGAAAAAGCTCAAGCGTTATTTAAAAGATCTAGTCCGTAAAAAGACAATCGCTTAAATTGTGCCCATTTCGGGCTTTTTCTTCATTCTCATTCGAAAAAACATGAAAATCGTGACTGTTTGCTTTATAATAAGTAACAGATAATGCAAAACATAGACAAGGAGAGGTTTTCCAAATGATTTTTAAAGTATTTTATCAAGTAAAATTGACTGAGGTTCCAGTACGTGAAAATACAAAAGTTTTATATTTAGAGGCTACGTCTGAAAAGGATGTTCGTAAGAAATTAAATAAGTTCGCATATAATATCGAGTTCGTTCAGTCTGTTACTGGTGCTCATCTTGAATATGAAAAAGAAAACGCTGATTTAATATTAGCGGAAATCGTATAGTCATATGAAATTTCTAAAGAATGATCAAGCTGCCGTTTTTGCTTTAGGTGGACTTGGTGAAATCGGTAAAAATACATATGCTGTTCAATTTCAAGATGAAATTATTATTATTGATGCTGGAATTAAATTTCCAGAAGACGAACTCCTCGGAATCGATTATGTAATACCAGATTACACTTATTTTGTGCGAAACGAAGATAAAATTAAAGGATTATTCATTACACATGGTCACGAAGATCATATCGGTGGAATTCCTTACTTATTACGTCAAGTAAACATCCCGATTTATGGCGGAAAATTAGCAATTGCACTAATCAAAAACAAATTAGAAGAGCACGGATTACTTCGTAAAGCAAAACTTTATGAAATTCAAGAAGATGATGTTATTAAATTTAAAAAGACATCTGTTTCCTTCTTCCGTACAACTCACAGTATCCCAGATTCATACGGAGTTGTTGTGAAAACACCTCAAGGACAAGTTGTTCATACTGGCGATTTCAAATTTGATTTCACACCAGTCGGTGAACCAGCGGACTTAACAAAAATGGCTGAAATCGGAAAAGACGGCGTACTTTGTCTCTTATCTGACAGTACAAACAGTGAAGTTCCAAACTTTACAATGTCTGAGCGCCGTGTTGGTGATAGTATTCAAGATATTTTCCGCAAAGTAGAAGGTCGTATTATCTTTGCAACCTTTGCATCAAATATCCATCGTCTACAACAAGTTGTTGAAGCGGCTGTTGAAAACAATCGTAAAGTGGCTGTGTTCGGTCGCAGTATGGAAGCGGCGATTGAAATCGGACAAAACCTTGGTTATATTCGCTGTCCGAAGGATACATTCATAGATACAGCTCAACTAAACCGCCTACCGGCTAATAAAGTTGTTATTTTATGTACAGGTAGTCAAGGTGAGCCAATGGCGGCACTTTCACGTATTGCTAATGGTACTCATCGTCAAATTCAAATCATTCCTGGCGACACAGTTGTTTTCTCTTCTTCACCAATCCCTGGTAATACAATTAGTGTAAGCCGTACAATTAACATGTTGTATCGTGCTGGTGCTGATGTAATCCACGGAAAACTGTCAAACATTCATACGAGTGGACACGGTGGACAAGAAGAACAAAAACTAATGCTTCGTCTAATTAAACCGAAGTATTTCATGCCAATTCATGGTGAATACCGCATGCAACGTATGCATATGAAGTTAGCAAACGATTGTGGTATTCCAGAAGAAAACTGTTTCATCATGGATAATGGAGATGTTCTTGCTCTTCGTTCTGATGAAGCAAGCGTAGCTGGTAAAATACCATCTGGATCTGTCTATATTGACGGAAATGGTATTGGAGATATCGGTAATATCGTGTTACGCGATCGTCGTATTCTTTCTGAAGAAGGACTTGTTATTGTAGTTGTAAGCATTGATATGAAAGAGTTTAAAGTTGCAGCAGGACCTGATATTATCTCACGTGGTTTTGTGTATATGCGCGAAAGTAGTGATTTAATTAATGATGCTCAAACATTAATTACAACTCATTTAGAAAAAGTAATGGAGCGTAAAACAACACAATGGTCTGAAATTAAAAATGAAATTACAGACACATTAGCACCATTCCTATATGAGAAAACGAAACGTCGCCCAATGATTTTACCAATCATTATGGAAATATAAGAAAAAGGACAATACCTTCATGGTATTGTCCTTTTCTCTTATCTTAAAAAGTGTTTAAAACGATCTACTTCATCGTCATGACCAATTACAATTAATATATCTCCCGCTTGAATATTTTCCGTAGCTCGAGGAGATACAATAACTTCTTTACCACGTTTAATCGCTACAATATTCAATCCAAACTTCGCACGAATATCTAATTCGATTAAAGAATGACCATCAATTTTTTTATTTGCAATAATCTCTACAATACTATGCTCATCTGAAAGCTCAAGATAGTCTAATACATTACTTGATGCAATATTATTAGCAATCCTTTTTCCCATATCACGCTCGGGGTGCACAATGTGATCTGCCCCTATTTTACTTAACACTTTTTCATGGTAATCATTTTGAGCTTTTACAGTAATATTTTTTACACCTAACTCTTTTAAAATTAATGTTGTTAAAATACTTGAATTTAAATTGTCTCCAATAGCAACGACTACATGATCAAAATTACGAATACCAAGACTTTTTAATACCATCTCATCTGTTGAATCTGCAATTACAGCATGTGAAGCTATATTTGCAAACTCATTAATTTTATCTTCATCTGAATCAATTGCCATTACTTCCATACCTAATTGAGCGAGTTCTCGGCAAATGCTTCCACCAAAACGTCCAAGGCCAATGACAGCAAATTCTTTCTCTTTTTCACCCACAGGAATTCCTCCAATAACATCGAATACTATGTATTTTTATTGTAACATACTTTAGATTTGCTACAAAAACCTGTATATCATTCTTATTTCTGTTTTTGCATATAAAAATACTGTTGTAAATAAAATGCGATACTGAAAATTAACATACCAAATACAAATATATTTCCAAATGAACTAAATGTTTCAAAAACGAATAATAACGTTTCTTGTCCGAAGAAAGCAAATAATAGTTGTGTAAATGCGAATAGCAATGCCAATATATAATGATGTTGATGGAATAAATAATGTGTTGCAACTAAAAAAGCGATAAACGAAATAATGAAAATCCACCAATTTTCTAAAAACAGTTGCCAATTAGTAAATTGATATCCATTTACTAATATCGCAATAATTCCTATAACAGCCATCGTTGGCACACTCCAAAATAATGCTCGCCCTCTAAAGAAGCGCGTTCCTTTAACATCACCTTTTTCATGTGCAATGTATGTGAGTACTACCGTACTTATGTACAAAACTGAAAGAATTGTTAAAACGATAATAAGCCAAAAATGTAATTGATAATACTCATGCTCTATGTTTGTCACGATAGCCGCTAACATACACGGGATTAACATTCCAGTCCAACCATCTACTTTTCTTTCATTCCAAAACACTGTGTTACCAATCCGTATCCCTAACAACATAAAAATAATGATACCTAGTACAAATAATGTCGTTTTATTCCCTACTAAACTCGTCGAGAAAGCAATTAATCCAATAAATAAAAAGAGCACAAACCCATTCATAATTTCTAATACAGGTGATAAATATCTTTTCACCCATTTATATGTTTCGTCATATTCGTGATTATCTACTAAACGGTAGGCATAAAAACTTATCCCAAAATACACCGCCGCAATAATAACATACGCATATAAGACGAAACACAACATTGCACTGCTAATTTGCACGTAATTCCCCACCCTTTTTTCTATGTTTCACCTTGATTTTACACACTTTCTACACGAAATGTAAACATATATAAGCTAGTTAACTAATCATCTTCTCAATAAGCGATAATGAATAATGAGCAGCGGCTCAAAACCGCTGCTCATTACTTTATCCATTTGTATGCCCATGTGTATCCAAAACAAATATGAAAGATGTTTTCGTCTTGGAACTAACAAGTACCCACTGTAAGTTTTTTCAAAGTTGGCGAGCGAGTTTACTTTCTAGTTCCTTTCCACTTTACATATTGATCTAAAAATGCGATAGCTTTCTCAATAACCTCTTCATCTGGTTTTAATTTTGCATGATGTAAACCATATTCTGAATTTACCCCAAGCCAAAACATAAATCCAGGAATCTCTTGAAGCATATAACCAAAATCTTCCCCTGTCATTGCCTCAGTACATGTAATTACATTCATATCAGTTTGTTCACTTACAAACTGCATAAACTCTCTCGTTAATACTTCATGGTTATATACTTGATGATACATCGCTCCATAGTCAATAACAGCTTCACATTGGAAGGAAGCTTCTATACCTGCAACAATTGCCTCAATCCTACTTTTAACACGCCTCATTGATTCCACTGATAAAGTTCGAATCGTTCCTTCTAACCGAGACTTTTCTGCTATGATATTTTGAACTGTACCACCTGTTATTTTTCCGATTGTAATCACTGCACTATCAAGAGGATTCACATTACGACTAATAACGGATTGAAGTTGTGTAACAAGGTGACTTGCCGCTACAATCATATCATTTGCAGTATGCGGGTAGGCTGCATGTCCACCTTTCCCTTTCAAATCAACATATAACTCTGATGTATTTGCAAATAATAGCCCCTCTTTTGTGGCAATTGTTCCTACAGCGTATTCAGGTGCAATATGAAGACCAAGAATTATATTCGGCTTCCATTCTTTTAACTCTTCACTCTCTAACATAGGAAGAGCCCCTCCTGGCCCTTCTTCAGCTGGTTGGAATAGAAACACAAGGTCATCATCTATTCTTTCTGTTACAGCTGCTGTTAGAAGGCCTAAACCGATTGTTGTATGTAAATCGTGTCCACATGCATGCATCATTCCTTCATGAATAGAAGCAAACTCATATCCAGTTTCTTCGGTAATTGGTAAACCGTCTATATCTGCGCGATAACCGATAATTTTTTCTGGATTTTTTCCATTTACTTTAACAATGACACCCGTTTTCCATACTTTCACTTCCACATATTCATTCGAAAGCGTTCCTATGTAATCTAAAATATACTGTTGTGTTTTCCACTCTTTAAATCCAATTTCCGGTATTTTGTGTAAGTCTCTACGAATTTGAACGAATTTGCTTACTGCCATTTTTGCACCTCTATCTATAAAAAGCGCAAGAGCCTGTTATGCTCTTACGCTTTTTTTTGTGTTTATTTCTCTGGGTTTAATTGACGAAGCTCTTGTTTAATTTCAGTTTTTGCTTTTGTCTTCTCATCAATCTCTTTAATTACACGTGCTGGAGTACCGGCAACAACTGTATATGGAGGTACATCTTCTGTTACAACAGCTCCTGCTGCTACAACTGCACCCTTACCTACTGTAACTCCCTCTAACACAACTACGTTTGCACCAATTACAACATCATCTTCAACGATAACTGGTTTTGCTGAAGGCGGCTCAATAACACCTGCAAGTACTGCACCTGCACCTACGTGACAGTTCTTACCAACAGTTGCACGTCCACCAAGTACCGCGTTCATGTCAATCATAGTACCTTCACCAATTACAGCACCGATATTAATTGTTGCATTCATCATAATAACAGCGTTGTCGCCGATTTCAACGTGATCACGAATAATCGCGCCTGGCTCAATACGAGCTTTAATACCTTTTAAATCAAGCATTGGAATTGCAGAATTACGACGGTCATTTTCAACAACGTAATCAACGATGTGCTTGCTATTTTCATCAAGAATTGTCTTAATTTCAGACCATTCTCCAAATAATACACCAGACTTTTTATTTACAAATGCTTGTACCGTTTCAGGGAATGTTACTTCTTTTAAATCCCCTTTTATGTATACCTTTACAGGAGTTTTCTTTTCACTTTTTTGAATAAACGAAATAATTTCGTTAGCGTCCATCATTTTCATTCTTGTTGCCTCCTAAATCCATTTATAATGTTACTCTACCAAACGATAGAGCGAGTAGCAAGATAATAATCCTATTTTTCCATTTGAATTTCTTCTATAATTTCTAAAAATGCCCTTACTTGCTTCAATTGTCTGGCCGATTCACTCGTCAATAACCATGTTTCTCTCGTTAATTGAACAGGTGTTTTATACATATTTTCCTGTACTTCTTTTAAAACAGTAGAAGGTAAAAGAGCATAACCTATACCATTTAAAACGAGTTGCTTGCAAGTCTCAATTTGATCAACCACAATTGTTCTCTTAGGTGGATTAGAAAATAAACCATACCACCAATTTTGTATTTGTCCATAATAAGTCGAATCACTTTTAAATTGAATAAATGGTCTATTTGTTTCTTTTAACATCGTAATATCTTTTATTTCTTTATCCACTAAATAAAGTTCATCTTCAAATAATTGTTGCTTCTGACCTTTATATTCTTGTGTTCCTCTCAATATAGCAACATGAACGTCCCCTTCATAAAATTGCTTTTGTACTTCACTACTCCAGCCAGTAAACAGCGATATTTTCACAGAAGGGTATTTATGTACAAACTTCTTCAAAACAGGAGGAAGCCAATATTGACCAATAACTGATGCAACAGCTATTTTTAACGTTCCGTGAGTTTCTGTTCTAAAAACAGCTAGCTCACTTTTAATATCCTCTTCCTTTTGCAGCATTTCTTTTGCATAATTTGCGACTTTTTCCCCTTCAGGTGTAATTGTCAATCCTTTTTGTGAGCGAATAAAAAACTTCATTCCCCATTGTTTCTCCATAGATTGTAATCGTTGACTAAGCGCAGGTTGTGAAACAAATAAACGTTCCGCCGCTTTTCTCATATTTGATTCCTGAGCTAACACAACCATCATTTGAAAATCATCAATTTGCAACTTTCTCCCTCTTTCCTTAGCTTCCATACACCTTATCTCAATAAGCTTTTCATCCTTAATTTAACTATATACTCTTATATTTTTTATCTTTTTAAATATAATACATACACAACTGATATGCACGAAAAAAAAGTGACTTCTCCGCTTCTATGAAGTCACTTTTCTCACATTATCGATTATGTTGCCTTACTTTTTTATTCAACAATTTTAAAATAGCCCGACGTGTTAAAATCCCCTCAAAATACCCATCTTCATTGACAGCGCAAATAAAAGGATGATCAATTGTCATTTCTAAAGCTTTTGCAAACGAATCTTCTAACTTAAGAACCGGAATGTCTTCCTTCATCACCTGTTCTACTTTCATTTCGTCAAGTCTTTCAAACTCAATACGTTCTAACCCTAACATACCATCTAAAATCATAGCAGTACTAATTAACCCATGCAATTTATACATCGGGTCCAAAACAGGTATCGCCGAATATCCAGATTTCACAAGAACGAGTAAAGCATGCTCTAAACCATTCCCCATTTGGACATGTGCTACTTTTTCTGATGAAATCATTAAATCTTTCACAAAAATTTGTTGAAACTCGTCTTTCGGAATACTAATCATATTACATCCCCCATTTTCCTACTTTTAATCACCGAATCTATTCATATTTTATGACAGCGTTTTCATATTATTATTTTGTCCTTACTTTATTTCAATAAAAACAAAATTACACAGCTATTTTAGCATACAACACAAAAAAAAGACTACCATCCCGGTAGCGCTTAATACCCCTTATTTTTTAATCTGTAAAATAACCTTGTGATTTTTTTATATTGTGTCACATCTGTCTGTTTTAAACCATTCTCAATATCTGTAATTTCCACAGCTAAAATTTCACTCGCATAATTTTGCTGAAATAGAATATCTAGTAACAAACTCTCTTCTTCTTCTGTTAAAACAAATTCCCTTTTCATATACCCCTCTCCTTATACTCGCATCGTTACTCTTATTATATATAATTTCCAACCTATTTAATAGATGTAATATTCAGTTTTTAGCAAAGGATATATAAAAATTGTTTTTTATTTCGTATATCGATTTGCATAACTAAACGCCGCATAAGCATCTGGCTTAATTTTTGCAGTTAATCCCATCGCTTGAATTTTCGCTGTCATATCTAGAATAAATTCTTTTGTTAAACCATCATTTCCGATATCCAAGTGAATTTCCATTATAAATCCAGCTCCCTCTTGAGCATATGGATGCAATAAATCCCATATTGTTTGTATATGATTTGGAGTAAATAGGCATGCGATCTCTTGGCTAAACTGCGTTTCTAAATATATTTTCTCACGTAAAGTTGCTGGCTTATCTTTCACTGATTTATGGTGTAAACACCCCCAGGCACCTTTTCCAACGCGATGAATATGAATTGCCGTAATAAACCTCGTATCCTTTTGATGTGCTTGTGAGTCTGTCCCAATGGATAAGCGATATAAATTTCGTGGATCCTTTTCAATGAAACTACAAATACGGCTAAAGACCATATCAAAATTTAAATGTCTCTCTGAAACATTATAAAATGTATGTTCACCGGCCACATAGTCACGTCCTTTCAATTAGACAGACTTTTCGTATTCTCATTGTATGGGACAAAAATAAAAATTATAACTTCCTATCCTTTATTCGTTTCAATATTTCGAATTACATAATGGCAAACTTGGCACGTATAAATTACATTTTGATTCGATTGAGCTGTTAATACATGAATAATCTCAGCAGAATTGTGACATTTAGGACAAAGCACAACTGGTAAACGTTCCATACAACACACCTCCTCGTTATTTTTATCTCGCTTTTGCTATCTGTAAACAACCAATTGGTGATGACTAATATTCAGTATAGGACGAAGAAGCCCCACTGATTACAATTTCACTTTATTACCATTGTAGGAAAAATGAAAACTCCCTATACATATATGCTAAAAAGTAATAGAACTAAAAAAGGTGTTGCCATATGGCAACACCTTTTTTATATGTATCAAGAAATGATATCGTAAATCTCAATTGCAACCATATCGATATTATCGAATTGATACACTTGAGGTTTTTCACCTTGTTGATACACTTCTAACTCATACATTTCACTTTTATCGAAAAATTTCACGCTACATTTGCGCTCACCGTTCACTTCAAAATAGCGTTGTGCTACTTCACCGCTTTCAGCTTGTTCTTGTAGACTAACAAGTCGAGTTAAAATTCCTTGGAGTAGAGACATGAAATCTCTCCTTTCTCTGATCTTCCTACCAATAGGTTTTACAGCTATACTCATTCTATCCGTCATAACAGAAAAAATGTTCCACAGTCTAGGATAAAGGTTATTGGCCAGAAACTCAACTAAAAATTTGTCGAAATGCGAAGGAAAAAACAGAAAGAACATCTTTTCCCTTCTTTATTGCGATTTTTATACTGGAAGAATATAATAAAAAACAGAAAAAAGGAGGAATTACAATGAGAAAAATTGAGGTTTACACACAACCTGATTGTCCGCCATGTGTCATTGTGAAAGAATTTTTAAAGCATAATAACGTTGTATATGAAGAATTTGACGTAAAAAAAGACGCTGCTGCACGCAATCGTCTTTTATACGGCTATGATTCGTATTCAACTCCAACAGTTGTAATTGATGGAGAAGTTGTTGCTGGTTTTCAAATTGAAAAATTACAACAGCTACTCAATATTGAATAAGAATAGGTAAAGACCTATTCTTATTTTTATCCCACTATTTGTGGGCAGTAATAGCCCGATTGGTGCGAGCTATTACTCAGTGAGAGATGAACATCCCCACCAATTACAGTTTCACTTTATAATTGTTGTAATCGTTTTATTTCAGTTAAAAGTTCTTGGCTTTCATGATATCCGGCCAATTTCCATTTCCCTTGATCTCTTTGCAATGTTACAATTTGATATTGTCCACTTTTCGCCCGCTCATATACATATAAAATTTTATGCTCTTCATCATATGACATTTTCGTTTCTGAATGAAAAGAAAACGGCGCTTCTTTTGCTGGAAGTAAATATTCACCACTTTGTTTATCACTTCTACTATTTTCATCTGTAAATACTTGAAGGAAATTCTCTGTAAAATATGGTGATAACGTTTCTATCATCTTATTCATCGGCAAATGCTTCCCACGAATTGAAAATTGGGTTTCATAGCCCTTTTGTATCGTTGTAAACACCTCTTCCCGATCGACTTTCACTTCCTCTTTTCCTAAAACAGTTGTGACACTATAACCAACTAGAAAGGCAACGCATACAAATAGAACTAACCATATTCCATATTTCCTCATTTTTTCACCTTCCTTTTAAGAAAACTTGTCTTTGTAGTATTCATTGTAACAATGATTATGCAAAGACAGGGGTGGTTTCGTTCGTAAAATCTTTACAACGATAGACAGCATTTTCATCACCATTTTCACTATTACCAATTTATGATAAAAACAAACAAAAAATGCACGAATCTCTTCGTGCATTAAAATAAAACATCTTCTTCATATAAATATTCATACGATAAATCTATAAATAAAAAGTTTTCATCATCAATTGGGAAGGAAAATGTTCGTACCATCTCACCGGTTTCAATATCAGCATATAAATCTGAAAGTCTTGCCTTATTCTCAAAACGCATTTTCATAATATTTTCTAGAAAATACGGACGCCAACTCCAGTTCTTCATATAATACTCAGGCATCACAATCCATTCCCCATCTTTTTTCATAACGTTTCCTGATTGTTGGAAACCATCTTCGTTACAAATAAATATGCGGAAACTACACTGTGATACACTTTGGCTAAATTGTAATAACCAATCATTTATATCTTCATTCTTTTTCTGTTTGGCTAGAACATCACCAATTCGATCACGTAACATTTCTGTTAAATTATAAATTTTTTGTAATTTCTTCTTCTCATGTTGAATAAATTGATGACACTCATTACCAAGTCGTTCTTTCAAAACATTCGTTTCAATAAAATCAGGTAAGCACTCTTTCAAATAATTCCCTTGATAATATCTACCACCGTTTTTCCAAGCATATTGTAGTTGATAAAAAGCATCTATTTCTTCATATAACAATGTTGCACCAATTCTTCTAGCAAGTAATGATAAAGAATATAAAATATCTTGATAAGATTGTAAAAGTGCAGTTTGCCTTAAGTTTGTTAAATCTACTTTTAAAATATCCGGTGCTAACACGCTAATACGTTCTAAATTACTTGTACCCGTTCCAACTTTATTAATCGAAATTTGAATACCATATGTACGATAATACATAAGCAAATGATTAAATTGCTCTATATCTTCTTTACATTCATGTTCTGTAATTTCTAAAACAATGTGTTTCAAATTTAAACCTTGCTCTTCATACATCAATAAAAGTTGAAGTAAACTTTCATCATCATCGTTCATTAATACGTTAGCATTCCGATGTATAAATAATAATAGTTTTTGATCACTTTCTAAATAACGATTTAAAGCTTTTTCTACTATAATGTTATCCGCTTCCAGTTGAAACTCACTCGGAATAGAATCATCATGAAAGAAAGAAGCTAAACTTTGTATGCCCTCTTCTGTTTGAATACGTCCTACTACCTCATATCCAATTACAGTATGCTCATCAGCACTAAAAATAGCTTGATAATAAGGAAGGACTTTATCCAAGTTACTCATTACATCTAATGCATCTATCAATGTACTTCCCTCCCTTTACTTTTCAAAAATTATAACATGATATTTACGGAAAAATAATAAAAAATCCCTTCAGTTTTCCTGAAGGGATTAGAGGGGTAAAATGCTAAGGGGAATTAGCAATTCTACTATGAAGAAAAAAGAGGTCTTAAATATAACGTATATATGACCTCTTGTAAATACTTTTCTTTCACATGTCACAATTCCGTCACATTTAACCGTGAGAATATGAATCAAACATTCATTTTCTTATCCCTTTTAAAATGGATATTGATGTAAATGTTGTCCTCCATCCATTGTCATGCAAGTTCCATTTATGTACGCAGCTTCATCTGAACATAAATAATAAGCTAGACCTGCAATTTCTTCTGGCGTGCCCAGTCTTCCAAGCGGAACACTTTGTATCGTACGCTTAGCCATTTCTTCTGAAATCCATAATTTATCAGCACCGCCCGTACGTTCAATTGGTCCTGGCGCGATAGCATTAACTCGTATTCCATATTTACGGCCCCACTCAACAGCGAGTGTCTTCGTCATTGCTAATACTCCAGCCTTCGCAGCAGCCGAATGAATAACTCCCGGACCTGCATCCCATGCATATGTTGCTACCATGTTAATGATATTCCCTTTTATGCCTTTTTCAATCCAATATTTTCCGACAGCATGGCTGCAGTAAAATGTACCGTTTAATACAATATTAATGACTGAATTCCAGCCATTCACGGATAAATCTTCTGCTGGACAAATAAAGTTTCCAGCTGCATTGTTTATTAAAACATCAATTCGACCAAACTTCTCATCAATCTCTTCAATCATTTTCTGAATGTCATCAGTATTTCTTACATCCATTTGTACGGGTAATACTTGCCCCGGAAATTGTTCAATTTCCAACTTTGTTTCCTCTAGTTTTTCCTTTGTACGTCCTGTAATAACAACTCGTGCCCCTTCTTTTGCAAAACGGGTCGCCATTCCTTTTCCCATTCCGCTCGATCCACCTGTTATAATAACTACCTTTTCTTTCACATACATCCCCTCCCAAAAATGAATACACATTCATTTTATCATTTTATTTAATAGAAATCTTTATATTTTTAAACTTTTCTGATATTTTAACGTAAAGAGGTTTCTTTTTATTCGTTTTTTTCGTAATCTATACTACTTTTTTATTATTTAAAATATATTTTAAATAAACTGAAAGGAGATTTGAGTAACCTATAAATGTAACGAAAACATGTGATATAAGTTAAATAGGTATACTCATATTTTTATGAAGAAAATTACAAGAAGAGATTTTTTTAAAGCTGGAATGCGCACTTGTCTATATTCATTTATAACCACTAGCATCGGATACTATTACGCTAAATATATTGAGCCTCATTTACTCTCTTTTACAGAGCATACACTTAAATCACAACTCATACCCAAAAGTTTTCATGGTATGAAGATTCTTCAATTTAGCGATTTACATCTCGGATACTATTTCTCTCTCCAACATTTATCTCAAATTGTTTCTAAAATTAATGCTGTAAAACCTGACATTGTTCTTTTCACTGGTGATCTCATTGATAATTATCAAACATATACTGACACTCCTTTCGTTCCATCTATTTTAAAAAATATACAAGCACCCTTCGGTAAATTTTCTATTTATGGTAACCATGATCACGGCGGATATGGAACGGAATACTACGAGCACATCATGCGTGAATCTGGATTTGAACTACTACTAAATAGCGAAAAGAGAATTCGTCTACTGGATAATAGTGAAATTTCAATTTTCGGTCTTGATGATATACTACTAGGCAAACCCAAAATAGAGAAAACACTACAGCACGCGAGGCAAAACACTTATAACATTGTTCTTGTTCACGAGCCAGATATTGCACCACAAATCGCTAAATATCCAGTTAACTTACAACTTTCTGGTCATAGCCATGGCGGACAAGTACAAATTCCCTTTTTAGGTGCTATTATTACCCCATCACTTGCTAAAAACTATGTTGAAGGTTTCTATACGATTCAAGATTTAGCTCTCTATGTCAATCGAGGTCTTGGCAGAACACGCGTCCCATTCCGATTTATGGCAAAACCTGAAATTACAATTTTTACGCTCCAACATTCGTAATAATTCGCCTATTTTCTTACATATCCTTTCTTGTACGCGCTCATCCACGTTTCATTTACCATATGATAAAAATGAGTCCAATAAAGGAGGTTTGTTCATGTATCCATATTATCAACCAATCCCAGTCCGTTCAGCACCTATTGGTCCAGTAGGCGACTCACGCTTCTTTCCGTTTTTTGGTGTTCCATTTCTAGCTGGGATTGCTGGTGGACTGCTCGGTGGAGCATTAGCTTTCGGTCCTAGACCGTATTACCCACCATATCCACCACCTTTCCCACCGCCAACACCTTATCCTTGTTTTGGCGGACCTTGTCAACAACCATTCTATTATTAATGTACTCCAACAATCCTACCAATGTTATTCCCTCTCTTAACTGATCCATTAACATGCTTACAATAAAAACTATTCTCTCTACGCATCCTTCTATTTAGAGAATGTATAATAAGTAGAGAACAAAGTAAAAAAACC
>NZ_QKQR01000014.1:0-127624 GCF_008042305.1 Bacillus sp. AY18-3 | reverse complement strand
AAGTTCCTTGCTATTTTTATCCTAATCGTCCAAAATTAATTGTTTTTGAATCGGTTTATTCTATGAATGATGACATTGCACCAATTGAAAAAATCGTTAAACTTGCTAAGAAGTATAACGCATTAACATTCCATAAGATATCCGAATACTATAATGAATACTACATTGAATTTAAAATCTTTAGTAAATTGCTAAACTTTTTATCGTTCTCCGACAGAAGACTCCTTCCTCAAAAATGTGAAGGTGTGAAACACCAATTTTAGGTGGGAGATGAATGTCGGTTGGCATATGCCAACATGTTTGCTATCATTTACTTGTACAATTTGCTCTTCGAAAACTGAAGATATGAGGTTGGTTGCAGAAAAACGTTGCAACCGTAAAATCTTCAACGTTCTATCGACCCACGCTTGCCGAAGTTGCGAAAACCATGCCAAAGTAGGTAGTGTGGTGAGTCAACGTACAAGATACTTATGTTCTCACCGTAGGGACTACGGGTAGAGCCTGTTAAGATAACCGGTGGATACATCGGTGTTCACAGGAATCTCCCACTTCAAAAAGTCCGTAAGGACGTTAAGTGGTGAGTAGTTCAACATTTATCTTTCCCTATTCTTCCTAAGCTATCTTTAATAGTTGTTTCTCCAAGCTGTGTGTATAATAAGGCCGTATCTTGACTAGTATGCCCAAGTTGCTGCATGACTTGTAACGAGTCTTTTTCTTCCATGTATAGCTTATTTGCCAGTGTGTGTCTTAATTTATGAGGAGACATTTTTTTGCCATAGGCCTTCGTATATTTTTCTACTATATCCTGGATAGCTCTAACCGAAAGAGGCTGTGCAGTATGTTTATACTTCGATAAAAACACATTTTTTAATTCTTTCCCTGGAGCGTATTTATTATCTCTAATTTCCATATACTTTTCAATATCATTCAACGCAATGGGGGTAATCCATACTGAATCTTCTTTATTTCCTTTTCGGATCACATCAATTAGTCTTTCTTTTAAGTTTATATCTTCCATACGAAGATCGGCCAATTCACTTACACGAATACCACTACCAAGAAAAAGGGAAAGGATAGCTACATCACGATCTTTATCTCTTAGGAAATAGAACAACTGATGTTTTGTTAAAGATTTTTCATGTTCGTACTTCACGTAATTCAAAAATTCTTGATCATCATCATTATGAAATATTTTAGATCTCATACGTTTTGCACGGGCATTTAATGTTTCTTTATCTTTATGTATTTCAATTTTGGCCATTACATTTCTATAAAAATAACATTCTCCTTCATCATTTTCTGATAGGGAGGTAAGGTACTTGAATAAAGACTTTAAGGCTGAAATTTTTCTGTTAACGGAGGAATTCTGCATATTTTGTTGTAGTTTTAGAAACCTCATGAAGTTCTCAACATCTTTTTTCTTTAAATTCTCCAAATCAGAGAAGGATATGTCTTTAATGGGCTTTAATTTAATAATTTGTTCAGATAATAGCCAGTTAAAGAAAACTCTAAAATCATATACATAATTCAGTAGGGTGGAGGGAGAGGCATCATGCAATTCTTTGTACTCCACAAATTCTTCTATGTAAAAGGGCATTTCATTTAAATTCTCGTATAATTTTTTACGATGTACGGATTTTTGACGTTGCTTACTGTAATCCATAAAAATCACCTCATATATACTATAACAGAAAAATACGAGAACACAAGTTCGCGTGAAATTCAATTTTTACACAGACTTATTTACATAATTAAATTATGGGTGCTTGAATATACCCGAAATTGAATAAAGATAGTGTAATTGTTCTATTGAAAATTATAGATAACCAATTGATAAATTAAAATTACATTATAAAACTAGTAGAAAAATTACATGTGAATGTAGATAAAATAAAGGATTCTTCATACAAAAATCAATATGTGGAAATAGTTTAAAAGTTGTTATCAAATATGAATTGGTTATTTTAATCATGATTATGAGGAGTTAATTAGATCAACATAAGAAAAAATCTTATAAATTTAAATGTAATTTACTATAAAAATTATTAATGAATAACTCAACATTTGATAATTTTTATATAAAGTATAAATTATATAGACACATAGCAATACGCTAAGATTAATGTATTGAGCTCAAAACCCCTAAATACTGTATTAGAATTTTATATAAGCTTATTATTGTTCGCAAAAACGGTATTTCGTGCGAAGTTATGAGGTGTTTGTTTTTTGGCTCTTTATAAATGCATCATTCACTTCCCTTTCGTCAGTATGAATATCTTTTAGTTTCAGATACATTCAACTATACACATTAATATCGATTACATGGTTGTTTCTAAGATATAGCCAGTATATTTGCTTTTCCTAGCTTGATGGTTGTTGGAGTAATCTTAGTTGTATAAATGATAGTAAAAACAAAAAAGACATAAATTAACGTAGATAGATAATTTATGTCTTTTTTAACTAAAACTAAATTATTTTATGATTTAGTTTTGTGAAGTCTGATAGTCTTTTATTTTTTTGTAAATAGCAGATGCAATAAATTCTTCAATGGTAGTGTTGGTTTTCTCTACTATTTTATTAATTGCTTGATATTCTTTGCTAGAAAGTGTAACTGGTTTTGTCACGCTACTACTATCTAAATATATACTATTATTTACACGCTTTATTAATTTTCCTTCTATTATATATGGTGTTAAGTATTCTATCCATTCCACTTGCATACCCATAGGTAATTCAATAAGAGATTGGCGTATATCGAAATACCAAAAACCCTCCTCTTCTGAAACCTTTAGGTTTCTTGGTGATACGTACTGAAGGATTAAGTCAATCAATTGGAAAGAATTGCTGCGTAATTGATCGGACTTAGGTAAACGGAATTTAACAAACCTTTGATGATGACTACGTGGTTTATCAGGTAGATCGTATGCTGGTACAAATCCCGATTTAATAGCTTCATTTAAGGTGAACTCACTTCCAAATTCATCAATTAACATAATATCACCACGCTTAGGAATAGAAATGACCCTTGCTATCGTATTACTTTGAATATATTTATGGAAAAGGACTGTATTATACTTTTGTGAGTATGTATATAGCGTGTTAGCTTGATCAAATTGTTTTATAACTTGAAGTAACTCTTCTTCTCTAATGAATTTAGTTTCGCGGTTACGATGTTCCCGTATAGTAGCGGCTAATTCCCCATCCCCTAACCATTTTTCTAATTGATATGTGCTTATACCATATTTTTTACTAGCTTGGTAAAGCGTAATACCTTCCGTTTCTCTTCCCTTTTTAATTGTTTCCACATTTTCTCTTTTGAAAAGGAAACTTCCATCTAAACGCCATGTATCCTTGTTGATTGGTACTAATTCTTCCTGTTTGATTAAATTATTAACAACGAAATTACTAACTTCTAAATATTCCCTCACTTCGTTTGTATTCATAATCATTTGCTGATTCTCATTCATATTTCCTCTCCTCTTGTATTTCATTTATATTTATTTTACAAATTATTTAAGTCTAATTTTAATTTTAAAGAATATATAATTTTAATTCATTATAACATATTTAAAGTTTAATCTTTTTACATAATTTAATAAAAATAATTTATATTTACTAATTAAATTACTTTTTACATTTATTTAAAAATAATAACAAAATGTTTATATAAGTAAGATTTATATAACCATAGAAAATGGGCGTTTTTCTATGGTTGTTATAACTTTTCATTTTTATAAAATTTAATTTTACTATGTAACTAATTTTGAATTAACTTAAGTTATAATAATAAATATAAAAAGAATTAATAAGGAGTTGAAGAATAATGATATATGAATTGAATTCAATTCATAATGAAACTTCTTTAGAAAACATAGAGAAACAAAAACAAAAATTTACAAACATAATTGCATTATGGAATCGTGATTATATAAATGAAGCTGAATTTAAAAAAGAAAATAATGAAAGAAAAGATTCATATACATATGAGGGATTTTCTGATGAAGAGATATTATATTACTACTTGAACCGGCAAACGCATTTTGATCAAGAGAAACGGATTAAAGATGCTTCTCGAATTTTATATGCACGTGATCTAAGTCAGTTTTACTTCTTTGTCAAACAAAGTACGGATTTTTTGCAGAAAGATGTAACAGATTTTGAAGTTGGACAAGTCTGGAGGAATTTAAGAAAACGGCATATCCGTAATTATCAAAAATGGTTATCCCAGGAGGCAATCTCTTATCAATCAAAAGAAAAATACAAAGCATCTACAATTAGTAGAAAACTTGGTGTGATTCGTTCCTATTTGAAATGGTTATATGAAATCCAATATATCCAGGAGCCTCTTCATATAGAAATTTTAAGTACGACGGTGAATAAACAATATAAACCAAAGCGTGAGTTATCATATGGAGAAGTCAAGCAGCTTCTACATTATTATAAGGATAATGAAATCAATTATGCCTTACTATCCGTCCTTGTTACTACTGGGTTACGTGTGGCAGAGGTGGCCCATGCAAAATGGGAAGATCTTGAATATGATGATATACGTGGACGTTATTATTTAACAGTTGATACAAAGGGAGATAATGAACGGATTGTTTCTATTAATAAGGAAATTTTTAATCGTATTGTTGCGTTTCGGATCCGTAGGAGATTACCTATAGATATAGGAAATAAAAATGGCGGGACCATTTTTCAAACGAAAAACCATACTGCTTATAGAGAAAATTACTTATCACAATATGTTTCTAAGATTATAAAGGACACCAAGTTACCCTTTACAGAGAATATCCGAATTACTCCCCATTTCTTTAGACATTTTTATGTACAGTATTTATATGATTATAAGGGACTTGCTCCCCATGTAATAGCAGCTGCAGTTGGGCATAAAAATGATAGAACTACAAAAGAAAATTACTTGAAGCAAAGACTTACTAAAGATAATGATGCAGGAAATTTAATTGGTAATGATGAATTTTAATATGTAATAAATATATAATAATTAGTAGGGGAATTTGTTGTTATAAGGTTTTACCCGCACTATTGATTTGAATTAAAATATGAGAAAATAAAGTTAGATTTCATAGTATATGGCTATTACTACTTATGAAAACTTATTTGGTACTAACCCTAGTTGATAAATAACTCAAAAAAGAACCTGTTAATAGGTTCTTTTTTTGTTGCTATTTATTTTTTTCTAAAATACGTTCAACCTCATCAATGTCTAATTTACTGGCTTTAGCAATCGTTTCAAGTGGTACGCCAAGCTCATGCATACCTTTAATCATTTGTATTTTTCCTTGCTGAACCCCTTCTTGAATTCCTTCTTTTTTCCCCTCATTACGAGCATGAGCAAACTTTGCTGCCTCATCCATTAAGGCCTTTTCTCTTGCTTCATATGCTTGACGGAAAGAAGAATCTTGGCTCATACGCTCCCAATTATTCATTGCTTTTTGTAAAATCGGATCTTGGTTCATGGCAATGTCCTCCAATGTTTGTGTGAGGTGCTCATCTTCATTCGCTGGTAATAATAATAACCAACGAACAAACGAGTCTTCCCACGGATTAACTTTCTCTTCACGCCATTGCTGTAGTAACTTTGGAATCTCTACAATATGAACTTCTATATCGTCACTTAATAACTTTTGTTGCTGCTGATTCCAAAGGATTCCTGTTGTATGAAATGCTTCATATTCTGGAAACATCACAAAATTTAACAAGTTTATGGTAATTGTTTTATGAAGGGAGCTATAAGGCATTCCTTTTTGCAATTGTGAGCTATATAACCTTCCCCAATAATAAAGGCTTCTTTTAATCATATCATGATTGTTATTCAATTGTATTTCAACATTTACCTTTGTTCCTGTATTTAATGTAGCTGAAATATCTAAAATCGATAATTTATCTTCTTCATATTCGCGATGCAAATGTGGATCTTCTAATTGTAGGGCAACAATAGGTGATTCTAAAGAATTTTTTAATATGGCATTTAAAAAGGCAACTAAAATATCTTCATTCCCATTTGTGCCAAATAACTGCTTAAATGCAAAATCGATACGTAAGTTTACTAATGAATTGGACATGGTTTTCCTCTTCCTGTTTTAGACTATATCTTTACCTTTATTGTACATAAAACCAAAGCTTATATGCAAACAATCCCCTTTGATTTATATAGGGATTTAAGTCTTCTCTTAAAGGGATAAATTTGTAACAGAGGAATTGAATGATAAGAAATAAAGGAACGATCAAAAGAATCAATATTCTGAAAATAAGTATTTACAAAAATATTTATTTGAATTAAAATGTGAGATACAAGGATTCGACATTATACGACAAAATGAAATTATTTTTCGGAATATTAAAACAACTAAGAAATGAGGTATCTATATGAATCTATTTCGAAAAAAATCTATTTCAGCATTATTAGCACAGTCAGAACAAAAAGGGGCATCTTTGAAAAAAGAACTTGGTGCTTTTGATCTTACTATGCTCGGGATTGGCGCTATTATCGGAACTGGAATTTTTGTTCTTACCGGTGTTGCTGCAGCAGAACACGCAGGACCAGCACTTGTTTTGTCGTTTATTTTATCAGGTTTAGCCTGTGTATTTGCAGCATTATGCTATTCTGAATTTTCATCAACTGTACCAGTATCCGGTAGTGCTTACACTTATAGCTATGCAACATTTGGAGAATTAATCGCTTGGATTTTAGGATGGGATTTAATTTTAGAATATGGATTAGCTTCCTCAGCTGTTGCATCTGGTTGGTCAGGATATTTACAAGGACTATTAAGTGGATTTGGTATTACATTACCTACTGCTTTAACAAGCGCATATAGTCCAGAAGCCGGAACATATGTAGATTTACCAGCAATCTGTATTATCTTGTTAATAACACTGTTATTAACAAGAGGTGCCAAAAAATCAGCACGCTTTAATGCTATCATGGTAGCTATTAAACTATTTGTCATCTTACTATTTATTGGTGTGGGAGCTTTCTATGTAAAACCTGAAAACTGGACACCATTTATGCCGTTTGGCTTCTCAGGTGTAACAACTGGAGCTGCGACTGTATTCTTTGCTTACATCGGATTCGATGCTGTATCAACAGCTGCCGAGGAAGTCAAAAACCCACAGCGAAGCATGCCAATCGGTATCATTGCTTCTTTAACAATTTGCACGATTTTATATATCGTTGTTTCATTGGTTTTAACTGGAATTGTACCTTATAATCAGTTAGGTGTGAAAAATCCTGTTGCATTTGCACTACAATACATTCAACAAGATTGGATTGCTGGTTTCATTTCTTTAGGAGCAATTACTGGAATCACAACTGTATTACTCGTTATGTTATATGGACAAACACGTTTATTTTACGCAATTAGCCGTGATGGATTACTACCAAAAGCGCTTTCTCGCGTAAATAAAAAAACGAAAACACCTGTTCTCAATAGTTGGATTACTGCTACTATGGTTGCTTTCTTTGCTGGTTTCGTTCCTTTAAATAAACTAGCTGAATTAACAAATATCGGTACATTATTCGCATTCAGCGTTGTTTCAATTGGAGTAGTTATTTTACGTAAAAAACAACCAGAATTACCGCGTGCTTTTAAAGTACCCTTTGTGCCATGGATTCCGGCTTTAGCGGTTCTATTCTGTGGATACTTAGCATTACAACTTCCCGCAACAACATGGATTGGTTTTGCAGTGTGGCTTGTAATTGGGCTAATTGTCTACTTCAGTTACGGTTACAAAAATAGTACGCTACAAAAGGAACAAAAAGAAGACGTAGCATAATGAAAAAGCTGTTGTCCCATTAGGGCAACAGCTTTTTTCGTTATGATGCAAAAAATAAGGAAATTGTTAGAGTTGGTGTAAATTATGAAGTGATCTAATCTAATGCTTACGTAAGTGATACGGCTATACAGGTATAAAAACTAGTAACAAAGCATCTTAATGTTTATGAGATGCTTTGTTACTAGTTTCTCTTCTCTCTAATCTCCTGCGAGACCATATTTATTTATTGAAATTTTCCATATCTTATTTGATTTATTTATTCTGTAACACCAGATTGGGTTACTTTTACATCAGCTGTTACACGAAAACGTAAATGTTTATAGGATTCTTCCCATTCTTGACTGTTCCATTTTCTTACGTGAGTTCTACCGAGCTTTCTAAGTCCTATAGGATCTGTGCCTTTTTTAATAAATCTCTTTATCAATGTAGTTGCTTTTTTTTCTATTTCTGTTTCCATAATTTTTTCTAATTTTTTTATTTCTTTAGGATTATCTAGATTTTTGGTTTTTGTAAATTCTTGAATTTCAGCTTTAACTTGAATATGAGCATTTACGAATGGATGCTTACTATTCCCCTCCATCTTATATTTTGTTCTAGCTTTTATATTCTCTATCGTGGCGTAAGTATTTGAAGAACTAGGTAGTTTGAATTGGTATGTACCTTGTTTAAATTTATCTGTCAACAATTTAAATACAAATAAATCTTTAGGGTTCACTTTATCAACCATTTTACATCTTTTAAAAAGTGCTATTCCATTTAACTCCAACACGTTCCCTTTTTTAGATATCATCGGCAAATAGGAATCCCTCGCATCATCATCAAGTTGATTTAAAAACATAAAAAAGTTTGTTTTTGGTTGCGTCCCATTGTTCATATTTTGCTCCAGTAAAGAGGATAGATAGGAAGCAATTTCTTTTTCTTTAGAATAGTTCCCTTTTAATAGTGATTCCCCTTTTCCATTTGTAATTGCTAAATAAATTGCATTTCCTACACTAGGATTTCGGTTCAAAGTCTCTAAAATTTCCTGCATTCCCTTTTCAATTATTTTTTCATTAAATATAATAACACGCAATTGCCCCAACTCTAGAGGTCCAGAAGATTTTTCGGATGCTCTTGCAAGAACTTCTCTACCAGTCTGGCCTGATGCTGAATAGATTTTCGTTTCACCTTCCCCGCCTCCTTTATAAGCTGCAATCGCAAAGGTTCCTTTTAGCTTACCTTCTGCTTCAGTATCATATGCCGCAACTTGAACTAAATCAATGTCATCCACAATTTTCGTTTTAGCACAACCTATTGAGAAGACACTTAATATAAGGAAAAGTATCCATCGCTTCATGTTTATCTCCTTAACTTTATTTTGGCGGTTTGAATTAGCCATAGTACAGGTAGGTATACATATATATATACAAAGCCAATTTGACCTGTCCAAGTATTTAATAAGTTAATTTTATTACGGTTATTCAAAAAAAATGATAAAACAAAGATGAATACGATGATAACTGGCAAAACATATTTTTGCTTTATTCCCAGCGCCTCTTTTATACCACGACTTACTCCCCATAATGTAAAGGAAACGTTAGGTAATATAAAAAAAGCCCAAACAGAAACAATAATGTATTCAAACCGCTCTATAAAGGGAAATTGTATAATTTTAATCATGCTTAAATATGCCCATATCGCGCTCGCGAGTTGTTTTTCACTAAAAAACGCAAGAGTTAAAATCATAAGGTATGTGTAGACAATAGTGGTTACTAAATTTGCATAGTGCGCATATTTTTGAGACGTTTTTGCCTTTTTAATAAATGGGTAGTACAACAATAACATTTCAAATCCAAAAAAACTAAACATATTTCCTTTCATTCCTTTCATAATTTCTAGGAATGAATGCTGTGCAATTGGAAATAAATTCCGAAAATCTGCATACTGCAAAGGATAAAAAAATGTGAAGATTAGAAAACTTGGGATAACGATTCCAAAGAAGCCGATTCCGGCAACTACACGAAATCCTCCAGTAACAATGTAATAACATAGGCCTAAAAAAGCCCCCGCTATAACCCAAGATGAAATTGAAGGAAACATCCAAACATGTACTACTTCAATATAAGTATGGAGTGTTGTTGCACCTAACAATACAATATAGCATAAAAAAATCAAGTTGAACAATCCACCAATCCATTTTCCAAGTACGTTTTGATTGATTGCAATGATGTCTCCATTACCCTGATTTAAAATCTGATATATGATCCAAATCATAAAATTAACAGATATTCCAAAAAGCAGCGTGCTAATCCACGCATCATTTCCAACTAATTTTGCACTAATCCTTTCAAAACCAAGCATACCAACCCCCATCTGTATAGTAATAATTAAAAAAAATACCATATATGGAGAGACTTGATACTCAATTGGGATCTGTTTCATAATACTCCTCCCTGTTAAATTCAATCATCAAAATCATTTCGTGATAGGATTTTATTTTTCTCTACCTCTTCTGGATTAAAGCGAAAACGTTGTTTAGACCTTGAAAAAATAGGACGTCGAAACATCGCTGAGATTGGCATACGTATAATACTATCTTTCCAATCTGTAGGGCGTGTAGGATAAAAAGGAAACAAATAAGGACGTCTTAATGATTCTGTACGTAATAAGCGTGCTAAAAGCAAAGAGCTTGTTAAAACAATTCCTAATAAACCCAGCAGGTGTGCGGCGATTATAAAAGGAAAACGAATTACTCGAATTGTATTACCAATTCGATATATTGGTGCTGTAAATGAACTAAGAGCTGAAAGTGCAACAATGATAATTAGTACATTACTTGTAAGACTTGCCTCTACCGATGCTTGGCCAATTACAATACCACCTACTATACCGACAGTTAAACCCACTTTAGTTGGTAAACGTGCCCCCGCTTCTCTCAGCAATTCAATCGTTATTTCTAAAAAAAGTGCTTCAATTAATGGAGGAAAAGGTACTTTACTTCTCGATATGATTAACGTTTCAAGAAGCTCTTTTGGAATAAGCTCGTAATGATATGTTAATATCGAAACATATAATGGAGTCGTTAAAACAGAAAACATAAAAGCAAAAAGCCTTAACAGTCGAAAAAAGGAGGCAATAATCCAAGGCATGGTGTAATCTTCTGTCGTAGAAAAAAAGTCAATTAATGTTGTTGGCAGGGTGATAGCATAAGGTGAGCCATCTACAAAAAGTGCAATTTTCCCTTCTGCCAATACAGCTGCTACACGGTCTGGACGTTCTGTATTCAAAAATTGAGGGAATATGGAATTAGGATTGTCAGCAATTAATTGAATCAAATAAGTACTATCTAAAACATGGTCTGTTTTGATTTGACTCACTCGTTTTATAATTTCTTGTAGATTTTGATCATTTACAATTCCCTCAATAAATACAATTGCAACGGTTGTGTTAGAGAGAGAACCAACTTTCAATTCCTTCATTTGTAAATAAGGTGTTGGAAGCTTTCTACGTACTAAATTTAAGTTTACGTCTAAATCTTCAACAAATGCGATTTGTGGACCCACAATATTGTATTCAATTTCAGCTTTTGTAATATCCCTTTTTTCTTTCTTTGATACATTTATTAACAAACCATTTAATGTATCTGTATCAAACTGAATAAGTATATAGCCGTTTAAAATATTATCCTGAATATCTTCCCTTTGATTTGTTATTTTTGAATTTTCAAAGGGTAAGACAGACTGAATGTCTTGTAACGAATCGAATCTCTTCTCTTTTATATAGGTTAAAATCTCTTCATGAAATATATTTATATCGATTAATGTTCTAAAATATGAAATGACTATAGAGGAATTGTTTGAAGCGATTTCCAATGTTATAAAATCTTTAGATTTTTTTAGTAATTGCATTAAATCCTGTAAAGATTTTATAGATTCATCAGGTATTTTTCCATACGGTTTCAATTGATAATACCCTTCCTTTCAGAAAGAAGTTACATATAGTTTTTAAGAAATTTTTATTTTAAAAATTAGGGATAGTGATATTTAAACATGCTCATTGAATTAGCAATAACTCCTTTAAAAATAACTTAACCAAAAATAGTTAAAAAATGTATCTAAGGTAAAAAAAGGAATGATTATAAACGAAATTATAATAAATTGCATGGTACTCTTTAATGATTGAATCAATGTGTTATCTCCTTTCTAGAAGGATTGTTTTGAAAATAGGCATTTTTCCATATGGCTTTCCTCTAAAATCCATATAAGATACCCGAAAATAAGTAAGTGAAAAGCATCATAAAAATGGAGGTTGCAAAGAAACCATAAAACCAAATCTGATCGGAAACATTTTCTTCAATACCAAAATAACGATTTAACTTTTTGTAATTTTCTGAAATGGATGAGTAAAATTTTTTGAGGAATTTAAATTTAAGGTGAGGTTGTGTTAAAATAGGCTCACCAGACGTAATTTTAATAAGGATTTGTTTCATAGCCATTCTTCCTTTCTTAAATTATGTTGGCCCATAAGAGGAAGGTGTTTTTCCAGGCTGGCAGGCACGGAAACATCTTTCTCTTTTGTTTTTTTACTTTTTATTTTTAGGTTCACCAAACCATTCATGCATTGCATCAATCGATACAAGCCAAGACTTTTGATCCCGTTTATATATGCGGTTCGGATCACGCGGCGGTTCAAAATATTTAATCAAACCGCGTTCAATCATACTATCAATTTGCTTTTCTTTTGCTAAAGATGGTTTTACCTTGTTTTTTACTGTTTCATAGGGTATCCCCCATCTTATAGCCGCTTCTTGAAGAAACATATACTTATCAATTTCCTTCATTAACAAATCCCTTTCTAAATCTATAAATATTTTTATATGAACCTCCTTTCAACTTAAATTTAACCTATATAGGTTAAATTTAAGTGTTTTCCTATTTTTTCTTTCGAATTTTTTCGACAAATTAAAAAATCCCTATAAATATGGGGTACGGAAACGATTCAGGGAATGAGGGGCCACTCTGGGATTAAATTACAATTTTAAAATTTAAACAAAAACCGAAAGTAAACTTTTTTAATGTTCATTTAGTGAAAACGAGTTTTACAAAAGTATGAAAATAGCAAACCAATAAAAAAAATTGTATTATTACCATTATGTCAAAAAGAACTTGTAGTAATTTCTACAAGTTCTTTATTATAAATTTGAATGTAAACTTTTGAATAAAAGATCACTTTCGCTATAAACATCAATCCAATAAAAAAAGAGTAGCTTTTGCTACTCTACATACATATAGTGGCTCCGATTTATATTTTATCAAAACTACAAGAACAACCAATCTTGTTAATTCACATTACTTCTAATTACCCATTCTATTTCTGCTAATTCTTGTTTTAGAGTATTTTGAGTGTGTGGCTTGGTGAAATGAACATTAAGAGCTTCTTCGTTTTCCCAAATCTCCCAAAGCATTAATTTTCGTTCTGAGGGTTCAAGAGGGTACACATGAAATTGAATACATCCTTCTTCTTTAATAGTTTCTTTTTCAAGTTTTTTGAACTCCTCTATTATTTCATTAAGGTCTTTATCACTAATAATTTTCAAGCATGCGGTTATGTAATGCATCAGATTGCCCTCTTTCCATTCCTAAATTTTAGTCGGTATCAAAAATATATTCAATTAATATTTTATAATTCCTTGTTTTTAGGTGTGAGGTGATGGCTGGGGTGAAGCGAAGCCGAGGAACTAGCCCTTCTAATTTCTCTTTCCTTAGACCTAAAACACGAAAGTAAACTTTTACACATTAGTTTACTTTCAAATTGTTGATTTTATCACAAGATTCATAGTGCTCGAGGGTATCAATATACGCCACATGGGTTTAAGAGAAAAATAGAAAAGGGCAAGCACGAAGCTTGCCTTGTATTTTTATTCTTTAGGACGACTCTTATTACCTGCCCTGTCATAAAGCTGATAATATACGGGAACACTTCCATTCTTTATTTTTTTAACATCAGCGAATGGTACTTCAATTTCAATCGCGTTATTAACTTCATCTTCATCTATCGTATAGTTGAGTGTACGACCATTCCAAATAAGTTCAATTCTATCTCCAACTTGCATATCTGGGTAAGGTTCTATTGTAACTTTAATACCTTCTCTTGCACTTTTCATATCAATCATGTCAATATCCAAAGGTTGTAATTCATTTTCAGAACCATTTAATTTATTAGTATCCATCCTTATTACTCCCCTTTAATTTAATAATTACTACGTACCACGATATCACTTCTATTATATGTAAGCGTATACCTTTTTATCTTCTAGTAGGGCATAAATAACAGTTATATCTGTATAGAGAGATTTATTACAAAATTAATTGTAAATTAAACAAAATTCAAAAGTAAACTTTTTTAATGTTCATTTAGTGAAAACGAGTTTTACAAAAGTATGAAAATAGCAAACTAATAACAACCAGTTGTATTATTGACATTATCTCAAAAAGAACTTGTATTAATTGCTACAAGTTCTTTTTGCTTTTTATTATAAATTCGAAAGTAAACTTTTGAATTTTAGAACGGACTTCTAATATAATTTATATTCTGAATATAGTGTTCTCTAATACGGAATATATGGCAACTTAAAAATTCAGGGAACACGCTAGAAATTACACTAAAAAATATATTTCTCAATTCTAGATTAGGAGTTTGTAAATTATACTGAATGGGTATCAAAATAACCAAATTAAGGGAGAGATGAATTGATTGTTGAACTTGTATTCTACTTTACTATGTACAGTTTGAAGTTCGAAATATTGGACGTATTTTTTGCTATAGAAGGAGTGCGAACAATAATATAATTTCATTTTATAAAATAGAAAGGGTGTATTGTTATGGTAAAAAGAGATATTTCAGCAAGGGACCTTGGTGGTAAGGAAGAATCTCCATTTTTATTAAAAAAAGAAGATTGGATTAAAGTTCAAAAATACACAGGTGATGGTGCATATTTACCTGTAAATGATCGAGAGATGCGCCTTGCTTTATTAATGGGTAGCTCAGCAACACTTCCAGATTTTAAAGAGTTATATACTGTTCATACAAGTATTAAAGGTCATTGTGGAAACTGGAACGATAATACCTACAGAGAAGTTCTTACTGTTGCGAATCAAATTGTTAATTATTCAAGAAGAGCAAAGGTCTACTATCAACCCTTAATTGGTTATTTACCAGATATTTTAGATGGGGATACGGTGGCGTTAGAACAGTTCAAGAAAATTTGTGCCAGGTTAGCGAATGAAGCAAAAGAATTTGGGGACCACGCTAAAACATTAGCGGATGCCGTTGGACAATTCGCTAAAGATACTAAATCTGATTATACTAACTTAACAACGGTAAAAAATAAATATGATAAATTGTATGGCGATCATAGCGAAGAGGTAAAACGCCTTAGAGCTGAAGTAGAAAGCTTGCGGAAAGATCTAGAGAAATACATGGAAGAGTTCAAAGATTATGAATCTCAATCTTGGCTGTCTTTACTACTTGGCCCTGTTTTTGGTTTTGCGTTAAAGGCAATTCTCGATAGTACGAAAGGAAAAGCGTTACAAGCTAGAATTGAAGCCACAAGGGAAAAAATCAAAGCAAATGGGGAAATCATACAGCGAAATGTTTATTTGATGGCTTTACTCGATAAGGCAGATGTGGGAACCGACAAAACCCAAAAACAAATTGAGGATGCGCTTCCTGTAATTGAGAAAATCAAGGGGATTTGGAATTCTCTTCACGAAGATCTATCAGTACTATCGGAAATTGTAATGGAAGATATTCAAAATGATCCGGAATTTGCTGATTTAGGAATTGAATTGGCAATTTTACAATGGGAAGCAGTAGGTAAACAAGCAGATGATTTCCGAGTTAATGCAGATGTAGAATATATAGTTGATCAATATATTGCATAAGTACACTAAAAGTAATTAATAGAACCGAACAAATAGAATAAACCTATGTGTTATCTCAAATAAATCAGTTGTTTTTATTACGTAAGTTTAAGAATTGAGCAGTTACAACAAATAACTTAACCGTTAATATAGGGATAAAAGGAGCTAAAGAAACAGAGATTGAATTCTCGCTTGCGTAATATTTAACTTCTTTTGTCCCTAATTTTATGTAGATGGGGGAAATACATGTTAGCCCATAAAGTGGATTATAAAAAACTATATGAAGAATTGTTGAATAATCAGCATATCCCAGGAACTTTTTACTCAAGTACTACGAAAACAAAATATGAAATTCGCAGTTTATTTGTTGATTTAGGTGAAGTATATAAGTTTATTGAGGAAAATCAACTAACGCCAAATATGATTTCGATTTTTGCAGATGTTGTTCGAATTCCTGATAAATTTAACTGTACTTTAAAAGATATGCAACTAGTTATCCGAACAAGACGTGTGGAAATTGAATCAGATGGAAAAGCAGAGATTCGACTAGATTACAAAGATGGAAGTAAGCTCGCACAATTGACGATTTATGGACTTGAGCTTTCTGGAACGTTACATGCTATTCCTATCTACAATCAAAGTTCCCCATCGCCATATCCAATAGAACTGAGAAATAAAGGCGTACGTTTGTCCGATAAAGATGGTACATTCACCAAAGAAGAAATTTCGTATGTAGTTCCTACACCTCAATTCCCAAAACTATTTATGTCTGTTTTCCAAGTAGCTTGTCTATTTTATGAATCTCAACCGGATATTGCAGCTGATCAGTTAAACTGGTTGAAAGCTTTTACAGCTCAATATAAAGATTTAAGTTCATTGTGTATACAAAGCACTGCATTACTTACCATTTTAACTGCTAACTATGGTGAGAATACGTTTGTTCCACTTCTGGATAAAGATCTTTATAGGGATGAAATTAATGCTTTCTTGGCAGCAGCACAACATTTTGAGGAACAATATCACCGTTACTTAGATAAAAACCTAGCAATTGCAGATCGAAAAGCAGCAGCTACTCTTATGCTCCAGCATGAACAGGATACATTGTTATTTAAAGAAACACTAATTAATCAAGCAAAAGATAATCTGAGAAGTGCTCAAAATGCTGTTGAATCATCTTTGTATCAATTCGAAAAACAGCAACATGTTGTAACAATAGCTAAAATTGATTTCGAGTATGGGCTTAAAAAGTATCATTATGAACAACAAATGAAGATGGCTTTTAAAATGGTGAGCGCCGTTCTTAATTTCGCAGAATCTATAGGCTCGATAATTGCTACAGGAGGGACTGCAGCACCTGGAGAAATTATCGATATAATTAACAGTTTAAAAGAAGTAATAGAAGCTGGAGGTCAGCTAGCTGCATTAGCGCAATCATTAAAAGAATGTATGGAGAAACTTAATGAATTAGCTGAATTAATTAATAAAATATATGCACTAGCTGCAGAGATATCAAAAGCATCTACGGATATGGAGTTCTCAGAAGAACTCTTAAAAAAAATTCAAGAAAATGAGTGGGAACTTCCTAAAGAGGATCTGACTGGAGAGGCAACGTGGAAAATATTTCAGTTGAAAATAGCTGCTGCTTTAGAAGATGCCATTAAGAAAGAAGTTGAGGGGGCTAGAGAGTATCTACTATCATTAGATATTCTAGCTGTTTATGGTCAAACACTTGCTTCGAATCAAGTTATTATCATTCGCTGTAGTCAAGAGCTATTTCGTCTGTTGCTAGAAAAACATATTCATCAAGCAGATCTTGCGAGGTTGAAAGAGTATATTAAGAATCTTGAAGGGCAAGAATCTGAAAACGAAGAAATGGAACAAAAATTATATCAACGCTATTTAGATATGAAGCAAATTCTATTTGTAGCTTTAGCAAATTATAAACATGCTTATAAGTATTGGGCTCTTCGCGATTCAGATGTAAATCCTAATATTTTAAAAGATGTATCAGAATTAAAAGTAGATGTTGCTACATTACAAAAGGACTGTATGGAGGCCTTAAAACAGTTTAATCCACCACCTCAACCATTTCAAAATCGAACAATAGAGATTACAGATTCTAATGCTTTGAAAACCCTGAAGGAGACAAGAGAAGCTTCTTGGGAAATCAACCTAAATGATTCGTTTTTTGAAAACGAGTACCGTGTTCGACTTAAATTAATGCGAATTTGGTTAGATGGAGTTGACGCTACTTCTAAAGTACAAATACGGATCACGAATTCGGGACATTATTATGATGATTATAAAAATAAAAAGTTTCAATTTAATACAGAGCCCTTTAATCGAGGTTTTAGCTATGTAGGTTCAACGATTATTACTGATGGCACGATAGCAGAAGAATTTGCTTATGATTACTTTATTCCAAACCCTTTTACAACTTGGACAATTAAAGTACAGGATGGGCCAGATCTTTCTAAAATTACAAAAATCCGAATGGAACTAGCAGGATCTCTTGTTGCTAATTACAAGAAAAAATTCCTATCTTAAATGTTCTAATGGAATCTTTCTAAAATGGATGAATAAATACAACTTAAAATAATTTAGAGGGGTGTTAACATGAACAATTTAGCCTTTTCTCCACGTGAATTAGGCGGGAAATATTCCCCTTTTCTCCTAACAATAGATGAATGGCGTTCATTCGCTCGTTATTTGAACGGATGGATCTCAGCACCAACTAGTATCGATCAAGTCAAGGAAAGAATGTATCTCGTACTCGACGGGAAAGTCAAAAAAAATTGGGATAGACTCATAACAACTTCTGTTTTTCGTGAATTAGTTGAAGAAGCAATTGCAACTAAGTTAAACGTTAGGGAAAAATGTAGGTTCTGGGAAAATGGAGGGCATAAAGATATACTTATCATTGCTCAAAATATTGTTTCCTTTGCGGATTTAATTTCTATTAAATATTATAATGATCTTAATCAAGTAATATTGGAAGCGCAAACCGGTAAATTATCCCCAAATACAAAATCTAAATTCATAAATATATGTAAAGATTTATCTAATCACGCACAGACATATTATCAACAGTCTCAATCTATGGCAACATCTCTCTCCGAATTTTATTCAGAAATTCAAAAATACGAAGAAACAGTACAAACGTGGTCGCATCGGATGTCATATTTATCACTGCAAAACTCAAATGATTTCGTTGTCGCACAAAACACGGTTGTCTATTTAGTAGCTCCAGTCATGCATTTGGTTCAGTTTAAGGAGCACGTTTCACTTGTTATTCGGAAAGTTCATAGAATATGGAGCGCTATATCTTATGATTTAAAAGAATTAGCAGATAATATTGATGATATTGAAAATTTAGAGGAGTTCATTGCTGCTTTAGAACTTGAATTGGCCTTTGAAGATTGGAAAGCAATTCGTGATGAAGCTGAAAACTTCTATAAAAACGCAATTAACATTTCTTGAGGCTAATTACTCTTATTATAAATGTAGAGTACCGCCCAATCAGCTAAACGAACAAAACAAAAGAAGAATCCAACTTGGATTCTTCTTTTGTTTTGTTCATAAAGTTATGATTTTAAGAATATTTTTTATTTTCATATATCTAAAGATAAAAAGAATCCTTGATACGTCTGTGAAGTGTTTCGAAAGGTACACCTTTTGGTGCTATCGAAACCACATAAAATATTAGTTCCAAAACCTCAAAAATCCATTTTTGAAATGCATCTTAAAAAGGACACCTTTTGAAACAGATTTTCTCGTTTCAAAATCTTTAGGATTCATATGCTCTTTCAAATCATTTAAATCCAGACTGAGTTTTTCACCATTTAATTTTTCTTATTTTCAAAAAACAAAAAGAGCTCTGTATATAAATGGCTCTTTATTAGTTAATCACAGCTTGAACTTCCATCATTACTAGAAGAAGAATCGCCACAATTACTTGATGAATTATCATAATGTGAGTGAAATGTAGATGTAGTTACAACAGGTGATATATAGTCTGAATTATCATCTGTATAAGTAGAAGATTTTGCGGATTTCTTACGTTGTTTACTCTTAAATGGTGGTGAATCATTGTAATAAACTTCATCATATTGATTTTCAAACTCATCTTTTCGTAACTCTCTAAGTTGCACCTTTTTACTTTCCTGTCTTTCCTCGATCTGTTGAGCCTTCTTTTCTAAAAAACGATATAAAAGTCTTATAAAGCGCCATACCAGGAATATAACTATAACGAAAATACAAGACAGTTTTATAATTGTCATAGCTCTATCCCCTTTATTTCACAACGATCTTAACTTTTGCACCGTCTGGTAATTTCTCCACTTTATTCCCAATGTACGAACCAGCACCACGATTATCAGCTGGTTTTATATGCCTAATATCAGCACCTTTCCCACCTTCCCTACACATAGCCATAGGGTATTCATCCCGATCATATCCTTTTTTCGTTGGAACATTTGCCAAAGACTGTTTTCTCCTTTCGGCGGCTCCATCCCGATCAATTGTACAAATATCTGTCTTACCATTTGCAATCGCATCTTTAATATGTGCCGCTGTTTCTGGATACTTATTTGATGGAAGCTCTATCACTTGTGCAATATCTTGTGATCCACTCGTTTGTTTTGCAGAATTTGAATTTTGAGTTGCTGAACATCCCGAAAATAATAATCCCATTACTAAAAAACTACTTACAGCCCCTTTAAAATTCATTATGCTCCCCCTTATGAAAATCTTAATTAAATTCGCTAAATACATAATCATAAAATGCATCTGCAACATTTTCCACCAAATCATAAGAAACATACTTCTCCAATGCTTTCATTAACATAGGCTTTTCATCTTTAAAATCAATCGTATAATCCATTAAGAAACTCCAATTCCAGGAAGGAATTGCAATCAAACAACTATGCTTCATTGCATGTTCACAAAAATAAACGCTGGGTGATTCATAATTTTTTAGAACTTCAAAATTTACAAGATTCATCTATACCCCTCCTATTCTTTATTACTTAAATTAGAGTATTTCTTATATCTTTTTTGTATGTCGTTGGTAAAAGCTACACTGACTAGAATTGGTAATGCTAAGTACATAATATATTTAAAACCCGTATACTCTACAACAACTATACTTCCAATAATAAGAACTACCGTGGTAAAAAATGAGATGATAAAAATACGTTCGTACTTTCGAGATTTACTTTCCTGTTCTAATTTCCCCTCTTTCATACTCTGGTTTCCCCCTTTGGATTCTTATAAAGTGAAATCCTCCATTGTTTTACGAATTTCATCGGCTTCGACACCAATGTATTGTAAAGTTTGACCTTGCGTCGCATGGCCAAATAGTTTCATCAAATAGTACACATCTTTCTTTCTCTGATAATAGTGATATCCAAACGTTTTTCGCATACTATGTGTTCCCCATTGTTCTGAATCAATACCGCAAGCCTCGGCCGCTTTATGCAAAAAAGTATGAGCCATTTGTCTTGTAATGGGTTTATCCCCTTGACGACTTGGAAAAAGCCAATCAGAGTCGGCCCGATTACTCGTGTATTTCGCAATCTCTTGTTGCAAGACTGAATTAAAATACACTTCTACCGTTGTATCTGTTTTTTCCATTTTAATTTTCATAACATCTTTTCCACGAATATCTTTTACACGTAATCGTAGAATGTCACTGATACGTAAACCTGTATTAATTCCAAAGTAAAATAAAAAGTAATTTCGGTATGAGGAATTTTGTAATAACCAATCTTTCATTTCTTCAATTTTTTCTAATGAACGGACCGGCTCTTTTGCTCCAGGTTTTCGTCCTCCTTTCGCCATAAAACACGACCTCCTAATTCGATGCTGTTACCTATAATATGTAAAACTTACTTTAACTATAACTTCATTTTGTTAAACTGACAATCTTTTTCTTTTCATTTTATAGCGAAAAAACCCAGTAATACCATAGAAAAACGCATGATATCACTGGTTCTTATAAGTTTAACATTTTGTATGTTTTGTAAAACTAATTTTATCTTTGTAATCTTTAAACATGTTCAAAAAAGTGTACCTTTTGAAGTGTGTTTTTTAAGGGAAGTTTTTTGAATAAAGTTATTTCGAAAAGATTTTTAATTTACCACCAAATCAATATCTACAATTAATTGAGTGCTGTATTGTTTTAGCTAATTGAAAAATATTAAAGACATTGAAAGGGGAAATTCGCATGTTAAGTAAAAAATTCGCTTTTTTTAGTCTAGCTACTATAGTTCTTATGAGTGGAACAGCTAATGTAGCATCTGCAATGGAGCAACGTTCAACTCTCGATTATCCTATTTCTTCTATTGAATCTACAAAAAAAACTGATACATTTTTAGATAAATTGATAGATTTTAAAGACAAAGAAAAAGAAGCAAAAAATTATGGAAAGAACCTTCCTAATCATAGAGATAAAATTGTAGTAACACCAAAAGCAAAAGAAGCTTTTAATAACTATGAGCAAAATGGAACAAGGATTAATCAAGCTTTAAGAGAAGGGAAAGTAGATGGATATCCTAAAGAGTATGTAAAAGTAGCAAAAGAATACGCTGCAGAAATGGATAAAGTATTTAAACAAAACACTGCTAGTGTACCAGATACAATTATGGTATATAGATATACAGATGAACAACAGTTTGGAATTGCCCCGGGGACATTTTTTCCCAAAGATCCAAAAAACCCAAAAGAAACTGTAGTTAATAAAGAATCAATTGAAAAATTCAAGAAAAAGTTTGAAGGGAAAACTGTTAAAGACAAAGGTTTTACAAGTACGTCACTAGCTATTCTTGATAAATATCTAGGAGAAAAGGCAAAAACAATTCGTATGGATATTGAAGTTCCAAAAGGAACACATGCTGTATATATGGGAAATGAATATGCGGAATTAATATTACCAAGAAACGCTTCATTAAAAATAAAAAAAGTTTCAGGAATTGTTGAAAAAGGAAAACTGATTGTAAAGGTTGATGCAAGTGTGGTAAATAAATAGTTTAATAAAGCTTGAAGAAGAAGAATTATGAAAAAAGATTTACTGGGATGTTTGGGCTTGTTCATTAATTGCTCCAATGCTAATTAATGGGTATACCCTTCCTGTTTATGTTGAAAGTAATGCTTTGTAAAAAAGTACCCCTAGACTTATCTAGGGGTACTTTTTTATAGATGGATTTAATGGATTCTTGTAATGGGTAGTCTCGCCACATAACCATCGAGTTAAGAAAAGCAAATACCTTAAAAACGGAAATTTTATGCATTTTTCTTTTTTATTGTTTTGGGGTAACTGATTCTTTTAGCTTGATGGCGATGCGGCGAGATCCCTAGAAGAACAGTTTAAATGCTCTTATTGTTCTTTAGTAACATATTTAATTCTTTAGCATCTTTTTTTGTATTTAAATAGGATATAAACCAAGAAAATGCATATATCAAAACTATACTTTCGAAAAAATCAGCAGTTGGAAAAGTTGCTATCCAATGGTTATATAGAGATATAAGAAATATAACTAAAATCATTATGAAAAAATGAATTACTAAAGCCAATACATAACTTATTCTTTCAACATCAAAAATAAATGAGAAAATACCTGCACAAGCAGAAATTAACAGAACACTTATTATTTCAGTTTTTGTAATAAAGGTGCTATTGTTTCTCGATAGTAAAACTATCATATATATAAATGATCCAGTTCCTAAGCCTTTATATAGTCGTTCTTTTAATTTCAATATTTTTTTCCTTTCGTACTTTTTATGACTGTAAGGTAATATTCTTTAATTTTGATTGCATATAAAATGTATATAAGATTCCTCCAAAAAATAAACCTACAGACAATCCACTTATAGCAGAATACATTACATTAAATGCAATATCATCATAAAATGAGGAAGATACTTCTAAAGTTACATTTAAAAGATATTTCACAAAAAAGTTAATCAAAATAATTATTAATGGCAAATAACATTTCTTTCTAAAAATAATTGTGCCTTGTTTAAAATAAATTTGATATTTTTTATATAACAAATATCCAATTAAAATGCCTGAAAAAATGAAAATAATATAGCTTATTAAACAATACCCTAGGTGAGGAAATTTACTAATAATTTTCTCCAAACCCCACATCATAAAAATCACAGGAACAAGAAACATTTTAGACAAATTAATCGGTCTCTCTTGAGAAATAGCAATACCTCTTTTTATTAAAATAAATAATAATATCCATACCCATAATGGAGTTCTTATAAGCACTTCTTTAATCATTGTATCTCCTCCTTTGCTTTTATTAATATTTACATTAAAGGAGATATAAAGAAATGCTTTTAAACATAAGTGGTAAAAATCAATACATATGTGGTTATTTAGAATACTGTTTTAGCTTATTTTTTAAAGAAAAAACATATTTTCTTGAGACAATTAAATTTTCTCCATTTGAAAGCAGTGTTTCTAGATTTCCACTCGCCTTAGCTGAGAATTTTTTTAAAAAATGGATATTGACAATTGTAGTCTTTGAAATTCTAATAAAGTTATCTGGAAGTGTATATTGCAATTTATATAAAGGACATTTTATCTCAAATATATTTTCTTTTGTATAAACAAACACTTTTCTTTCAAGGTATTCCAAATAATAAATAGTTGAACAAGAGATTTTTTCTTGTTCATTTTTGTGGATAGAATTTACTATTAAATAATCATCAGAACTATTCTCTAGTGTAGATACCATATCTAGAATGAAAGATGTAACTTTGTGAACGTAAAAAGTACAAGATTCTTCTTTAAGTTTTTCAATGATGTTAATGTTTACTTTCATTTGTTATCCTATGTTCCTTTCTTCAAAATACATTCTATCGTTGGTTTGAAATAAAGTTTTATCAAATTCAAAATAGTATTTTATATGAATATTATTAAAAAATCTATCAACATATTTTATCTTTCATCGCATCTTCTTTATAAACATCGTAACATTATTTTTAAAACACAACTTACCATATTACCATCAATCTAAGAAATGTATTCTTCTCTAAAATGAAAAATTGAGCTGAACTTCTATGGACAACTATGAAAGGAGGAAATCGTGTTGGAAATATAAAACCGAGATACTCCTGTTTTTGGGGTATCTCGGTTTTGTTAGCTTGATGGCGATGTTACCATACCCCTACAATCGACTTATGGGACAACTTTTTTTCACCTTCTATTCTAACTAACAAGTCGTGAAATTCGTTTCTTCTGCCATGAAAGTTTATAGTATCCGTATTGCAAAAGTAAACTCACAATAAATGCAGCTGGATATCCAATCCATATTCCTTTTATACCAAGATTTGTATGATAAGAAAGGTAATAAGCAACTGGGACTTCTACAAGCCATATTGATACGACACCGATAACAGTGGGCCATAGTACAGTTCCACTTGCTCGCATTGTTGCACCAATAATTTGAGCGTGACCAAAAATTAAGTAACTCCAAAGTGTAATCATCACTAAACTATGTGCAATTTCGATTGTATTTGGGCTCGTTAAGAATAACGATAGGATTTCTCTTGAAAACAAGTAAATAAGAGTGATTAATATTCCACCGATTATATAGTTCATAACAATTCCAGCGCGAATAACTTTCTGTAATCGATTAAATTGATTCGCACCAATGGATTGTGCAGCAAAAATGGATACCGTAATTCCAAGACTGACTGCCGGCATCTGAACATAACTTGCAACCTGGTTCACAACCCCATATGCAGCAGTCGCATCAGATCCGAAGCGATTCACAAATGCGATTACCGCAATCTCAGATAACGAAACAAGTATCATATTGATACTCGCTGGAATCCCAAGGCGTAATAATAGTTTTAATAAATCCCAATCCATACGAAGATATTTCCGGACTGTTTCATCTAATTGCAGTGGATGATTCTTCTTCTTTAAATAAATAATCATAACAACAAATGTTACAATGGTTGAGATAACAGAAGCATAAGCAGCCCCATACACATCAAACTTCGGCATTCCTAGCCAGCCAAAAATTAAAATAGGTAATAAAATCATATTTAAAGCTGTACTAACAATTAAGAAATAAAATGGTGTTTTAGAATCTCCTGTACCTCGCATAAATGTTGTATAGGCAAAATATAAGAATAAAACTGGCATAGAAATAAATAAGATACGCGCATAATGCACACTCATATCAATTATATTTTCTGGCGTACCCATAAGGCGCATAATATTTAGGGCAAATATACTTCCCACTACTGCCAAAATAGCTCCTATTATAAAGGTAAAAGTCAGCGTCGTACCAACGATAGCTTTTAAACGATCTTCATTACGGGCACCAAATGCCTGACCAATTAAAATCGAACTACCTGATCCAATCCCAATTACAAATGATACAAGTAAAAAGAATAATGGAAAAAACGCTGAAATAGCAGCTAAATCATTCACACCAAGCCATCGCCCTACCACTACCATACCAAACAATTGTCCAAATGATTGTAATATATTACTTAAAAGCAAGGGAACTAAAAACATAGACATTGATTTCCATATTGGTTGCCCTTGATTTTTTGATTTTGCACTTTCTTGAATATTATCTGTAGATGATTTCAAATTTCATTTCTCCTTTTATTAGGGGTACTATGTCATTCTGGGAATTGTACGCCGAAAGACAAAAAAGAGATTTTAAACCCAACTTTATTATTTGCAAACATTACCCTATATTAAATAGTCAATATTGTTCACCAATTTCAGAGTTAAATTTAGTGATAAATTTTAGCTAACTCTTTTTAAGAAGTCCTTCTATATGGATACTGTCCATAGCCACCAAGCTATGTTTACATAATGTCCCCAAAAACAAGAAATTTGTATATTTTTACTCCGTAGATATCAATTTTGATGTTTTGGGGATGTTTCATTTCACTAGATTGATAAGCATGTGGCGGTACCCTAAATAACATACCAAAATGTACTTAATTTAGAAATAAAGATCAGTTTCATTTGAACTAACCTAACTTAGGTTCCGTCCATAATAAAATATTGAACTATTATATAATCAGTTACCTTAATAATTAAAAAACGGAATATAAATCAATCATATTTATTCATAATTATTCAGCTTCTAGTATCCCAAAAATTAAAATGCTTAAAATGATTACAGTAAAAACAAGATATAAACAACTAACTGAATAACGATAAGCGGTATAAAACTGATAGGTTATTAGATAGATTTTCATACCAATCATCACATGCTCCCCAAATTCTTCAGCCACAATAGTATTGCTTTATTTAATACCTATTTTTAATTTAAAGGTTTCAATTTCATCGACTGCCTTGTTATATCCTCCAGCATTTTTTAAAGATTCTCCAATTCTATGGCTATTTTTTGTATAAATATCATTTGATAACACATGCATCGCTGTATTACGTAATATCTCCGGAGTAAGCAATTTAAGATTTAACTGGACTCCGGCTTCTAATTCTTCTATTCTTTGAGCAATTATAGGCTGATCTCCCATAACTGGAATAACTAGCATAGGAACACCAAAATATAAGCTTTCACTGGAACTATTCATTCCCCCATGTGTAATAAATAGATCAGTATGTTGTAGAATGTCTAATTGAGGAACGTAATTATATAGCTTAAAATTAGAAGGAATATTATTTAATTGGCTAATATCATTTTGCTTCCCTACAGCTAATATGACAGTAACCGAGCTATTTCGAAATGCTTCAAAACATGTGTGATAAAAATCGGGTTGCTGGTTAAATACTGTTCCCATAGAAATAAAAATCAGCTTGTTTCCCTTTTCCTGTTCTAAGGAAAAAGAATCTACATCTTTACGCTGTGCAATAGAGGGCCCAACAAATATATAAGAATCATCAAATTCTTCGACATTTGGTTGGTATAATTTTGATGTATATACAATTGTAATATCCCCTGGGCATGTCATCAAATTTTGTTTTTCACTAAGAGTAATTCCATAAATATCTTCCCATTTTTTAAAAATACGCATAACTTTCTGATATAAAGGAGATTTTTTATTCTCTTCTTCATGATCCTTCATAAGAGCAGATGCTATTTTTTTAGTAATGGAAAATGTTGTACATGAAGAAATTTTAGGTATTTGTAGTACTTCAGCTATAATCCATCCAACAGCGAAATTATTATCATATATAACATAATCGTATTCTTCTTCTTTTACTTCTTCTAAAATTATCCCTATTATTTTATCCATGGATTTCACCATGTGTAATAATAGTTCTTGAGGATTTATTTGCCCATTCATTCTTTTTACCATGTCTATTTGTGATATGAAATTTTCATATGGTCGAAACAAAGCTCCTGTATTCTCTATTTTACTTCTATACTCTTCTACGCAATAATAAATAACTTCCTCGCCTCTTTTTATTAGTTCTTCAACAAGTGCAATTGTCGGATTAATATGTCCTTCTCCTGGAAAATTAAACATTAGAACTTTTGCCATATTATTGTTCCTCCCCTAAAGTTTAAATAGCTATTTCATTATTACTAATATCAATCATGTACCGATATTTGAAGTAAAGATTTTCTCTTTGAATAAATTTTTACTAAATATCCTTTCTATTCAAGAGTTTTTCTCCTCTCATTTTAATAAAATCACGCGTGCTATTAAATGGAATAAACAATTAAGAAACAAAGTTGATATAAAAAACCACATAATTCCCCCCTCTATTTATCTCATGTATAATAAAAAATAACTAAGAGTAGAAAGGGCTGAATTATGCACAGATATCAATATTTTTCATCTACCCATCAACAATATAATGGAGGTAAAAGTATTGATTAAACTATACACACAAAGATTATATTTAAGAAAAACAGAAGAATCTGATTCATTAAGCTTATTTAAAATATGGTCTGATCCAGATGTTACGAAATTCATGAATATTATTAATTTCACTAATGAGGATCAGGCAAAAGATATGATTAAATTTCTAAATGAGCTGGCTCAAAACAATAAAGCAATCCGATTTACTATTATCGAAGCAAAATCTAATCAAATCATTGGCTCATGTGGTTATAATTTCTTAGATTTTGAAAACTCTAAAACTGAGATCGGCTATGATATTTCAAAAGCATTTTGGGGCAAAGGATATGCACCTGAAGCAATCTCCGCTTTAATAGATTATGCATTTATTGATTTAAAACTAAACCGAATTGAAGCAAAAGTTGAACCTGAAAATCTAAATTCCATAAGCGTTTTAAAAAAATTAAAATTCACATTAGAAGGAACTCTAAGAAAATGTGAAAAATCAAATGGAAAATTCATCGATTTAAGTATCTATTCAAAATTAATAACTGATTGCTTGTAGTCTCTCCCCCTATACTTCAGTGAAGTATAGGCTCTTTTTATTCCTTAATAAAATTTAAATTGTAAGTCAATAGAAAATTGATTTCGTTTCTAGTTACTAACCTAAAACTCATAACTGTTTATAAAGGTACACTTTTATAGGTATATCAAATGCTCTCTATATCTTTGAACACGTAATAATAAAAAGCGAACCAAAGAGTGTGCCTTTATAAACACTGATCACTTTTTAGGAAGATTCATCTGTAAAAAGTAAAACTAAATTTACATCATTTTATAAATTGCAAAACAAGTCGTTAAATATCCAAATAAAAATCCACTGATATCAGTGGATTTCATGAGTAAAATATTTTTGTATATTTTGTAAAATTCATTTATTAAACGAAAAATCCCTCCACGATTTGTGAAGGGGTTCAGCATACATTGAAAGGGTACTTCTATTTTAATATATAAAAGCAAAAACTCGTATTGATAAAATTCACCTTTTTGATTTTGCAGCCTTTATTCCACTATAAAGAAACTTTTTTAAATTCAATTTATCCTTATAAATTGTTTATATAGAATTAACCAAACGTTTGTTTAAAAATTAAAGTTTAATTTATTTACACTCAGAAATTAATAATATTCTAGTTTCAAGTTGTTATATAGTTTTTTAGAATAAAGAAAAATACATCCTATATAGAGTTTTTCCGTTCATATTACAAGGGGAATTTGATTTAAAATCAAACCTTACTTAAAACTAAACACACAAAATATATAATACTGTCTATCGTTAGACAGTATCTTTGATAAACAATGATTTTTTCATGCAATATTGCATAAAAAAACACCTGTTACTCTTGCTATAATTTCAAGAGTAAACTGTTGCATCCAACATTTTATAATCTTCTATATTCAATAATATAGAAACCCTAATTACAGGCAAAAGGCGAAGAATATTGGTGGTTCTTCCCTTTTTGCTTATTTTTCTAACAGTCTAATGATTCATTCTATAGTCTAAATGTTTTTATTAATCAAACTTATTAAAATTCAAAAATACAACATTTTAGTTAGCAAACGAGAAATAAACACTTCATTATTATTTCTGCTATATTTAAAGGCCTTTTTCTAATGAAATAAGAAAAACAAAAAGAACTTGTAGAAATCACTACAAGTTCTTTTTGCTTTAAAGCGAATACACGGGACACATAAATTATCTCATTATTCATAACGGGGAAACCATATTGATTACGGCTTGATTCCATTATATAACAAATAATAACATCCAGAGTTTTAATGTTTGAAAATTATGTGAATTAATATATAAAGGTCCGCCCTTCCTTTAAATATCCCATTTATTGATTTTATATAAACCGTTTTAAATCAACATTGATATCATAATAAATTAGTGAAAATGTATACATAGGTAAATAGAGAAGGATGGTGCATTCTTACAGAAAAACGTATAATGATATTCAGGATTAATTAACTATAAGAAACTAAATTTTACGTTATAACTAACTATAATTCTTGAATATATGTAAATGGGGTATTCTTATCTTTTTTATTTATGTGATAAACAAATCAGATATGGGAAAGTTAAACAAACGTTTGTTTAAAATATTTTAGCTAATAATCAATATAAGAACAATCGTCCGCTTTGTTAAATTAGGCTTTTACTATATAAAATTTATATAACAAAGAAAAAAAGCACCTAATTTAATAGGTACTTTTTTCCATCCGATTAATTGTGTATCTTATTACGATTGCCCCTAAAATTAATATGCTAACTATTATTTCATTTATTTACGAATGCGATGGATTATTCTTTGAATTGTTTTAGTTCTTCTCAAAAACTAAATTTTTTTGAAATAATGACTTAAATAGATATGGTACTTTCTAAATTAACAAAATGTGCATCTATTTTTTTTTGCAACCATTTTTCTGCAATTTCATTAAAATCTTCAACAGATCCCGTCACATAAAAATTATCTTTTTTGCTAGTTCCTAAGGATAATAAATTGTTGTGTTCAAGAATAGCACTTAATTCTCTCGCTGTTTCTTCAGAAGAACTTATAACTGAAACAGTATCTTCAAGTATTTCTTGTATATATTCAGTAAGGTGAGGATAATGTGTACATCCTAAAACTAAAGTATCAATATTTGTATTTAGTAATGGTTGTAATGCATTTCTAACTTCTGTTTTTAATAGCTTCTTATTATTTAGTTCCTTCTCTACTAATGGTGCTAATGTAGGACATGCTAAACTTAAAACATTTATATTAGGATTTAACTCACACATTTTATGTTTATAAGCATTAGAATTGATAGTTACATTAGTTCCTATGATTCCTATATTATTATTTTGGGTATTTTTTATTGCTGCCCTAGCTCCAGCATTTATTACTCCTATAATTGGTATATCAATTTCATGCTGAATATGTGGTAAAACCACCGATGTGGCAGTATTACATGCTATTACTATAGCTTTTAATGGAAATTGTTTCAAGAAAGTTATCATTTCTAATGTAAACTTATATACTTCATCAGTTGTCCTAGATCCATAAGGGCATCGTTTAGTATCACCAAAATAATATATAGATTCTTTTGGTAACTGTCGCATTATTTCCTTTGCTACAGTTAATCCTCCAACTCCAGAATCTAATACACCTATTGCTTTTTCATGTCTAACAGAATTCACTAATCCCATCTTCTTTCGTTAAAATTTAAGTATTCCAAACATAATTATTATAAGAAAATATATAGATAAACATCAAGGATGGGACTTAAATATCTCTTATTATTTAATCCAAATCGTCTTTTCTTGAAAATTTGTTCGCATTCCTTTGCCGATTTTTTTCTTGGGATAACCCACGTATATTAGTCCTAATAAGAAATCGTCTTTTTCTAAAGAAAGAAAGTTATTTAATTCTGTTTGAAAAACAGCTTTTCCAGTTCTCCAAATAGTTGCTAGGTTATTTTCTTCAGCTACAAGTAACATATTTTGTGTAGCACATGAAACAGCAGCTATTTCTTCTATTACAGGGACTTTTCCAGATGGACTTACAGCAACCGCTATAATAACCGGTGCTGTTAATGGTTTATCTTTAAGCTTTTTTAGTTCTTTTTCACGATTTACAATATCCAATAATTTTTTAGACATTATATTACTTATTTCTTCACCTAACTTAACTCGTGCATTACCCGTTATTACTCGGAATTTCCAGGGTTCGGTTCTCTTATGATTAGGAGCCCATGTAGCAGCATCCAACATTTGATTAATCAATTCGAAAGGTACTTCTTTTTCCTCCATTAAACCTATAGTTCTTCGATTTTTCATTGTATTAATTATACTCATATATAGTTCCCCCTTTTAAGAATAGAACAATATTACAAATTAGTTATGTAATATTAATACATTTTATAAGCTGGTTATTGAAATAGAAAGATTAATTTGGAAAAATTATGTATGAAAATTTATTATACTTTGTATAACTTTTTGGTCTTCGATTTCAATTAATTTTCTTGGTAACATTAACCCGAACAAAAAACACATACAAAAAGGGGTTAATAAAAATGAGTTTAAGTACAATTGAAACAAGCAAAGTATTACATTTTGATTTTTTACAAGATGAAAAGCAAATTGAATTAACAAATGTCTTAGAAAATACGCTACCATACATTAAGGATTTATCTAAAAAAGCTTTTCTAAATAAAGACAAAGAGGCATGGAATACGATTCAAAAAGTATTATTTAAGCTCAATATGAACATGTTTGAAAAAGGATTTGATCCTACAAAAAATGAGAATGTAGCAAGCTACCTAGTGCGAGGCACTATTATGAATGTAGAAAAAGAAGCTACTGAAACAGTAGTACCACCTGTAACTGAAAAAAAAGCATTCTTAGAATACCTATTAAAATTGGTTAAGGAACACCCTGCAAACACTCATCCATTTTTGGACTATATTAATTCGGGAAAAATGACAAAAGAAGAAGCTAGATTATTTATTGGGAATTACAGAGTAATTAACGAATTTTTCCATCTTCATATCGCTATCTTAAGCTACTTCTCACCTTTAGAATTTAGAGGTACAATGTATGAAAATTTAAATGATGAGTTAGGACAAGGGGATATTAAAAAAGCTCATCCAACTATATTTAAAAAACTGTTAGCGGCATTAGAAGTACCTAACCATTTTGCGTTTTTACCAGAGTCTATCGCTACTCTAAATAACATGGTTTCATTAACAGCATTTTCTAATTACCTTTATGGATTAGGGGCTATGGGAGCTTTAGAAACTGCTGTACCTTTACAACAATCTAAAATTGCTAATGGTTTTAGACAAATTGGTTTAGATAGCAGTGCTCTTGAATTCTTTGATACGCATGTAGAAATTGATGTAGTACACGGTGAACAATGGTTTGAGTCTTTACAAGAAATCATTGAAACTAAAGATGACTGTATTGCAGTATTAAACGGGGCAAAAAGTATTCTTGATGCACGTGTTGTGTTTTATGATGGATTATGGAATGAAATTAATAAAAACAAATAATTTTATTTGTTAGATAATAAGGGGATTAATATTGTTATGCCTTTCGTAAATATATCTTTAACTAAGAATAATATCACAAAGCAACAAAAGGCTGAGATAGTTTATGGTTTTACACATATATTGCAAGAAGTTTTGGGGAAAAGTCCGGATAGGACGATGATTGTGATTAATGAAATAAACCCTGAGAATTGGGGAAGCTCAGGTATTTTAGTTTCGGATAGGGAATCAGAAACTTTAAAATAATTAAATGACCAGTGTAATTTTAATTCGAATAAAATAATTTTGAATGATTAAGATATTTAATAATATGTATGTAGAAACTCGCAAATGATTATAACTTTCAAAGAAAAAGAAACAAATATGTTTCTTTTTCTTTTTTTATTTTAAAATTACATTTTATTTTTAGATAATAAATTTATTATTTGTTGAGTATGTATAGATAATTCGTTAGATGTATTCCATGCTAGAAAGAAATTCCTTCCAAATCCTCGGTCCAATTCATATGTATATAGATTTTTAAATGCAGCGTTATTATGTACAAACAATCCTGGTAAAATACTAATACCTGTTCCTGCAGCAATCTCACAAGGAATTAAATGAATATCCTCAACTTCTGATACTGTATATGGATAGAATCCTTCTTTTTTACACCTGTTATCAATTTGTTTTCGTAATACACAGGGATATTTAGTCAAAATAAAAGGCTCATCTTTTAAATCTTTAACTACTATTTCTTGATTATCGTTAGCTAATTTATAGGAGCTAACTAACACAAACTTCTCATGTAAGAGTGGGAAAAATTCAACTGTATCCATGTTTTGAAAGTCGGGTACTATTGCTAATTCACAATTCTTACTTGCAATCTCATTAATTACCTCATCATATGTATTCCGAATGTCAAATTTAATTTTAATTTTAGGAAAGATATTTACTATACATTTGGTGAATTCAGGTAAGAAACATTCACTAATTGTTGGAGTGGTGCAAATTTTGATGTGATCTTGTTCATTAATATTAAACATGAATCTCATTTTTAATGAATTAACATTACTGATTATGCTTTGCGATTCAATAAATAATTTTTGCCCATGCTTTGTCAAATTTAATTTTTTCCCATTTCTAATAAACAGTTGCTGTTTAAGTTCCTCTTCTAATGCCTTAATTTGTCTACTTAAGGCAGGCTGAGATATGTGTAGCACTTCAGATGCTTTAGAAAAACTCCTTTCTTCTGCTATTACTTGAAAATATTCTAATTGATAAAATTCCATAAATATCCCCCATAACATACATATATACATTTGTATAAAAATTCAACACATGTAAGTATATGTAATCAGAGCGTTCAGTTCAATATCAAAATATTATATAGCGTATGATATTTTGATATTGGAATTTCATAATTTTAAACTTATATAATATATGTATATCACAACTATTCATTGAAAAGAGGAGATTTCATTGTTTGCCTGTGAAGAACATATTTTAATGGGAATTCATGATCTTGATTTAGCACCACATATAAAAAAAACGAATAAATCTATAAAATGTAAGTATTGCAAACGAAAATCAAAATATGAATTATACTACTTTGATTACGATTATTTACATAAACCATTGAAATTCAAAAAAGCCCCTTTTTAATTCATATCGAAGTTTTATTTATTTAAAATATAAAAAGTTAACTGCTTTGTGAATAAGGGGTAGCATTCCATCGCTATCAAGCTAATACTTTATAGTATCCCCAGAACAAAATTTTGTTTTAACTTGTAATAAAGAAACTCATTTTTTCGTTTTGGAGTAATTCTGAATTCATAAGTTGATAGGCACGTTTTTATAAAATCCAGATTCTATAAATATTCACTTAAACGCAACATCTATTTCAAATGTATCTAGATTAGGTTTGATTTCAATGTCTTCTGGACTCTATAAAAAATATCTCGGGCTCCTTATCGCGATATTAAGAAAAAAATGTTAGAACTAATTAACTTAGCCGTTGGAGATGTTCCAGTAAAAATTGAGAATATTAATATTCTTAAGGGAATTGTTTATATTACGCCTCTTGGAGAAAATTACATAGAAATTTATTTCTAATCAATAAAAAATCCCCTTTAACAGGGGATTTTTTGATGAAAGCATCCAAATGGATGCTTTTTCATTTCTATACGTACTATTCTGCTTCTATCTACTTTTGATTTCAATTACTTATTTCATCCATTCTCTCTAATTCTGAGTAGTAAGTAACCCTGGATTTGATTTGTTCTTCTAAATCATAAATAGCCTTCGATTTTACAATTATACCTAAATTTATCCCGATATTTGAATGTGCCATAAGTTTAGTTGGCGAAGGTATTTCAATGATTTCTCCTAAAGTGCCAAGAGTGAATACAGCCTTATTTATTCCCAAAAAGATTAACCTTTCATTCCCAAAAATAATATTACCATTCCGTTGTTTATAACCATCAGAATTATAGATAAAAACTGGTGAACCGCTTGATCCTGGTGTAACAGTCATATCTATTACACATTCTAATTTCCCATTAAAATCAACACCTGGATGTGTCGCTGTCGTTCCCCTTCTAAAGATTGGCAAGTTATTCTTCTCATCAGATATACCATTTGGATAACCAACCATGGTAAGCTCTTCTACAAATCTTAATCCTTCCAATTCTTCGTCAGTAGGTATGTGTTCCATCCCGAGATGACTTATCTCAAAGTGCAATTCATTTTCAATCTTATGTTTTATTATTGTAGTGATAATTAATGCACATAAATCAATATCTGGATCGCTGTGATATATAAGATTTTGTTGAATGTCACTATAATTAACTGTGAACTTAGAAACATTTCGATCCATAGCGGAAAAATAGTCATTTGTTGAAAAAACTATTTTTATTGAATTGACCCCTTCCAACACATGCCTATTAGTAATAATTGTATGAACTGTTTTTTCGTTAAAATTAAAATTAAAAAAGAATCCTGTACCAGATGTACCATTATCACAAGAAATTTTCACAGTGACTTTCGCTAATTGATCCAAAACATCCAAGATTTTCCCCATCCTTTATATATACTTTCCTCTAATTATATATAGATAGGACATAAATTAGCTAAACTTTTGACTATTTTAATAATAAACTTGATATACTTTGTAATTTTTCATTCTTTTCCCATCCGCTCAACAAAGATATAGAAATGATTATGGGCTTCAATATAAAAACTTTTCGAAATGTTCAAATGATATATTTCTTCGAAAAATAAAAAAGCGCCCCGTTTATAAAGGTATACTTTTAAGGACGTAACTTTAATCGTTATCAAATCCAGGTTTATCACGTTTATAAACATGTTGCAAAACATTTATAAACGTTTATTAAGTATCTATGACCTTTATAAATTCCTTAGCGTACAATTTTCTCGAAATGATATGGTGCCCCTATCATCCAAATGTTTTCCATCACATCAGAAAAACTTAAGGTGTGATTCGCTAGACTTTAAATTTTTTTGTAACTCATGACTATTAACCTCAAATACTTGATTTACCTCGCAATGTAATTCTCCATTTTTCTCCCATTTGTGTTCAACTAATCCAAGAAAATTATTTACTGTGCATTTAATGTCTAATTCTTCTTGAATCTCTCTTATCAATGCATCTTTTGCACTCTCTCCAAATTCAATATGACCGCCTGGTAAAAAAGTATTTGTATATCCTCTAGCTTGTCCTTGCGGTTTATCAAAACCCACTTTTAATACTTGAAATAACATTGATGACATTTGTAACATCTTTTTTTGTTCGTCTGTTAACGCTACTGGATATAGCACTCCACCCTTGCAATACATTAGAACTACACCTCCTTTCATTTCCACATTCTTCCCTTTACTAGGAAAAGTCGATATGATATAATAACAGCTCATAATCTTTCGACTTTTCAAAAAACGCCCCGTCTCCCAACTGGGCGTTTTTTCATTTTTAATAACCAAACCGTCTTAGGGGTAATGCGGTTTTTTATTTGGTTTTGATAATTTCTAACTATCCTGTTAAAATGTAATTACCGTTGTGTTACAACCGGCCTGTGCTTCTGTACGGGCTTTTTTTGATGCTAGTTTTAGCTAGCGGATGCATTGTGCTCACCCTTTCTGATGCTTTCACGCATCGGAATATCCAGGAACAGTTGCATTAGTGGGGGCACCTGCCACTTTAGTTTTTTTATTTACTGAATGTTCAAATAATTTATAATTTGCCTTATATGTAAATTTGTGGTATTATTAGTTTGTAAGGTCGCCAATTCGACCTTACCCTTAAAAAATGAGCCTTGAGCTTCACACTCAAGGCTCATTTTTATTTAGCTAGAGTGATATACTTTTACCAACGCTGTTTCTATGTCGTTACAACCCTTAGTTAATTCATTGATTCTTTCTAATAAAGCCTGCGCCACTTCAACTTTGTTTGTCATTTTTGTTCCTCCTTCATAATCCGTTTATCTATCCGCTCCATTAGAGATAGAACCCCACCTCTATCAACTTAAGGTATATTTTTATACAAAACACGGTCTTTTCACGTAGTATTTTATTATTGTTTATAGATGTTATAAAAGTAGGCATATCAAATAAACCCTGACGGGTTTGAATTTTTTTACTATGCTACCTGATGAGTAGAAGTGATATACTCATACACAACACCTAAAATATCAAAGACTGTCTTTTTCTCGTATCGATGAGAGATTTTCGTTCGTTGCGCTGTAGGAGGTTAAGCAGACGAAGGAGAAACTTTGATAGCTCTTGGGTGTTTTTGTGTAATGCTTAGTGAAAAATTGAAAAATAATCTTTAATTATGTACATCGTTTTATATTCACTTAGCTCTTTCTGTTTCTTACGTAACAGGAGTTCTCTCATCTTAAACATTGTCGAAGAAGGGGTTTTTGCCCATCTCCTCGAAGGGATGGGCAAAGAAATCCAACTTTAAAATATGCATTTTAAATCTTCTACAATCGTATTGACATATGTTAGATGTAGATAAATTGTATTTTTGAAAGGAATTAGTTATAAGGGAAAATTATTGCGCTAAGAACAAATCTTGTTTACAAATTTTTTTAAACTGACCCAACTTTACTAGTTGCCGATTTTCTACTCCAGGGATCTTATTTGAAGAATCTGAGACATCCACAACAATGGTATTAGTTAATACATTAACTACCGAACCAATTAGTGTTACTGAAGAATCATGACGATAATGGAATTGTACAGAATCCCCAATTTTTACATTTACAGATTTTTTATTCATCAAATAGTTCCTCCTCAATTATATAGGTTGAAAGATATTAGAATTAAAACCCAAAATATATTCCAGAGATTATATATGTAGCTACAACCATAAAAATAGATATTTCAAATGTACCGAAGAAGCAAATTTGTGAGGTAATACAATTATCTATAAACCATTTACAAGTGACATTATATCGCTTATTTAAATTGGTTTTTATAATAATTTTCTTTTTTAGTTAAATATGATAAAATATTCTTGCTGTGATGAGTTTTTAGGTAGCTAATTGTAATCTAAAATCAGCCTTTCTTTTATAATGTATCTGGAAAAGCCCTTACTTACTTGGCGGTGGTGGGGGCTTTTTTATGTCTATTTTTAATGGGTATTTCTTGTGGTTTATAGATCCCTAATTCTTTTGAAATCCGTATACTTCAGTCATAACCCCTTTAGTCAGAAGCCATGTATTTCCTGACTTCTTGACTAACCCTAATTCTACATAATTTTTTAATTTACCGCGTACACAAGACGATCTCACGGTACCTTTTTCCAATCCCCACTTCTGTTCGGCTTCACTTGCTGTAAAAACATTGAAAAGTGGGGAGTTTAAAAAACTTTTTCTACAGAATTCTTCTTATCGGTCATTATATTCCCCCTCTCCAATCACGAAAACGTGATTTTCTGTATTTCTATACTATCAAGTTTTCGTGATTAATCAATAATATTTCTGAAAATTATTTCTGTTAATTTCGACAAAAAAGCACATAACCTAAATAGATTATGTGCGTAATAAAAATTTCTTTTTAAGAAATGCTTATATACTTGGAATTGGTTAATTAGTTGATTTATTACTGAGTTCTGTAATTATCTGTTTCAGGTACATATATTGTGATACAGCGTACAGAAAAAGGATAAATTCGTGTCTAAACCATATTATTTTCTTAACTTATTTTTCCTTGAACAATAAGGACAGCCACTTCCTTTATGTCGGTTGGGGGATGTTTCTCATTCATGCCCTTTCTCACAATTCCTTTTTATCGGAACTATATGTAACATCAAAAGGAGTTAATTTCCCATTTTTAGTTTCATGCCATTGTTTAGATAGTTTAGGCTTTCTTATTGCTAAGCTGTTTTCCATAAAGTGTTACCTCCTCTTTTTATATGCTAGGGGTATAAATCATATAATTTATTTACACATTATAGCTATTTGATATATCTATATGGGGTCACCTACCCCGAAAAGAAAATTTTACGTTTAGACATGAAATTGACACATTTCGATTAGTTCTCTGTACGTTAAGGAATTAGTTTGTATATTTGAGGAGATGTACGAGAGAGGTGTAAATATAGGGGAATCTAATATTTTCCATTCAGATATGATAGAATGGAACTATATCCGAAATGGAGGAACAAAAAATGAACTCAAACACAAAACAGTTTATTTATGATATCCAGCAAAGAAAGAACAATTATATAGAAAATGTATTAATAGCAATACAACACCCTAAAAAAGAGCAAGCTGAACAGGTCATTCAAAATATAGTAGAGAAGATGGATATGATGATTAGTCTAGTTACTACGTACATGAGGATTGAAACTGGATCTACGGAAGAATTAAAAGAACTGCAGAAAGAAATTATTCATGCTCAAGCATATATCCAAAAACGAAAATTTGAAGAAACACAGAGATAAGACCCTGTGTTTTTATTTGGTCGTCTATGAAACCAATCTGTTATAAATCAAATTAGATGTAATTTAATCATTGTTTTGGCATAATCCATACAATTTGTTGAATACGTACAATATACGGTACCGTATCTTCAATGAGCAAATGATCTGGTTTCACATCCTTTAACTTTCCTCTTACATTACCTCTTACATTACCTCTTACAGTTTCAATAACCACATGTTTACCAATTGCTGATTGTAATGTCTGATATACGTAGGGATTCGGTACACTTACCATATTTTGTTCACTCAAGTCATTTTCCTCCAAATAACTCATTCTATAAGACTCCTTTCTAACTTACATTCTTTCTCTTAATATATGATATAAATCTTTTAAATATGCTAGAAGGATAATTCATTATAGGAACGAAACTAACATTTTAATAAGGTTCCTTTTGCTAGTTAATAGGTGATGATATAGGGATATTTTGAATGTACATTCAGGTTGTTCTTTTCAAAATATGTATTATTTTAAATATGCCCTTTATTAGCATACTGCTCATACTTTTTTTGAGATTCTTTCGTAATACGTGCGTTAAGTAAAATCGCTACCAACAAAAACACTCCATATTCCCCCCCTGTAGCTTCTATGATAATCACACTACTACAAACAAGTACAATTAATAGAAGAAACGAAACTAAAGAAATACGTTCATAGTTCTTTGACATCTTCTCGTATTTTATGCGTTGTTTCCTTGCATACATCTAAATTCCTCCTTAAAATTATCAATTTTCCTATAAAATAAATCTCACCCTTAAAAAGAAAACAATCTATCGGTTCAAATAATTAGTTTTTTTAAGCAACTAATTTATATAATATAAAAAGAAATCCTACCAATATTAAGCTTACCATTATGATAATCCCGACCCTCTCCTTCCTTTTAACCCCAATACATTAGATAAAAGTTATGTATATCCCATATTAACTGCAGCAAACAAAAAGGATCATCCCTTTTCGTAAAGGATCATCCTTTTCTTCATTCAACAATTTTTAGGTATTCTTGATTAATTAAAATAACAGCCGGTCCATCTACAACAATTCCACCAACTTCAATTTTTTCATAAGGCTCAATCTTAATAGAAGTAATCCCTTTCCGCTTCTTTAACTCGTTACTTAATTCTTGCGTTGGCATGCGTTTCATATCTTCACTCCTTCTTATTGTTTCATTTAATCTTATTATGTGAAATAAATTGTAAAAATGGGTTCTAGTTCTAGAAATCCCATCAATTTGTATCGTTGACCATATATTTAGATGTTACCAACTCGCGTATCTCTCTTATGAAAAGAAGATAAACAATTACTATTCACTGTCTCAGTAAATGTAAAAATTCTTAAAGATAGAGATGAGATTGATTGTTTTTTCTTCTAGAAATAATGACTTAGATATATATACCTAAAACAATGAAAGCCCTACCTCTCTTTCATCCTTACGGCTCCTTGTCCGTGCCAGTGTGAATCAGGATTGCAAAAATCAAGTGACTATTTGATCGAGTTATTTAATGAAACTTTGAACGTTCGTAAAAGAAATTTAAAAATAAAAATGGATTAGATTGAAGTAATAACAAAAGAGGTTTCTACTCTAAAAGTGAGTTGAAGAAGTTGAATGTCTTTGAAATGATTTACTTTTAATAATCATCATATTCCCGAAAAATTCAGGATATTTCCGGGAGATGTAATACATTATCTATAATGAACCTTAACAGAAACTTTTTATTTGATTTTCAGTGATCCCTTTAATTAATCCTAGTTCACTAATCAAAAATTCATGTGCGTTATCCAACATTTTTTTGTCGCTTGTATTCAGTGCTTTTTCTTTCTTCATACGCATTAAATCACGTACAACTTCAGCACCTTCTTGTATTTCACCCGTTTTTATTTTGTCCGTGTTCACTTTATGCCTTTGTTTCCACGGCAGTAATTCATCTGATTCTCCATGCTGGAAAATGTGTATAATGTGTTTTAATGCAAGTATATCAGTAACTGGTCGTATACTCGAACTCAATATTTTTCCCGTAGGAATCATGACTTGCATATTACGGATTGACATTTTTATCACATAATACTGTTGTTTTTTCCCTGAGAATTCTTTTTCTTCTATGGCTTCAATTATACCTGCTCCGTGCATTGGATAAACAATGTTATCGCCAATTTGAAACATATAATCCACCTCCATATATGGTAACCTTCTTAACCTTAACATATATTTGATTTTTTATCAAATATTTTATAATATCACAAAATCATTTTTATCGTCAATCACTTTTTTAACAAAAATTAAATTAAGTAGAAAACACCCCCAAAACAATAGGGAGTGTGTCAGATTTTCCATAAAGGGAAGGGGAATTTCCCCGCTTATATTCTGAAATCTCTACTCATTAACGTAGATCAGTTTTCCCTTGAAAACGACCAAATCGATTCCGTATTTTTTTCAATCTTGTGTGGTATTCCAAAATCTCAATTCTTGCTTTTTCAGCTAAAGGTGCAATTGGTCGTAAGTCTTTTAACCCCCAATAATCAACCACTACATCAAGTACTTGATCAAAATATTGTAGTGGTCCATAGTTCGCTTCTTTTGCAATTACAGCCATTCTATTTTCAAAATCAGGCATGACAGCACCTGGCATTTTAAAATTCCTAATCACATTGGCAATATGATAGCAATAATTAGGTTCCAACTCCAAATGTGTTCGAATGACGTCCCGATAAAACGCATAATGAAGAGTTTCATCTTTTGCAAGACGGCGTAATAATGTAGCAAGATCTGGATCATGCTTACTTGCCACCTTAGCTACATTATTGTAAAACACCATTGTTGCAAGTTCTTGTAGGGTCGTATATGTCATTGCTTCGATTGGTGTGTGAAAATCAGGTTCAAATCCACCCTCAACGACTGACTTTCTTAATTCATGTATTCGTTTAGGATTCACACTTCGAGTGAGTAGTAAATATGTCTCCAATAAATTCGAATGTTGATCCTCTTCTGAGGTCCAGGTATGAATAAAGTCTGTAATAACAGAAAGGGATCCTTTAAAAGTTGCAGATAAATACGTTGTAAACCATGGTAAATTCACTTCTGTTAATAAAGCTGTTTCAATAGCCGTAATTACGCCAGAAGGAAGAGTAACTTGACTTTCATCCCAAGGAACTCTTTTAAAGTCCATTCCCTTATCCCATGGTAAAAACTCATGATAACCCCAGTCTATCTTCTGCGCTCTTATTTTATGTTGTTCATACAGTTCTTTTAAACGTGGTTCTAATCGGAAATCTAAATCATTTGTTAGCATATATAAGTGCCCCCTTTTCTTATCATAGATAGTCATTCTATTTTTACATTCATTTTTATCCTTAAAAATTTTCTACAAATAAATATTACTTTCCTTTTTTTAAGTCAAACATAACAAATTTGTAACAAAACTCTTTAAGATCCCTATATTTTTATATGATTTTTTCAAATCAAAAGAGGAACCGTTACATATATTGTCCTTTTTTATAAAAGGGGTTCTGAGGCATACGGTATATTGCTTAGCCTAGATAAAAAAACGATCATCAGTAAATAGAGAATAACATTCATGGATGAAGATACTCGTCATGTTGTAAATCTTGGTGAGTGTAAAAAGGTGCATGCCTATAAAGAATCGTTTTATAATAAAGTTTGATAGTGTTTTATACACACTATCAGCTTATTTAGATGTAAAATCCAATATATTAGATTAAGCACTTGAAAAACAAACATAGTTGATTAGATAGCCTTAAACGACAATTCCCAACAAGATCAATGTACATTGGCTATGGATGAGTTAGACCAAATTTTATGAAACGGTATACAGCACAAAGGGAAGAGGCGATAAGCATGCAGTCAACGGAAGCACATATGAAGGAAAAACAACGTAGAGAAAAAATAGAAATTATATTTAGTCACATGGTAAAAGGAGAGAATTATTTTCACGGCTCTTCCTATCAATGGAAAAACATTGTATATCAAAATTATAATAGAATACAACAAAAAGAGTTGGAAGTTGAACAACTCATTTCGAAAATGGAAAAAGCAGGGGTTCGTTTTACGCAGCACCGTTCACTCATACACTATCCCGTCATTGATTTTGTAAAATATATAGCTAAGATTTATAATGAACCCCTCGAAATACAATAATCATATTTAAAGGAAACCTTTATAAAAGGTTTATTTTCGAGGCTTTTTTAACTAAAACCTTAAAAAATCATTACACCATTCTTTTTATTCTCAATACTCTTCGGTTTTGTTATAATATCAACCATAACGTATTATATTCGTTTGTATATCTTCAGATTTTGTGAATTTTATTACACAAAAGACAACTCTTAATTAGAGTTGTCTTTTATTTTTTCTCGATATACATAATACTATTCTGGTGCAAAAACTCCAAGATTCTTACAACCAGATAAAAAGTAGGATTTCTCATAAGGGTACCGTCACATGCCCATCAACTTAAGAACAGAAACAAAATGAACTTTCATTCATTAGGACTAAAATATCCTTAAAGTAGAGGTACACTCTTAAAAATGCACATGCCAAATAAACCTAGATAGGCATTATTTTAAAAAATTATGCAGCTTTCTTTTGCCTTCTCAAACCACTATACTCATATACAATGCCCAGAATATCAAAGACTGTCTTCTTCTCATACCGGTGACATTTCCGGCTGTTTTTTTGTAAGAGATTAAAAAGTTGGAGAAAAACCTTTGTTATTTCTTGAGTACTTTTTTGTAGGGCTTCATACACCAAATACAGATGATCTTGAATCATGTAAATAGCTTTATATTCACTTAACTCTTTTTGCTTTTTCTGTAGTAACAGTTGTCTCATTTTGAACATAGTTGAAGAACAAAGAAAAATAGCGATTAATTGGCCGTAAAGATGACATTCTAGGCGTTCCCGCTTAACATTGCGGCAACGATTGATACCAAAAAGAGATTTCCATGTTTTAAATACAATCTCTATTTGCCAACGTAGAGGGTAGATATCATGAATATGTTCCATCGGAACAACTTCCCATGGAATGTTGGTAATATAAACATTGATTTCTGTTAGACGTTTACTTTTTTCAGAGTATGTAACTCCTTTTTTCTTTTCAACATAAGTTTGTTGTTTCCTACGTTTATGAATTTGAGTTGATGTGAGTCTATATAGGGGTAGCACCACATCGCCATCAAGCTAAGAAAAGCAAATACCCCCAAAACAAAAAAGTGTACAATTGGGGGTGTTATAAAATTTTTAAGTTGCTGTGACCAATTAAACTTTTACGGGTAGTACTACTCCCTTATAATAGGACACTCAACTTTATTTACTTTTTATTGATGAGATCGCTCATTAACTGTAGAGGTATAAAATTTTCGTTATGGGGATACTTTGAAATCTTAAGTTGATGGACATGCACTATAACCCCTATCTATTAAATATTGTATTTTTTACAAATCTATCCTACATTTTTATACCCCAAATCAAAGGACTATAAGTCCTCTACACCTCTTCATACTCAAGTAATTTTCGCAGTATTATTCCATAAAACTTAATGAATCATTCCCTAAATTATTACCATTTCTTTTGATTACTTGCTTCAACCATCATACTTATAAGTTTACTGTTTTAATATACTAAAAGTTAGCCTTTTATTTTACATGTCTATACTCAAAATTTTTTATAATTAAGTTTGCTACTTTCCAATGATACTAGACTAGCCTAACATTATGAATTTCCTAAGTTTTATAATGTCATACTCCTTATACTTTTCCTACTTATCTTTTCCCAATCTCATTACAATACTTCCACATACTTCTTTAATATACCGTCTGTTACAAATAAACATTACTAGTACCATTTATATATACAATACCTCTTGTATAATATCAGTCTAATAGAAATAAAAATATGTAAATTTACATATCATTAACTATTTTTGTAATTTATTGCTATAATGAAAAAGCAATTTTTAGAATTTTTTTACATGTTTATATTCTTTTAATAAAAAGAATATAACAATAAAACGGTTCAAACCGTAAAATTTTCTTGGAGGTAAGGTTATGTATTCAGAAATTATTAGCAATAAGCTCCAATCATTAAAAGAAAGTGGACAATATCGTGAATTTGTTACCATTAATCGAATTCGCGGTCAATACCCATTGGCACACTTAAATGGTCAAAAAGATACAGAACCTGTTGTTGTTTGGTGCAGTAATGACTATTTAGGAATGTCACAACACCCAGTGGTTACGGAAGCAATGCACGATGCTATTCGAGCATTTGGTGCGGGTTCAGGTGGATCCCGTAACATAGGTGGTACACATTATCATTATGCTGCACTTGAATCCTCACTTGCTGAATGGCATGGTAAGGAAGCAGCCTTAGTTTTCCCTACAGGATATGGTTCTAATGATGCGACATTACAATGTTTACTTCGTTTATTTCCAAATTGTATCGTATTCTCTGACGAACGCAATCATGCTTCAATCATTAATGGTATACGTAGTACAAAAGTTGAACGAGCGGTATTTAGACATAACGATGTTGAACATTTGGAAGAATTGCTTGCAGCTCAACCACATGATCGAGCTAAAATCATTGTTTTTGAATCCGTTTACTCAATGGATGGCGATATTTCACCAATTGAAAAAATCATAGAACTTGCTGAACAATATAATGCTTTAACGTTTATTGATGAAGTGCATGCAATCGGAATGTATGGCCCCCGCGGTGCAGGAATAGCTGCCGAACTAGGTCTTGTAGATCGTTTAGACTTTATTCAAGGAACAATGGCAAAGGGTATTGGAGTAATTGGAGGATACATTGCAGCTTCAGCATTATTAATTGATGCTGTACGTTCTTTTGCATCCGGTTTCATTTTTACAACTTCATTGCCACCAGCAATTGTTGCAGCTTGTCATGCTAGTGTTGAACACCTAAAATCTTCAGACAGTGAACGAAATGCCCTACATCAAAAGACTAGTATGTTAAGAGATGCAATGGGTCAAGCAAATATTCCTATTATGGATTCAAGTGAGACACATATTCTTCCTGTACTAATTGGGGATGCTAAAAAATGTAAAGCTGCTGCTCAACGTTTACTTGAACAGCATCATGTCTATTTACAACCTATTAACTCACCAACTGTTGCTGTAGGTACGGAGCGTTTCCGAGTTAACGTCACACCAAATCATACTGAGGAACAAATCTTGCAATTAGCTGAAGCACTAACAGAAGTATTTAATTATTTCGACATTCCTTTTGCAAAGGTTGCTGAGGTAGAATTTGCATGACAGCTTTAATGTATATATTTTGCTTGATAGTATGGGGTTTGAACTTTATTGTAGTAAAAATCCAAGGTACACCCGTAAGTCTTGAACTATCATTAACTTATCGCTTGGTGGGAGCTGCACTCATGTTTATTGTCCTTGCGTGCGTGGTACGTCCAAAGGGTAAGCCTTCCCGTGAAGATGCTTTACCTCTCATTACTTTTGGGGTATGTAACTTAGCTATTAGTTATTTGTGTTTATACTATGCTACGATTTGGATTTCTGCTGCATTAGTAACGCTACTATTTTCACTAAAAACAGTTTTGACACCGATTGCACTTCGCATATTTTTAGGTGAACAACTTCATTCTCGAATTTTAATAGGTGGAATAGTTGGAATTGCAGGCGTTTCTATATTGGTTTATCCATTACTAACAACGGGGTCTTCTAATACAAGTGATTTAAAAGGAATAGGACTTGCAGTATTAGGAACAGTTCTTACAGCAATTGGAGACGCGGCTTCTGCTCGAAATGCAAGACGTGGGATTAATGCTGTTTATTCAAATAGTGTTGGTTTTATTGTAGCTTCAATACTTTTACTTGCTGTTTGTGTTTTCCAGCAACAAACCTTTACAATACCAACTTCTGTTTCTTACCTAGGAGCTTTAGCATTTTTAACTGTATTTGCTTCCTTCGGTGCATGGATGTTCTACCTTAAGTTAGTAGAGCGTATTGGTGCATCAGTAAGTAGTTATATGGTTGCACTTTTCCCTGCAATTGGGGGCGTTGCGTCTGTTGCAATTGGGGAATCATCACCTACACTCTACTTATTATTTGGGTGTTTATTTAGTTGTGCCGGAGCCGCAATCGCACTAGGATTCCGTTTACCATATAGAAACCGAATTACTATGAAAAATGAAAGCCCAGGGAGTTAAAAACTCCTGTGGGCTTTATTTATAGTAAAGTCTATCTATACTTTACACATATTTGAAAGAGATATTTAATAACTTTAGTTCATATACTGTATGTTTTCTTAACTTTTCAAAAGAAGTTTCCAAATCAACAAGTGGAATACCAACTACTTACTTCTTCTATTATGAACAAATGTTAAATACCTCATAATTCTTTTTTATTTAATAATACTTTGAAAAAGAAAGCTAATTGTCTATAACTTTCATTAACAATGTTAAGGGGAACCAACTATTATGAACTATAGATCTGTATTTGATATCATCGGTCCTATTTCAATTGGAACACCCAATATTTTTGGAACAGACGCCGTTAAAATAGGGTATACTATCCGACAGCTATTTTCACATGAACCAGACAGAATTGAAATTTCATTATATGGAGGATTTAAAAAGACGAATCATCCTTTTGGTGCAGATGTAGCAATTGTTGGTGGAGCTTTAGGCTTCAAAATAGATGATTCGCTAATTATTAATGCACTTACAATCGCAAAAGAAAGAGGAATTACAATTAATTGTATAGAAGAGGTTGCAAAACCAATACATTCTCATACAGCAAAAATTTGCTTATATAAAGGGAAAGATAAAATTGAAATGATTGCTTGCTCACTCGGAGGGGGAAGAGTAAAAATTATTGAAGTTAATGGTTTTGAACTAAAGTTACGCGATACAACCCCTGCCCTTCTTATTATGAATAATAATCATTTTAGTACGATTTCTTCTGTAATCGCTCTCTTATCAAGATGTAAAATTAATATTAATACAGTAAGAATTTCAAGAAAAGAAACCGGAAAACTATCTTTGTTAATAATTGAAACTGAGAAACCATTAGTTCCAGAAGTAATTAGGAAAATTAAAAAATTATCAGGAATTCATCAAACATTAATTTTAGATTAAATTCCATTATGTGTATGATATTTAATAAATCAAGAAAGGACACCCAATTGAGTGTCCTTTCTTAACAAAATTTTAGTTCATATAATTCATATACTTGTCCATTTCTTACAACAGTCTTTTTTTAATAATATTTTATACCCTTCTTTATTACTACCATAGGCATATCATCTTTATGCTTTTACAGAAAGGCTATCAAATTTTATTTTTCTTAAAACCATTAACAGTGTCCATGACTGCCGATACCTTGTAGTATCAGACAGAACCTAATCAAATGGGATTTAGAGAAACATATAGTGATATGTAGTAATACATGCTCACCTAACAAAAAAGAGTTGAACCTAGAATCTTCCATCCCAAAAATATGACTTATAATTATTTAAAATACTTCTATAGAAATATTTCTATAAAATTAGATGCCCTTCATAACGTGAATATCCATCTGGAGCATTACCTTTGAAGTACCAATGCATTGTACCACCACAGAGTGGTTCAGTATAATAATTATCAGAACGCTTAACGTATTGTTCAAATTTACCATTTGAAAGCTTTTTAATGTGAGAAGGTAGCTCACATTTGGCCGCTTTTAAAGAACTTACTGGACCTTCTGGCTTTTCCATACTTGCTGCCGAAGCCCCCATTCCTCCAGTTAAAGCAATACCAGTCGCCAATACTCCAACTACTAATTTTTTTAACATAAAAATCCCCCCTTGTTTAAATTATATTGGGGTACAGCCGAGATACGTGTAAAAATAGGTCATAGGCTTACTTTTATTTCCAACCGATTTTAAAATCGGTTTTTTTGTTAAATTATATTGTTGATAATTGAGATATAAAAAGGACTTATCAATAGGATAAGTCCTTTTTCAATTTCCGGTTCGGCTATCTATTATTCTCAGGGATCTTTTGGCTTCATTTCTTATAATCGGCTGACCATCATTTTTTTCGATGTCCAAAAGAGTGTGAATAACATTGATATCATTAAAACTTTCAAAAGCTCTAACCAATTTCCATCGAATAATATCATCTTTGAAATTGGTCTTTAAACATAGTAAAAGTGCATCGATAATTTGATGATTTGAATGTAGTTTTTGGTAAAAACACATAAACCCTATTGCATCAATGACTTCTCTAATTACAAGAGTATTATCTGTCTTTAGTACATCCAATAAAACTGGTAAAATCTCTTTTTTCATATGGGCTAAAGTTCTGGCGATAATGTCCCTCGGCAAAGGATAACTTTTCTTATTGAAACCATTAGTAGGTAATACTTTATGTTGATTATTGCCTATCTGTCCTAAATATTCGACCATAATCTTAGCAGATTGAACATTACCTTTTGAAAGTACGTCACATAATTCAATTTTTGTATAAAGTTTATTTTCTTGTGTAAGAGTTTGAAGAAACAAACGAATCAAATCATCATTTAAATCTTTTTTCTCTGATAGTAATTTTATAGCGATAGTTCTTTTATATGCTTCTTTTGATTTAATCATTTCTAATAATTCAAGCTTTGAGTAATCGTTATAGCGTTGCAAATCTTCAAATGTAATTTTCCCACGACTTTTTAATTGAGAATCGGAACTTTTCATTTATACCTCCATATAATTGTCTTAACTAGATATGGCATGCTTTATTCTGTAAACGGTTTGCCTAGTTATGCCATTCTCTTTTGCAATATGAGAAATAGCTTCGCCATTCTTTAACATTTCAACCACGCGATTATATACCAACCTCTTTTGAGGATCTTTTGCTTTTGGAGAATAGGTGGTTGGTCTTCCTTTATAGATACCTTTCTGTTTAGCAATTGAAATTCCTTGTGCTTGTCTTCTTTTCGTTTCTGTTCGTTCCTGTTCCGCAATCATAGCTAAAATTTGAACGATTAAATCTTTAATAAATTTATCTAATAAAGAATTTCCAATTGCTTCTGCCATGATAGGTAAGCTAGTAATAATTAATTTTACTTCCCTTTGCTTTAAGTAATTAACAGTCTGGATAATTTCATCATAATTACGTCCAAGTCTATCAATTGCTTCTACCATAAATGTATCTCCACTTCGAACAAATTGTAGCGCCTCTTGAAATGCTTCTCTATTGTGAACAGATGCACCAGATTTTTGTTCCGTAAATATTTTTTCCGCTCCAAATTCTTTTAAGCTTTGTATCTGTCTATTTAAATTTTGATCTAATGTTGAAACTCTAGCGTAAGCAATTTTCATTTTTCAAAATTCACCTCATTTTCCACTTTTTTATCATACACCCTAATCATACACTTGAAACCTAGCATTTTCAACAATTCACAAATGTGTGATTAGGGTCTACCCATAATAGACAAGGTTTAACTCTTTATCGTAAGATGAAAAATAGGTACACATTTGTAGCATAATTCGAACTAGGAGGAATGAGATTGACTTCAGTTGAACGCACAGCATATCCAAGATTCAAACAAAATTTAACTAAGAAAGAACTTGCAGCAGTTTATACGATTACACACGAAGAAAATATATTCGCACATCGTGTAGCACGTGGAGAGAATTCAGTTTTTATTTGTTTAGTCATGTTAAAGTCCTTTCAAAGATTGGGCTACTTTCCACGACCCAAGGATATTCCGCCAATGGCGCTTCAACATATTCAATCATGCCTTAATATATCTGGTGAAATAGAACTTAAATTCAATCCAAAAATGATGTATCGACATCAAAAAGAAATTCGTCAATATTTACAGGTATATGAATTTAAAAAAGGGGCTTTACATGTAGCTACAAAAGCTATTTATAACGCTTCTCATGTGATGGATCATCCTCCCGATTTAATTAATGTTGCAATTGAGGAATTAATTAAGGAGCGTTATGAACTACCAGCATTCAGTACTTTAGATAGACTTGCTCGTCGTGTTCGTACACTGGTTAACAATCAATTATGTCATTCAGTTATGAATCGGTTGTCAAAACAAGAAAAACATAAACTTGATGAATTGCTTTATACTTCACAAGAAGCTCAGTATTCTGGTTTTCATTATTTTAAAGAACTTCCTAAAAGCCCCTCAATATCTCATATGAAAGAGCTACAAAGCAGGCTAGATTTTATTACATCTTTTATGTCGAATATCGAGGAACTATTAAAAGAAATTCCAAATTCTAAAATTAAACACTTTGCTTCAGAAGCACTAGCTTTAGATGCATCAGAAATAAAAGACTTTCATATGGCCAAAAGGTATATGTTGTTATTGTCTGTTATTTATCGCTCACAAATTGTAACAAGAGATAACTTGATAGATATGTTTTTAAAAAGGATTGCTAGGATACATAAAAGGGGAAAAGAAGAATTAATTCTTTTACGAGAGCAGCAACGTTCTATAAGTGAAAACCTTATTTCTATATTAGGTGAAGTTTTAGATACGACTCATATGTATGATGATACGAACATGATAGGAAGTAAAATAACCGAGTTATTTGAAAAAAAAGGCGGTATAGAATCTTTACAGCAAAATTGTTTAGCCCTTTCTGCGTATAACCGGAATAATTATCTTCCTCTACTAGAAAAATTCTACAATAGTCATAGAAAGACCTTATTTCGATTGATTTCATTATTAAAATTGGATTCAACGACTCAAGATGATTCTCTTATCAAAGCTTTACAATTCTTATTGATAAATGAAAATCGAAGAGTAGAACATCTTCCTACTGATCTTGATTTATCATTCGCAAACGAGCAATGGAGACAAACTCTTCGAGTGGAGAAAGATTCTAATTCACTGTATCGTAAACGTCTTGAAATCTGTATATTTTCCTATTTAGCTGCTGAACTGAAGACAGGTGATGTAAGTGTACAAAGTTCTGAAAAATATGCTGATTATAGGAAACAACTATTACCTTGGGAAGAATGTGAACCGCTAGTTCAGGAGTATTGTAAAGAACTTAATTTCCCTTCATCGCCTACTGATTTTGTTAAACAACTGAAACATCAGTTAACTTCTGTCGCCAATTCAGTTGATTTAAATTATCCGAATAATGGCCAGGTAATTATAACAGAAGATGGCGAGCCTATTTTAAAACGATTAGTACGAAGAGATATATCTGCAAGTAGTAAATTGTTAGAAAAAGAAATTATACAACGTTTACCAGAACGAACCGTATTAGATATACTTTGTAATGTAGAACATTGGACTCATTGGACAAGACATTTTGGTCCTTTATCCGGATCTGAACCTAAATTAGAAAATCCAACGGAACGTTATATTGTTACTACATTTGGATATGGGTGTAATTTAGGACCAATACAAACGGCTAAACATATGCGTGATACTATTACAGCTCACATGCTTTCTTTCGTTAATCGTAGACACATTCATATTCCAAAATTAAATGCAGCACTTCAAGATGTTTTAAATCAATATAATACGTTTAGTCTGCCAAAACTATGGGGAACTGGAAAAGTAGCTTCAGCTGATGGAACAAAACATGATATGTATATAGAAAATTTAGTATCAGAATACCATATTCGTTATGGGGGATATGGAGGACTTGCCTATCATCATGTTGCAGATAATTATATCGCTCTTTTTAGTCACTTCATTCCCTGTGGTGTTTGGGAAGCAGTATATATTATTGATGGACTATTAAAAAATAAATCTGACATTCAACCAGATACCCTTCATGCGGATACACAAGGACAATCTACACCTGTATTTGCCTTATCCTATTTATTAGGAATTCATCTTATGCCTAGAATTCGCAATTGGAAGGATCTTAAGTTTTTCCGTCCTGATAAACATACGCAATATAAACATATAGACCCTTTATTTAAAGATGTAATTGATTGGGGGTTAATTGAAACACATTGGAAAGACTTATTTCAAGTGGTTGTTTCCATTAAAATGGGGAAGATATTACCTTCAACGCTTCTTAGAAAATTAAGTAGTAATAGTAAAAAAAATCGATTATATCAAGCGTTTCGAGAGCTTGGAAGAGTGATTCGAACAATCTTCCTACTTCAGTATATTTCAGATATGAAATTACGTGAACAAATTACAGCTAGTACCAATAAAGTAGAAGCCTATAATGGGTTTTCAAAATGGTTGTTTTTTGGAGGTGATGGTATTATTACGGAAAATGATCCAATCGAACAGGAAAAACGTATTAAATATAATGATTTAATCACCAATTCTATAATTTTTCAAAATGTAGTAGATATCACTATGATTTTGTGGCAACTAAAAAAAGAAGGTTATCGCTTTTCTCGCCAAGATTTAGAGACATTGAGTCCTTATATGACTAGACATATAAAACGCTTTGGGGATTATGTAATTGATCTACAGAAAATCCCTCATCCAATAGAAGAAACGATCCCCGTATAACCTCAATAGGTCGTAGATGGAAATAAAAGTAAGTCTATGACCTATTTTTACACGTATCTCGGCTGTACCCCATATTTGTTACAACTTAAATGTATCATTTTTGTATTTTTTGTAAATATATTGAATTTTTAGAAATATTTATTTAAATCTTGTAAATATTTGGATTATATGTTACGAAAAACTCTCTGAGATATTTACCCTTTTTGCACGTAAAGCACCTACTGTACGTGGTATACATTCCATGTTCCATAATATTTTTATCCTTGATAAGATGCAAATTTTTAAAGAAACAAGCTATTATGATTGCATTCTAAATCACACTGATAATTAGATAATATTAATTTATTCTAAGCTCTTTTGCATATACACATAAAATTCTATTTCATCTTCTCTAGTGTAAATACCATGTTGAAAATCATGCATTTCTAATATTCCTTTTACAATCGCTAAACCTAAACCTGTTCCAGATATGTCTTTACTTCTAGAGCTTTCTAAGACAAAAAATGGTTCCCAAATTTTCTCAATTTTAGTTGTAGTTGAAAATTCTATTCCGTTTTTTATACTAAACAACAACTGTTCACGAGACTCCTCTAACTTAATTTCTATTTTTTGATTTGTTGTATATCTAATTGCATTTGAAATAAAGTTATTAAAAACCATTTCTATTTTGTCTTTATCACCGAATATAAGCATCTTATCTTGTGGATATTTAAAAAATACATCTATATTTTGGGATTGCAGTTCAATTTCATGCGTTTGTAAAATATTGTTAATTTGTGATACTATATTAAATTGTTCTTTTTTCAATTCATTTCGTTCTATTTTTGCAAATTTTAAAAGTTCTTCAATTAAATTTGAGATGTTATCAGTTTGTTTAATAACAGTATCTAGATATGTTCCATCATCTAACCCATCTTTGATTCCAAGAGAGTATGCTTTAATCAATGCAATAGGTGTTTTTAATTCATGTGTAATATCTCCCATAACTCTTTTTAAATTTTCATTTCTATGAGTTAAGTTTTGATGGGCTTGGCATAGTTTATTACTCATTATATTTATACTCTCAGCCAAACCTTGAATTTCATCATTGGTTTTTATATTAGTCTGTTTAAAATCTAAGTTTGAAATATCTTTTGCAACTTTACTTAGTTGCTTTAAAGGGTCAGTAATCTTTTTGGATTGTATCCATACTAATAGGATTACAATAACAATAGTAAAGATCAATATAAAAATATTAAAATTATTAAGTATCTTTATTATTTCATCAGATTGAGCCATAGATGCCCCTACCACAATAAAAATATCTCCTTTTGAGAGAAAATTAGCAAAGTATTGGGACTTTAATTTTTCTTGATCGTATAGTTCACCATCTTTTCCACATTTTTCTACTTGTTTTAATTTTTCTGTTCCAATCCAAAAACGATTTAATGTAACTCGTTTCTTTGAAAGTTCCTGACGTAAAGACCCACTCAAATCTTCTGGTTTATTTGTTATAGATGTATACACAATAGTTAGATTATATTTTTGTTCCATATTTTGAATGTTATTCATAAATTGTTCTTTTGATTGATTTTGTATTTGTGTCGTCACAATATTAACTTTTTCTCTCGTTTTATATAAGTAATATTTAGGTGAAAAATAATTTGTTACTAATAATGACAGTGTAAAAACAAGAAAGATTGTAATTGATATATTTATAAATAATTTTTGAGCCAGTTTACTCATAACTTCCCCCATATTAAATCCTATGCCTCGATATATTTTTATGATTTGATTACTTATATAGAAATTGAGTTGAAAAAGAAAAACATTTGAATACCACGACGGAATAGCTTATCTGTAACTTTACGTGAAATAGGGAGGATTGAAAGAACTTTATATACGCTAGAATGGTTACAGAGTCCTGAACTTAGAAGACGTATACATATTGGTTTAAACTACTTCCTTCAGATTTTAGCCATTTTTCAAAGTTAGTCATATGTCTTATATAATCTTTAATAGTCGTTTCCCTTTTTCTAAAAGGTAGTCTTTAAATCTATCGAGTTCTGCGTCACTTTTTTCATCGTTAGCCCTTCTATAGTTATCTCTTTTTAAAAAATTACGTAGAATACATATTCTACGTAATTTTATGCAAGGAGAGATCTACACATATGATTAAAAAAAGAAAACCCTTCGAACCGATTTCCTTGGTTCAGAACTTTTAACAGCGGTTACCATGTCATGTATCCTAGTATTTAGGAACTTCTAATATACTCTTTTTCTTCCCATCATATACAATGGCTGTTTTTGCTTTTATATTCTCATTGTTATATGTAAAATCTTGGTTTGAGAAATTCACAATCACTTTCATGTTTTTTCCAAATGTCGTACTTTGAACTTGCCGATCTTCAGACAATACTTCAAAATTAGTCATTGGTTTTGTTACAGCTTTCTCATGAAATGGAGACCATACTTTCAAATAAGAGGTAATGATGGATTTACTTTTCTCCCATTCATTTTTATCAATATGATATAAAGGTGGAATATTATACAACATTTCAGATAACATTCTATTCCCAATTTCATCTTTAATTCTAAAACTCCCCCATCCCCATTGGTGAGTAGTAATAATCGAATCATTATATACAAGTTTATATAAAGGAACTGAATATACGGGATTATTATAAATGTTTTTATAAATAGGCTTAATAGGTATGGTTTTGCCATTCAGTTCTGGAATAGCACCATCTGGTGAAGTGGATTTATATCCGCCTACATAATATGGGTTCTTTTTATCTCTCATATCAGAGTCGGGCCAAATCCCAGGTGTTTCTATTCCATGCGCAAAGGCAATTATATTACTAGCAAAGTCATTCCCACCTTCTGATCCGACTACCATATGTTTTTCTTCGCTAATATATTTCATTCTTTGCAGTCTTGCTTTTACATCTTGCTCCTGAGTAGTAATGTGATTTGGAGAATAATCATCATAAATTTCACCTGTAGCATCGCAATCGACAAACCAAGAATTAAACTGTATATTATTGTGTAAAATATCATCTACACGTTCTTTCACACTTGGTAATGATAAAGTTGGATTTAACTTTCTTCCTTTTCCTGCGAATCCTCCTATTTTTTCTCCTTTTTCATTCGATATTGTAGCATTTTCATATAAAGTTTTATCTTTAAAAGAAGCAGTATTCCACTCTCTACTTCCAACTTCATGAATCGAGTGATATGAATCATAAGGGCCGATTAAATACCCCATTCTATTTGCTTCTTCTACCATTTTGGGATTCATTAATCCATTAGCCCAATTAGGTAAACCTATCCATGCTTTTTTAACATTCGATTTCTTCATATCAACTAAAACATCTGTTGTTTCTTTCTGTTCCCATCTGCTTACTTCATCTACTGCATCTGTTAACTTATTCTTAATTAATCCTTTATTCAGTGTATATAGTTCTTGTTCACTCAAGTTTTGGATTCCTTTTTTCAACAATTCATTTGTTCCAGTATCTAGATTACTAAAAATGTCTTTATTATAAAGTTGTTCTAATTTTAATACCTGATTTATCGCTTTAACTATTACTTTTTGCTGGCTTTTATCGATAGCTTTTTGATTCTTTATCTCCTGCATAACAGTTTCAAAATCTTTTGAGCCATCTTCCGTATTTTCTTGTAACAACTGTGCAATCCAATTGGTAAATGTCTCATCCATTTTTTGTGTGAATGTATCCCACTTAATATTTTCTACTGAAATCCCACTGTGGTCCCAAAAATAAATATGAGGAGCACCATATAATTTTTTAATGTTCGGATTTGTTTTTGCTTTTTCTTCTAGGGTCTTAAATTCTCCCTGTTCTTTTATATAATTTTTATAAATATTTGCCATTGAGACAGGGTTTTTATCAGTTAGATACAATCTGAATCCATATTCTTTATTCTTATTAATAGAAGGATATTGATGTGTAAAACTAAACTGTATATCGGAATCAGCAGTGAAATGAATATTATCATTATACATATTGTCAGCTATATACATAATGGAATATTTAGATTTATTCAATGCAAAGAATCTCATAGAAAAACTTTCTATGAATGACATATCTTCATCTTTTAAATATTCTTTCCAGTTTGGGTCATTGCTAGGTATATTTTTTCCTTCCCATAATGGTAACGTATAGCTTTCTGCACTTACTTTAGGCCATGTAAATTCATTAGCTCCTTCAGACTTAGTAGATTTTAACTTAATACTTAAATAGGATTCTTTCATTTCAATCTTCACATCTATTTGGTCATCTGGATAATTCCAAGATATACAATCATGTTTTTTTATTAGATTTGTTATCTTTTTCTTCGGTAGTGGTAAGGATGCACTTTCTCTTACACCATCTTTTTCCACAAAAATTTCACCCGTTTCAGGATTCACATCAAAAGTGAAATTTTTGTATTGAGAAACCACGTTTTGTCCCTTTGTTGTAATATCCTTTTGTTGCGCATAACTCAGGGATGGCAACGTAAGACATATTGAACTCATCAAGATTGGAATAACTAGCTTTTTCATTTTTTTATTCATATTTATAAACCTCCTTATTTTTATTTCTATGATACAAATACATTGTGACAGGAATGTGACAATGTATTTTTTTATTTAGCTTCATGATGAGTGGCTCAAAAAAGAACGAATTCTTGCCGTGTCCCAACAAACTCTTTTTTTGGGGACTCATGTGTACAGAAAATTGTATATTTCTGTACACGTTAATATCGAACCCAAAAACATAGGATTTCTCCTTTTTTGTGTTCAAAAACCTTGTAAACTTATGTATGTTCAGATAAATATACAGAATTAAGTTATTGAACAGCGGGAGATAAAAACTGTATAAAAAAGCCATAAAATAAATAACCGATTTCTTAACGTACAGGGAATCGGTTGATTTCTGTCTAAAATATGTCTAAACGTACAATTTTCCCGAAATGGTATGGTGAGCCCATGCCCATCAAGTTAAGGTTGGGGATTCCATGACCTTTCGTTTTTGTTGCCTACATGCTTGATATTTTTTTATTTGTTTTTAAAAATAAGCATTCCAAATAAAGCTTGATAAGGTGTATTTTTAAAGATTATGCAGTTTTCTGCTTTAGATTGGATACAGTGCACTAATAAACAGCGCATCGGTTAAAACGTTGATTAAGTCCTTCAGGACTCATAAGTGTAGCTGTATTTGCATAAAGCTGACTACATAATCGAGTAAGCGAATCGCTTGCTACATGTTGACTAATCCAAATACATAAAGCAGCCAAATCTCGTGCACCATACTTACTTTTACGTTTTACAAAACCTGTCTCTTGGCCAAGTTTTTGAAGAATAAGTGGAGATAGATATCGCTGTGGTTCTTCAGCGAACAAATGAAACTCATCTTGAATCGATAAATTCATACAAAAGCGCCATCCTTTCTGTATATTTCTACAAACAGGATAGCGCTTTTTTCATTTTATAGGTAGATTTCTATGATGAATCATTTAATCGATATTAGAACTTATTACTTTATATTTATCTTCTTTTGCAACATCTATAATTGCACGAATCTTTTTTTGTTCATTATTCAGCTCATGTCCTTCGATCCAAACTTTATATCCCATTTCTCCCGTTACTCCAACTTCAGTTATCACAACATCTAACTGTTTTTCTTTTTGAAAATATTCAATAGCAGTTTCCTTTGCTTTTTCTCGAGTTTTTGGAAATTCTTTCTCACTTAATGGATCTTTCGTTGTTAATGTAATGTAAGAGACAAAACCAATAATAATCAAAGTTATTGTAGAAAGTCCAACTAATAGTAATTTTTTCATTCTTCTTCATCCTTGTCTATCTTTTTTTAAAGATTAACACGGTATTTATTGTTTTTCAATAAATTTTTATTATTTATTATTATTTTTTTATTGATAATGCCTGTTGTTTTAGACAAATATATAAAGCATTTCTCTAACTATCCTGATCTTTATCTCAATTAATCTATTAAATAATCCTATTATGGAATTCCATCACATCGTCATTAAGTTAAAAAATTTATTTTTGGGGGTAACTTGTTTTCTTAGCTTGACGGGCATGGGTGTTACCCCCTATGTAACGTAATCGTATTGATAGATGGGCATGTTTTTTTAAATTTTGGTGCAAAGATTACTAATTTTCACTTACAATTAATAGAGTTCTAATTTAATAGTATTTTGACAATGGAATTAATTGTTTTGTTTTGAGCACTATAGTAAACCTCTAATCCCTTTCTATTATTTATAATTAATTTTTGAGATTTCATCTTTGCTAAATGCTGCGAAACAGTAGATTGTGGGATCCCCAGTATATGTACAATTTGTGTTACATTACATGCCCCTCTTATAATTAATTCTTTCAAAATTTCAATTCTTACTGGATGAGCTAATGCCTTAAAAACTTCTGCGTCTTTTTCATAATTTAACAAACTAAAAATCTCCTTTTAAATCGATATATGTTTATAATATTAATAATTTATTCTGCATCATCTTTTTGATTTAATTAGTTTTTTATTTCTTCAACATAACCCGGTATGCTCGAGACACTCTTATTCTCTTTTTTACTTGTATTTTTACTTCCTTCAATTCATCTGAAAATGTTACATTTGGCTTTTTCATATAATACATAATTCCAAGGTCATCTTTGATGACTTCTTACCATATGCTTGTACTAGGTATCTTGGCTTAACCAAATCAGCGATTTCTAGTAGCAGAAATTGCCCTTTACCAAGGGAGTGAGTCCCTTCATGTACTTTCGCAAGAATCCTTTTTGGAGTATGCCAGAAATTCCAATAGTTAATAGCGATTGTGTAAACCCTACACCTAATGTATCGACTTGTTTGATACATTTTTAACTATTCACCAGAACTTCTATGTAACTAATTTTTTTCAAAAATATTTTTCTATAAAAAACTGCAACTCTACTTGTTAGTTACGTACAGCTGTACCACTTACTGCAACCATTAGCATTCCATCACGAACGACTTCGTAGTCTACATCGATACCAACAATTGCATTTGCTCCTTTTTGCGTTGCAAGTTGTTTCATTTCTTCCATGGCAATGTCACGAGCTTCTTTTAATTTACTTTCATAAGCACCAGAACGGCCACCTACAACGTCGCGAACAGAAGCGAAGATGTCGCGTACGATATTTGCACCCATAATTGCTTCACCGTTTACGATGTCTATATACTCAATAATTTCTTTACCCTGAATAGTATTAGTTGTTGTTACGATCATTATTAACACACTCCTATAATTTTTAAAAATTTCTTGTTGGTTGTATAATCCTATTATTAATTTTAAAAGCTAAATAAACTATCTAATAACCTTACATAAAGATGACAGTTCTGTAAGGGTGAAAGAAAACAAGCTATCCACAAAAAACTTGTTTCTTGTTGGGGTTATTTATCAAAAAACTGCATATCCACCAATCATATCTACTGGTAATTTTTTATATACAGATGCTCCAGAAATAATAGCAGCCAATACTACATATAACGGTAAAACATCAATTTTAACATTTATAATCTTAAAGGAATAGATTCAATTCTCAATTCATTCCCATCAGAAAAAGATACTGTTTCGACGTTCTTTTGAATTCCCCTATTGCCCAAACTTGTTTTCTTAACATTAATATTAAAATGCTTTCAATAGTAAAAATAGTTTTTGTAAGTTTTGTAAATAATTTTGTAATTTAAAAAAAGTATAAGCGACTCGATTTTATGCCAAATTAGTTGCAATGTTTGCTTTCATTCCATCTATATCCTTTGCCCCGTACCGTAAGGAGAAACTGAGGATCAGAAGGAATAGTTTCGATTTTCTGACGAAGACGACTGATATTCACATCTATGACTTTTGTATTACCTACACAATTTATACCCCATATTTTATTCAAGAGTTCATTACGTGAAATTGGTTTTATGGAATTTTCCATTAAATATCGTAAAATAATATGCTCTGTTGGAGTTAAATCAATTACTATCTCATCCCTATATAATTCTCCTAGCTGGAGATTTAATTGAAATGGCCCCGAATGAATCAATTTCAAATCCTTTTTATTTTTTTGAATTCTTCTTAGCAATGATTGTACACGTGCTACTAATCCAATTATACTAAATGGCTTTTTAATATAATCATCTGCCCCAATTGTCAAACCGTGTACCTGATCTTTCTCTTGAACAAGTGCCGTTAATATAATAATACCAATATCTTCATTGTTTTTTCGTATGCTTTTGCATACCCGAAATCCATCTATTCCTGGTAACACAACATCAAGTATTACAATATCAACATTATGCTGTTCTAAAAGCTCAAGAGCTTTTTCACCTGTATCGATTTCTAAAACATTGAAACCAGCACGCTTCATATTCAATGTAATAAAACTACGGATGGTTATATCATCTTCTAATACTAAAATTGTTGTCATACTCACCGCTCCTTTACTCTTGTTGATAAACGGCTATAGGTTTGATATAAGTTCTAAGATTCTGGTAGTTTATTTTCAAAAAATTGTATATACATGTGCACTTTTTTTATATGTATCAACTCCTAGGAGTCACTATATATGTCCATCAACTTAAAAATCTAGTAAAAAAACTGTCATCCTTTCTATTTAGTCTTTTAGAAAGAATAACGTGGAGCTAGTAAAGATTCTTAAGTTGGTGGACATGGAGTGGTATCCCTAGTTTATTCGCCTTATATTAATTAAGTGATAGGACTTTTTCGTCCTTAATCTCATTCCCCTGTCAACTCTACGACCACATAATTTATTACGTGAAAACGAAATATTTTTCATCGTTTGCTCTTAAATTCCCACGTTTTTATATACACCTCAAAACGCTTTGACTAGATAATCCAAGTTCTCTTCGGATTCACCTAAATAATGTTGAGCCTCTTGAAACTCCCCAATCGATTAGCTGATTAATGATGCGCCGTTTTTTTCTTTCTACATGATAGATGTGCTGTTCTAGTTTTTTTGGACCTTTTGCATGCTTTCAAGAAATCAATTCTTGTGTTGCCATTTCTACAAACTGAATATCAGACTCTACAAGGTATTGAATATATGCTGTTTTCGCCTTCATATATTCATCTTCATTTTTCCAACTGTGATGGCTGCCGTCGTAAAGTATAAAAAAGGAGTCGCTTTTCAAGGGACTTATCAATTTATTCATTTCATTATTCGGATTAAATATTTCTTTTGCTTTTTTATGTGCCTGTAACACTTTGTCTTTCGAACATCCGCCTACAAGCAAATAATGTGGAGTGATTAAACTCATTTTGTTATTTCCCCCCTCTATTGCCCTCATATACGATCCAGAAAGGATAGGAACAAAGAGCACGCATTGATTCTTTACAAGCTAACATAATTTAAAAAGCATGAGAGGAAGGGTAATCTCAAATGGCTAGTGATATATTCTAAAAAGCTGTCCTTCTTCCCACTTTGTACAACAAACACCTTAAGTTTGAATAAATGAGCTTGTTCTTTATACTTAGCTTAAATATAAAGGATAGTTCCAATTAAAAATGATTGTGTAGTTCTCCCCCATTCGAATCCAACGGTTTCATGAAGCTTTTGTTTTGTCATTTCCATTGTGAATTCTTGGGCCTGCTTTTTCGAATGGATATCTACAATTCCATTCGAAGCAATCATTTTTTTCACCCTTTCGTAGTTATGGCGTTTTCATATAACTAAATACAATACAACTAACCAAAATGGCATTACCATTAAAAATCCATTTCTAATCCCTATTGCAAAAGCTAAAGGATCAACATTACAGTATGACGTTGCCTCTTTTTTAACTCGCTGCAACATCTTTTTTTTGGTGGGAAGGCTCATAGTGAATCTCCTTATTTTTCAATCTGTTTTCGTTTTCCATAACAAACTACCACCAAAACAGCCTATACAATAAATCACAATGAATTTCATAAAAATTTCTATAATTGCATCCGTCATTCCCCATTCTCCTCTCCCAAGGCCTGTAATACACAGGCTATAATTAGCAGAGTAAGAATTAATAATAAACTCCCTATATTTCGGTATTTTCTAAGCATCGGCATTCTCTCCTCATAATTAACGTTTATTTCAGAAAAAAACCAAGCTAAGAAAATTCAGAGAAGAAAAAAGCCCAATTTACCTCGTTATGAGCAAATCGGCTCTTTAATATTTAAAAGACATAAGCAATGTAATCTCCCAAACTTATATTCTCCTAAGAAATTAGTATCTTCCTACCCTAAAGGCGAATATCGTACGCTAGAGATCTTTTCATTTAAGAAGCTTGGTTGTTCCAAAATGCTGGCGGTAGCCCCAAATAGTGCATAATATCCTCGAATGATATTAATATAATCTCCATGCAATATCAATTCTTTTTTTATAAAAATTATAAAAAAAGAATTGATATTGTTTTTTTATGACATTTATCGACAAATTATTTACTTTTATCAATTATCAATTTATAATAATTACAACTTAATATACATACTACATAACATGTAATAATTACTTAGTTGAGCATATAGTTACCACTGGCGGGGTTTTGAAAAAATCCAAAATGATGGACGAGTACTCATACGGATTAATTTATATAACTATAAGGGGAATGAAACTGCAGAAAAGATCTGTGATTAGTATGCTCTAGTTTAGAAGATTACTAATTGATTGGATAATTTCAGGGGGTAAAACAGAGTCATGGATTTATTGTAGAGTATTTTAGGTTGGCTATGGTAAATATACAAGATATATTTATAGATTGATTCGCGGACCCTATCTCAAAAAATGAAATAAAAACGATTTTTAATTATTGACAAGCAATAAAACTAAATATATATTAAATTATAATAATTATTATAAAAAAAATATTATCGTTTACAAACAGGAGGTTTCACTTCATGAATCCAAGTAATCGCTTAACAACAAACCAAGGTGCTCCAGTTGGAGATAACCAAAATTCTCGTACAGCTGGTCGCCGTGGACCGGTATTATTAGAAGACTATCATTTAGTAGAAAAGCTTGCTCATTTTGATCGTGAACGTATTCCAGAGCGTGTTGTACATGCACGTGGTGCAGGTGCTCACGGTGTATTTGTAACTAAAAACAGTATGAAGCAATATACGAAGGCAGCATTTTTACAAAATGAAGGAACTGAAACGCCTGTATTCGTTCGATTCTCAACAGTTATTCATGGCCAAGGCTCTCCGGAGACAGCACGTGATCCGCGTGGGTTCGCTGTTAAATTTTATACAGAAGAAGGAAACTACGATATCGTAGGTAACCATTTACCAGTTTTCTTCATTCGTGATGCAATTAAATTCCCTGACATGGTGCATTCTTTAAAGCCAGCACCTGATACAAATATTCAAACGCCAGATCGTTATTGGGATTTTATGACGTTAACACCAGAATCTACTCATATGATGACATGGGTATTTTCTGATTATGGTACACCAGCAAACTATCGTGAAATGGAAGGTTTCGGCGTCCATCCATTTAAATGGATTAATGCAAAAGGTAAAATTGTTTACATTAAATATCATTGGAAACCACAGCAGGGTGTACGAAATTTAAGTGCAAAAGAAGTGGAACAAGTACAAGGTAAAGATTTCAATCATGCAACTCGCGATTTATTCGATGCGATTGAAAAAGGAAATCATCCAAAATGGGATCTATACGTACAAGTGATGCAATTAGATCAAATGGATTCTTTAGATTTCGACCCATTAGATCCAACAAAAGTATGGCCAGAAGATTGTTTCCCACTCATTGAAGTAGGGACAATGACACTAAATCGTAACCCACAAAACTTTTTTGCGGAAGTAGAGCAAGTGGCCTTTACACCAAGTGCAACTATACCTGGTATTGAACCATCTGAAGATAAACTATTACAAGGTCGTTTATTCTCTTACCCAGATACACAGCGTTACCGACTTGGTGCAAATTATTTACAAATCCCTGTAAACTGCCCATACGCAACTGTTCGTAATCAACAACGTGATGGTGCGATGCAAGTAAATCAAAACCCATCTACAATAAACTATGAACCGAGCCGCCATACTGAAAATCCAGTTGAAGACCCAACATACCGCGATTCAACTATGAGAGTAGGAGGCTATGTATCTCGTGAAAAAAATGAGAAACCGAACGACTTCAAACAAGCCGGTGAGCGTTATCGTTCATTTACTAAAGAAGAGCAAGACAACTTAATTGCAAACTTAACTAATGACTTGAAAGACGTAAATGAGCGTACGAAACTACTAGCTATTTGTAACTTCTTCCGTGCAGATCGCGAATATGGTATTCGCTTAGCAGAAGCATTAAATGTTGATATTTCATCGTATGTAGGAATTTCTACAAAATAATAACATGCTTAATTTTATTTTACTCTCAAATTTAACTTACAATATGTGAGAAAAGAAGTTGTCTCAAAAATTCGTTAAAAAACGACTTTTTAGGGACAACTTCTTTTTTTAGTTCTCTTCAACAATAGATAGGAGATTAATATTTGTTCATACAATTTATGCAGCATTTCCAAATTATTATTTTGTTTTTGCTAATCCTACAATTACAATGCAGGCATATAGGTAACATATATTGGCTGTATTTTCTTATTATCGTTATAGCAAGGTTCTACACGCTTCCCTATGGATATATTTTTATTTAGGGAACCTTGGCGAAGAACTAATGTATACTTGAATCTTTGTAAGAATAAATACTAAAAAATAGATAGTTAATCAATTTTAATTATGTAAAAAATACATAACTATAAACAGTGCTAATAATGGCTTAATACTCTCGTATCAAGAGGGAAGTACCTAATATCCTGAAGAGAGATTTCAAGGCATCTGATATTGAGGATAATAATTTGTGGGTATGCTTCAATTTGCTTGATAGAGTAGAGAAATGAGATAGAATAATAGACCTTATGAAAAGAGCCCTTAGGAGATAGGGACTCTTTAGGGCTCACCTAATCACATGAATTGATTAGGAGGAATATAAATATTTTAACATATAGCTGATTCATTTGAAGGTAACAAAAAAATTACAGAATTTACGATACGAGAAAGCCCACACAGGACTTTAGTCCTTCTTTAGACGTGGGAGTGTCAATCTCTCCATTGTTTCAATTTGAGCTCCTGATTCAGTCTTACTTTTATTTAATACACTGAGGTACAACTATTTTAGTACCTTTTTAAATTTGCAACCAAAAGTAATTATCATACCTACAAGAACCATCAATATGCCTATTGCTGCACTGTTATTTGTACTTGTACCTGCTTTTGGAAGCTCTTTATACGTATCTTCTTTTTCATCAGAATTACTGTTGTTAGGGATATTATTAATACCATTTTCTTTATCTGTTACTACCACTTTTTGTATTGTAGTTACCTCATTACTACCGGAGTCACGACCAAGGAATTTTACCTCAGAAGTACCAGGGGTACCGCCAGCATTTCGGAAAAAAACCACGCTAAGCAAATTTCGACAGAAAAAGATCCGGTTTTTACCCCGTTAAGAGTAAACCGGATCTTTTTTATGTAATGGACGCAAGTTACGTAAGCTTAAATTATATGCTACATCAAAATTGTATTCACCTAGAAAGTTTATGTGCTCCCAACCTAATGGAGACACGTGGGGCATTAAATCTTCCCTAAATCCCCCCTTTTTTTTGAGTTCTTCAATAGCTTTCTCTAAATAAACCGTGTTCCAAACACTAATAGCATTGATTATGATATTGAGTGCACTTGCTCGTTGTAATTGATCTTGGAGAGCGCGTTCTCTAAATTCACCAAGTTTTCCAAAAAATATAGCTCTGGCAAGTGCATTCACAGCTTCGCCTTTATTTAAACCTCTTTGTATACGTCTTCTCAAAGTTTTACTTGAAAGGTAATCCAAGGTAAATATCGTTTTTTCTATTCTTCCCATTTCTCGAAGCGTTTTTGCAAGCTTATTCTGTCTTGCGTAAGAACCTAATTTCCCCATAATTAATGATCCAGAAACCTTACCTATCCTTACAGAGTACGCTAAACGTAATACATCATCGTAGTTTTCTTGAATGACCTTTATATCTATCTTGCCTCTAAGAAGTGCTTGTACATCAGGGTATTCTTGAATGCCATTTATAGTAAATAATTTAGTGTCAGCTAAATCACGAAGGCGAGGGGCAAAACGAAATCCGAGTATATGAGTTAAACCAAATACTTGATCAGTATACCCAGCAGTATCTGTATAGTGTTCTTCAATGTTAAGATCTGTCTCATGATGTAGTAAACCATCAATAACATGTACAGCATCACGAACATTTGTATTAATTACTTTTGTATAAAAAGAAGAGAACTGATCACTAACAAAGCGATAAATTGTAGCGCCTTTTCCTGTACCATAGTGAGGGTTTGAATCAGCATGCAAAGAAGATACACCCACTTGCATGCGCATACCATCAGAAGATGATGTAGTTCCATCTCCCCAGTATGTTACTAACTTTCGTTGGTGATGAAAGTTGACTAAAACCGATTGAGCAAGATTCATAGCATCTTCATACATTCTCCATTGAGCAACATTGGCCATTTGTCTATAAGAAATACCTGGAGTAGCTTCTGCCATCTTAGTTAGACCTATGTTTGTTCCCATAGACATAATGGTTGCCAACAGAATATTCTTCTCTTCTTCACTAGGTGATTTGTTGCTTGATGCATGAATAAATTGTTCATGAAACCCAGTCCAACTTGCCACCTCTAGTAATAAATCGGTTAATTTCACCCTAGGTAACATACTGTATAGGTGCGAACTATAAGCTTTTGCTTCTTCAGGTGTATCTTTATCGAGCCGGTGAACATAGAACTTACCTTTTGCTATATCAACTCCCTCTAAGTCATTGCTATTTTGGAACAACCAATCTAAACGTTGGTTTAGCGAGTCTATACGTTCCATTAAATATTCCTCAACTCTGAGTGGGACCGCAAGATAATCCTGAACACTAGTTACACTTTTCCAATTATCTTGAGGTACAAGGTAATCATCAAATGCTTTATGTTGCCTACTTCCAGGAACAAATATGTCTCCTGATCGAATATAATTTCTTAATTCTGTCAATGCTGCAAGTTCATAGTAATGACGATTAATATTTCCCTCCTCATCATACACATGCTTTTGCCAACGATTTGAAACAAAACTAAGATTAGCACCTATTGGTACGTTTCTCTTTCCAGCTTTATTTAACTCATGGATCGTTTCCAATGCTTGCAAAACAGGTTCAGCAGACTTCGTTGCTCCAAACTTAAATGTTTGTAATAGTGTAGGTGTGTATTTTCTTAAATAAGAGTAACGATTTTCCAATAGATCTAAATAATCATAGTTAACAGGCCTAGATAGCTGTTTGGCTTCTTCAACTGATTCTACAATCTTATTCCAGGGCATGACACCATCTAGTGCTGTAAAAGCATCTAATCCTTCTTCTTTTGCTTTAATAAGTGCATCACATATACCTATAAATTGGACTACTTTTTCATTTAGTCTTTTTCCATTCACCTTTTGTAATTCTTCTTGTGCCTTTCTTCCCTTTAATTGTAAATTCATCATTTGACGATCATGAATCTCAATCGCTTGATCAATTAAATCCTGTGTAATTTCTAAAAGAAAAGCAACAATAATACTGTATCTTTTCTCATCATCAAATCTTCTAAACGCATAAGGTTCATACCTAGCACCAATTTTAGCTAATTGTCGAAGACGGTTAGAATTAATTTCTGTTGTATCGATACTTAAATCAATATCTCGTATACGTTCTAATCGTTTTATAACTTTTAGAAATGCTTCCGGAGAGGATTGACCTGGAAACTCTTTTAACCACGCTAAAGGTGTTATTCCATTTTCAGTTGGCATAAGTAAAGCATCTATCTTATATTTTTGTTCTTGTGTTAAACTATCGTATAACATATGATAAACTTTTTGATCAGCTTGTTGTCGAGCTTCCCAAACTATATTTTCAATGACATACATAGCGGGTAATATGACCTTGGATTGTCTCAAAATGGATAGAGCTATTTCAATTAAATGAAGGGTGTTTCCGTTTTCTAATGCTTGTTTTGTTAGATGCTGTAAGAGGTGTTCTTGATGTTGGGGTGAAAAATTAGTGTATCCGTATTCTTCTCGGATTTCTCCCATATGCTCCCATAATGTATTCTCGCGTTGCGCATAATTTTGAAAAGACTCGGGAGGTAGTTGTAATTGTTGCGCTATATAACCAATTACTGAAGTTGGAATATCATTGTACTCGGATAAAGCCCAGCCTGGATAACGAACAAGTGCCAGTTGAACCGCAAATCCTAGCCGGTTGTAATCTCTCCGATGCCGAAAAATTAGTTCTAAATCATGTTGAGAAAATGTGTGAAATGTTATCAACTCCCATTCAGTTAAACGTGATAGATCCATAAGCTCGTTGCGTTGTACTTCCGATAATAATTGTTTTACTCCCATAGCTTTCCCCTTTATTTTATAAGAGTTCCATCTTATTTTTTAATTGAAGTTGATTTGGATTTGTGTAAAGCAACGTTGTATGAATATTAGAATGTCCAGCCTGATTTGCAACTTCATGAATACTGAATCCTTTTTCAATTGCATTTGTACAGAAAAAATGTCGAAGTTGATGAGGTGTAATCATCTCACTATATGATTGAAAAATACGGTTTACAACCGTACGGTCGAGTTTCTCCCGTTTCTTACTAATAAATAGATAAGGTGACTGTTGTGCCACGCTATATGTTTTTCGTTCTAAAAGATAATCTCTAAGCGCATGAATGACTTTACTGTTTAACAACACAACTCGTTGCTTTTCACCTTCTCCATTTCGAATAATACATTCCCCAGTTTGTAAGTTAAAATCATTCATTTTGATAGACAACGCTTCAGAGATTCGAAGCCCTGTGTAAGCTAATAGAATTACAATTGCATAATTACGTTTGTTTTTATTTTCTAACACATCTTGTAAAAACTTCTTCACCTCTATATCTGCAATTTTGGTAGGAGATGCATAAGGTGTCTGAACTTTCATCATATCTGTTTTAAAAATCACCTGGTCTTCCTGTATACCTTCTTGTATTAAGAATGCGTTAAATTTAGCAAGACCGCTGACCTTATGGTTAATGGTCTTGGCATTGAGCATCTTAATATTTTTTAGAAAACTAATATACTCCAACACACTTTGACGATACAAATTTGTTAAATCTCTATCATATGATTCTTTAAACCACCTTATGTACTGCTTAAGGTCTAATGTGTATCCCTTAATTGTATTTATGCTTTTCCTTTCCTGTTCCAGATAAAAAGAAAATCGTTCTACTATACTCACAGCCTCACTCCTTTCTATAAATTGTGTTGCATAAGTAATCGCAGAGTTTATCCTAAATTGTGTTGTATTAGGTGACGCATGTTTAATTTGAAATTTTCATAAAAGGAAAACCAAACATGTACTTACAGTTAAAAAATAAACGAACCCATATCGAAAAAATGATACTTCTTCCCTAAAATAAGTGGTAAAACTTTCAAATTACTTTTCTACTGTAGAATGAAAATGATACATTAATAATTAAGGTAATACGGTTCACTATTTAATTTTAAATTATTTAGAAAGATATTGAGGTGCAATAGATGATACATAATATCCCAGATATTTATACGAAAAAAATTCTTATAGTAGATGATGAAAAAGAGATTTTAAATTTGTTGGAAGCAGTTTTAAAGAAAGAGGAATTTCAACATATTTATACGTGTACAACAGGAGAAGAAGGAATACGCATGTGTAGGCAAGTACAGCCAGATCTTATCATATTAGATATTATGCTTCCAGATTTAGATGGATATAGTGTTTGTCAGCAAATTCGACAGTTTACATTCGTTCCGATATTCTTCTTATCGGCGAAAAATGAAGATTTAGATAAAATACTTGGATTAAGTATAGGTGGCGATGATTATATTACAAAACCTTTTAGTCCGAAAGAAGTAGCATATAAGATGAAAGCATTTTTTCGACGCAATCAATATCAAGAAAAGGCTCGGAATATGTATCAGTTTGGAGACATTACGGTAGATGAGGCACAAGGAACAGTGTTAAAGGCTGATACATTACTAACTTTAACAGCAAAAGAATTTAATATATTACTATTTTTAATAAAGAACCCAAATCAAATTTTTAGTAAGGCTCGCTTATATGAAGCTGTCTGGGGGGAAACGTATCTGGGTAATGACAATATTATAATGGTACATATGAGACATTTAAGAGAAAAAATAGAGGATAATCCTTCCAAACCTCATTACCTTGTAACAGTAAGGGGACTAGGATATAAACTTAATACAAAAGGTGATGCAAGATGAAGTGGAAGGTCACGAGACTATATATTACCTCATTAATAGGATTAATTATGTTTATCCTAATCGTTCAATTTTTTGCTTTTAGTTATTTAGTATTTACTTATAACCGTGAGGGAATGGACGATCCAGAGGGCTCAGTATTAGCTTTTCAAAAAGAAATCACAATAGAAAGTGGAAGTATCTCTATAACAAATAAAGGAAAAAATTTTTTACAAGAACATGGAGCATGGTTACAAATATTAAATCATAATAGTGATGAAGTATTTCAAATGTATAAGCCTAAAAATACGCCAACTCACTATACTCCTAGTGAGTTGATTTTACGCTATAAGTACGATATTGGGAATTATACAACGTTTGTCGGCAAGTTAGATAAAAGTACACAAGTAGAAAGTTACATTGTCGCTTTCCCTTCAAAACAAGCATTGCGAAAATCTGTCTATTTGAACTTCAATAATTTATCTAGCTTCTATCCATATGGGATTTTAATGTTGATAGGAGTAACAGTGGTTTGTATTTTATTATTTGCTTACATTGTGGCAAGGTATATGTCAAAACCTGTTGTCATGATAATTGAACATATTAATAAATTAAAACAAGGACAATATAAACAAGTACCGGAAGAAAAGGGAATCTATGCAGAGGTGTATACAAATCTGAATCAGTTATCACATCAACTAAAGGATATTAACGTTCAAAGAAAAAGACTAGATACGATGCGAGCAGAATGGATTATAAACATCTCTCATGATTTAAAGACACCGCTTTCCTCTATTAAAGGCTATAGTGAAGTTATAGGGAATCGGGAGTATAAAATTACTGCACAAGAAATGTATCAATATGCAGAAGTAATTCAAAGTAAATCAATTTATATTGAAAAATTGATTGATGATTTAAAACTTACATATCAATTGAAGAATGCGTTGTTACCTATCCATAAAACTACAGTAGATATTGTGAATCTCACCCGAGAAACAATTATTGAATTTATGAATATGCCTCAATATGAGAATCGATTAATTGAATTTGAATGCCCTCAGGAAGAACTAATTATAAAAGCAGATCAGGGATTAATTCAACGTGCTACAGTAAACCTATTGAATAATGCGCTCATTCATACTGATGTTAAAACATTAATACAAGTTCGTATAAAAAAAACATCCGGATACACCATAGTTACGATTGAGGACAATGGTGACGGAATAAATAAAAATGATTTACCACATATTTTTGATCGATACTTCCGTGGTACAAATACTGATCCAAAAAGTGGCTCAGGTTTAGGGATGGCAATTGTAAAGGAAATTATCGTAGCTCACGGTGGAGAAATTACAGTAGAAAGCACCAAAGGAAACGGTACTAAAATTACATTTCAGCTTCCGTTAGAAAATTAAGCTAAACTTAAGGTCAGCTCAATTCAAGATTAAGCAAGAACTTTCATAATAAATGATAGCTTAATCAAGAAAAAGAGGTGCCAATAATGGGAACATATATCGTTGAAACAGAAGATTTGACAAAGACATATGGAGCTGTAAATAGTGTGAATCAATTACAAATGCAAGTTGGTAAAGGTGAAATTTATGGATTCCTAGGTCCAAATGGGGCTGGGAAAACGACGACAATTAGAATGTTACTGGGATTAATAAAACCGTCGAAAGGTAATATTAAGGTATTCAATCGAGATTTAAAAACAAGTCGAATAGATATTTTAAGAGAGGTTGGCTCTCTTGTTGAATCGCCATCTTATTATGGACATTTAACAGGTCATGAAAACCTAGAAGTAATTCGGCAAATGTTACAAGTACCAAAAAAGAATATTGATGAAGTATTGCGTATTGTTCGATTAGAGAAACAAAAAGATAAACTAGTTAAACAATACTCACTTGGAATGAAGCAACGCCTTGGCATAGCAATGGCACTACTTGGAAATCCAAAATTGTTAATTTTAGATGAACCCACAAACGGATTAGACCCTGCCGGGATTCAAGAAATTCGTGAACTCATCAAACAACTGCCAAAACAATATGATATGACAGTTGTTATTTCTAGTCATTTGTTAAATGAGATGGATCAAATTGCAACGCAAGTGGGCATTATTAATAGTGGACAGCTTATTTTTCAAGATAAAATTGAAGTGTTACGCAAAAAAAGCCAGGCAGCAATGAAAATACGCGTAAATGATGTAGTAAAGGCTCATCAAATTTTAGAACAACATCATATTCATCTTAGAATTGAAGGTAATTGTCTAGTTACGCATCAACAAGAGGATCACCTTATTTCTCACATAAATCATTTATTAGTACAGCAGAATTTATCAGTATATCGCATTGAAGAAGAGAAGCATACGTTGGAAGAAATATTTCTAAGCTTAACAGAAAAAGGCGGTGTTTTATAATGATTGCTGCCTTAAGAAGTGAATTATTGAAATTAAAAAGAAAAAAATTATTTTTAGTAGTATTTTTGATACAGTCTTTAGCGTTACTTTGGTTATTTGCTATTGTGTCACAAGAAAAAAAGGAATTTCTAAATTGGGAGTCGCTTCTTTCAAGAGTAAGTATGATAAATGCATTATTTTTACCTATAATGATTGCGACAATTACATCTCGAATTATTGATTTTGAAAATAAGGGGAACACCTGGAAGCTATTGTGTGCAATTCCCACATCCAGGCAGCTAGTATATATAACCAAAATTATCTTTAGTATCTTTTTTCTTGTATATGCAGGTATAATTTCTATTTCTGCAATTATATTAATAGGGAAAATTTTCAATTTTGAAAGTGGAATTCCGGTGATATTATTACTGAAATATGGTTGTTTTACCATTATAGGATGTATTCCAATGGTTATTTTGCAACTCTGGATATCTTTGGTAGTGAAAAATCAAGTATTTGCTTTAACGGCAGGTGTAATCGGCTCATTTCTTGGGTATTTCGGACAGATGTTACCTTGGAAAACATGGATAATTTGGACCTATTCATCTCTGACAAATCCAATTTCTTGGGCATTTTCCAATGGGAAAATAGTATTTTTCCCAAACCAAGAAGTCATGATGAATCTTTTGTTAAGTTTAGGAGTTAGTTTATTATTTATCGTTCTCAGCACTGCTCATTTTTCGCAAAAAGATATTCATTAGGAGGATGCAGATATGTTATTAAGCTCATTTCGATGCGAATTATTAAAATTAAAACGTTCAAAAATATGGATTGTAATGACAATCATTCCGCTTATTTGTATTGCGCTTGGACTCATAAATTTTCAAGTAAACTACGATGTCTTAATGACAGTCTCAACAAATGAGTGGGAGAAAGCTTGGACACAAGTTGGATTAATTTATGGATTATTTTTATTTCCTGTTGTAGTAAGTATTTATTGTGCGTTTGTATGCCGCTTTGAACATAGCGAGGGAAATTGGAAAAAAATCATCTCTTTACCAATTCCATTTCGATATGTGTACATGGCAAAGTTATTAGTAATCTTTATGTTAACTTTATTGACACAAGTATTTTTTTTAATTGCCTATATCTTAATTGGTAAGCTACTAGGTATTACAAGTCCTATTCCTTGGGTTTCATTATTAAATTGGTCATTCAATGGATGGATTGGTACATTTTCAATTGCTGCACTACAATTATTCCTTTCATCTTCTATAAAAAGTTTTGCTGTTCCAGTTGGAATGAGTTTTGGTTTTACATGTATAGGAATGATATTTCATTACTTAAATATCGGGTATGTATGGCCATATGCACAACCAGGATTAGCAATGGACCCTATTCATCTAGAAGGCCTGCAGACTTTCTTTCAGTTTAGTAGCTTTTATTTGTTAAGTTGCTTATTAGTTATTATATTTACTTTTGTTGGAGTTCGAAGATTTACAATAAAAGATATTATATGAATAGAAGTACAGCGAAATTATTGAAATATTAGTGGACAGAACAGATAAAATTTCTAAGTGGAATACGTGTATTAAGAAAAAGAGACAATTTTACTCTTGATAGGGTAAAATTGTCTCTTTTTCTGTCGAAATTTGCTTAGCGTGGGTTTTTTCCGAAATGCTGGCGGTACCCCATTGCTATCAAGCTAAGCTCATACAACGTCAATTAAAGTAGAGGTTGTTTCTTTTTTATAAAATTTATGTGTAGGGAACCTAAAGATCTGCACACGAAATAAACCCTAACGGGTTTCATTTTTTTGAATTAAGCCGCTTGATTATCAGACATGGTACAATTGTAAACGACACCTAATATATCAAAGACTGTTTTCTTCTCATATCGATGAGATTTTCTCCCGTTTTGCTGTAGGAGGTTGAACAGGCGAATTAGAATCTTTGATAGCTCTTGGGTGTCTTTCTGTATTGCTTGGAAAAGAAGAAGAAAGTAATCTTTAATCATATATATGGCCTTATATTCACTCAGTTCTCGTTTCTTTTTCATAAGAAGCAATTGCCGCATTTGAAACATGGTAGAAGAACAAAGTAAAATGGCAATCAGTTGCCCATACAAATGGCATTCCAATCGTTCTCGTTTTATCTTTTTACAATGATGAATATGAAAGAATGATTTCCACGTTTTAAATAAAATCTCGATTTGCCAACGTAAAGAATACCAATCATGTACTTGTCCCATCGGGACAATATCTATAGGGGTATTTGTCATATATACATTGATACCGCTAAGTCGTTTACTACGAGCAGAATACTTCATTCCTTTCTTTTTTTCTCTTACAGTTTGATCGTGTAATCGTTTTTGTTGTTGTTCTTTTGTTAGTCGATGAACAATCACACGAGTTGGGACTTTATCAGTCATTCCTACATAAGCGTTGGATATTTCGCATGTTTGTCCTGGCTGAAGAGAGTTCATTAAAACCTCCATATTTATCTGGATATACTCTGTACCTTTCTTAATTCTTCCATCTTGAAAATAATCAGGGTTAGGATTTTTTTGATAAATACGTGTATTCGATTTGATACGTGATATATAATAAGCCTTTTTATCTTGTATATGTTGAAGATCTTTCAAATGAAAATAACCTAAATCTCGGATACATAAATCATTCGCTGTTATAGTTGGGGCACACAGGGAACCGTAGGTTCGATCATGTTGTTTACCTGGACCTGTATGAATATGAAGGAATTGTCCACTTAATAAATCATACTCAAGCTGTATCTTTACTCCCGCTGTATGGCTGCATCCTCCCGCACTAGGATAAATTGATGAAAATATATCCGGAAGTTGAAATGCAGTTGAATCTAAAATACGAATACGCTTGAAAACAGAAGTATATGGATAAGAAATCGGCATAGGTGAGGTCAGTTTTTGGTTTAGTAGTTTAGCTAATAGGTGTTGTAAAAATTGAACAGCCGCTTTATTAAATCGTTGATTCAAGCCCTCAGGGCTGATGAGTACTTCTGTTGATGCTTCTAAACAGCTAGATAACTGAGTTAAAGAAGTCATAGCTACATTTTGGCTCACCCATACACATAAAGCTATTAAATCTTTTGCTTGGTACTTACTGGTTCGTTGTACAAAACCAACATCTCTAGCAAGATCCCGTAAGGTATTTGGAGATAAAAAACTTTGAATCTCTTGAGCAAATAGTTGTAATTCGTCAGACACAGAAACAGACACAAAAAACGCCATCCTTTCCTATGATTCTACAGAAAGAATAGCGTATTTTTTCATTTGAAGGAAATTTAATTTTGTTAGCTTGATAGCGATGTGGCGGTACCCCTACCAGTTTTAAATATATCTATTTCACCAAAATGTCTTACTTTATTAGTAATATTACCACCTTCTTTCTCAATAGCTTTAACCCCAGTCATTGGTGCGAATTTGTCTTCTACATTCATATTCCCTTCAGTAGGTACAGTTAACTCAGGCTCTTGAATCTCAATAGGTTTTTCTTTTTCTTTAACTGTTACAGTTTGTATTTGAGTTGCCAAATGACCTGCAGAATCTTTAACTGTGTATTTAATCGTGCAAGTGCCAGGTGTATTTGTATCTACTTCACCTTCATATTTTACTTCTGATGTAAGGTCACCATCTTCTTTATCAGTAGCACTTACATCTCTCATTGGATCGAATTTATCCCCTTCCGAAATTGTAGTTTCTGAGGGTACTTTTAGTAATGGCGGCTCATCTTTTATTTCTTCTTTCTCTTTAACCGTTACCGTTTGTTTTGCGTTTACTTTATGACTTTTAGAGTCTTTAACTGTGTAAGTTAGCTCGTAAGTCCCTGCTTTAGAGGTATCTACTTTACCGTCAACTGTTATTTTATTAGTAAGGTCTCCGTCTTCCTTATCAGTAGCAGACACTCCTGACATTGGGTCGAATGAATTACCTATATTAACTGTCGCTCCAACAGGTACTGTAAAATTCGGTTCCATATCTGGAATTTCTTCTACAATTACAGGTTTAGAATCTGTGGCTTCCCAAATAGGTGCGGTTAATATTGGATAGTTCAAAGCTTCTATTTTTTGTCGCGTTTCTTGCGATGCTTTCAGTCCCCATTGATCAAAAAACGGGAGTACATTTTGTTTCGCTACTTTGGATGTATTGTAAATAAATGCTTGAATTTTCTCTTCATCCGTTTTTGGAAGTTGATCCTTTGGTAACTCTCGATATAGTTTGTGAAGATTCGGATAAAAATCCTCACCATATGCGAGATGAAGTTGCCAAAGCATAACAAGTTTCACAAACAAGTCATTAATATTTTTATAGTCTTTATCTGTTTGTTTTAAGTATACAAAGGCTTTATCGTAATCACCGGATTTTTCTAAACGCGTCGGTTGATTCGGGAATAATCGCTTTTGTGCAGCTAAAGAATATAGATTAACAGTTACTTCACCCATTCCTCTTAAATCATTCCACGTCCATGGGTGTTGTTGTCTTGCATGTCCCGCTTCGTGCATTTGTCCCCATCCAAATTTATTTACATTTAAAGCACTTTCAATTGCGTTACCAGCAGTAGTAAATGCAGCTCCATCTAGACTTGCATACATGCCCCATGTTGGTTTGTTAGGATTTTCTATAAAGGCCCAAATACGTTGAGTCGAACGATGTAAAGGATTAGGATCTGTTTCAGATAATCCAGATATTTTATCTTGCGCTCGAATCATTTCATCATAGGTTTCTAATAACGGGATAGGGTCTTGATTCACTATATGCTTCTTAGCACTATCTTGAGTAACCGTAAGCACTGCTTTCTTTGATTTTAATTGAACAGCATGTGCATTTGGATACTTGTCCATCATCGAAATCCAGTCTGCTTTCGTATGCTTTCCTAATTCAAAGAGCGGGACATGGCTCCCGCCTTGTGTGACTTTCACCTTAACTGTTCCTGTAGTTTGATTATTATCAAGTCCTAATAACCCACCATTTGGAGATGAAATCTTATTCGTACCAGGAGAAAGTTTAATTTCTTTTCCCCATTCTTTATCATAGCCATGTGTTCCAATAATTGCTCTAATCTTATTCGTTCCTGATACTTCAACTGTAACTTCTTCATTCGGTTGTATATAAATTCCAGTTGGTATATAGGTTTTTTGTTCACTTCTTCTCTCTCTTGTTGCTTCATCCTGATAGCTTCCTGTAGCTGGTAGGTCAAACTCCCTTAGTTCATATTGATTTGTAGTTGGTTGATTAACTGTTTCAGCGTGTACATTTAAATTGTTTGTTATAATAGGTGTAAATAATGTAGTTGTCAAAATAGCAGATGTCGCAAGTACTTTCATCGGTTTTTGAAATATATAATGATTCCTTTTCTGCATATAAATAATCCTTTCTTTTTCAATTTGTTCCATTAAACTCCTTTTGTTGAACGAATGTAATTAATTTCAATCTCCTGGCGAGTTTATATTTCTGAAATTTCAGAAATATAAACTCAAAAATCTTCCTATAGTTTAATAAATATAAAACATACTAGAAGAAAGAAATTTTCAACCTTGTTTATACTAAATAATTACAAAAGATAAGGTATGAGAATGAAACGAACCCATTTCCTTTTTTCTTATTAATAAGAATTTAACATCGAACAAGTCTTACTGCAACATAATTTGACAATTATATCTTTTTTTCGACAATTTTCTTATCTTGCTAAATGAGTAGTCTCACATCTCTCAACAAAAATTTAAAAAATATAAGCGACTTATCATAAGTCGCTTATACGTAAAAACTTATTTTATTTTGGTCAATACATCTCAATTGACTCACAGGTCTTCCCACATGCTGATACACCATTTTATTCTCTAATATTCCGATTTCAGTCAAAAACATGACATACTTTCGAATAGAAACTCTTGAAACCCCTACTAATTGTGCCATTTCATCTGTTGTAAACGTCCGTCCATTCAGTGACTCAATTTTCTCCCAAATTAATTGTAACGTTTGTTTCGTTAACCCTTTTGGAAGCTCTTTAGTGACAATAGGCTCTCTTTTTTCCTTTTGTAAAATTAAAGAATCTAATTCCGATTGACTAATTTTTTGTTGTTCTGTCATGAAAGTAAGTTTTTCTCGATATATAGTTAATGCCTCTTTAAATCTTTCAAATGTAAAGGGTTTAATTAAATAATCTACTACGCCATAATGTAATGCTTTTTTAATACTCCCCATATCATGTACAGCTGAAATCATTATAATATCAATTTCTTTCTCTTGATTCCGAATATACATTAAAAGCTCAAATCCAGTCTCTTCAGGCATAAAAATATCAAGTAATACCAAATCTACTCGCGATTTCTCTAATACTTCTATCGCCGATTTTACTGAGTTAACTGCTTGAACAAGTTCAAACCCTCCTACTTGTTCTAAATAATGTGTATTTAACATTGCTACCATCGGATCATCTTCTACAATTAAAACTTTAATCATATTTGCCCCTCATCCCTACTATTAGGTATTTCAATTGTTATCTTTGTTCCCTCTCCTAACGATGAATAAATATAAATCTCCCCATTTATTCGCTGTGTACTTTCCTTTACAAGATACAAGCCATAACCGCGATTATCTCCCTTTGTGGAATAACCTTTTGTAAACAATTTATCCAGCATATCTTCTGGTATTCCACTTCCTGTATCTTGTACTGTTATCATTAAAGCATCTCCATGTTGTATTCCAACTTCAACTTGTTTTTTCTCACAATTCATTACTGCGTCAAATGCATTATTAATTAAATTTCCAACAATTGTAATAAGTTCATGGATGATACACTCATCATATATATCTGGTAAGTCCGATTCTTCACTTATAATTAACTTTATATTTTTCTCCCTAGCATAGCTAAGTTTACCTAGTAAAAAACCAGCAAATACTGGACTTTTAATTCTTTTCATAACCCCACCAATTTCATATTGATGCTCTGATACCATACGACTTACATATTTCTGCAATTCTTCATACTGTTTCATATGTGTAAGCCCTAAGACGACATGCATTTTATTCATAAATTCATGAGATTGTGCCCGTAATGCTTCCGCATATAGCTTAATACCAGTTAGTTCTTCTGCTAATTGTCTAATCTCTGTTTTATCACGAAATGTTGCAATTGCACCAACTATTTCTCCTTTTACATATAAAGGAACCCGATTCGTAACAATTGTAATCCCATAAACAGTTTGTTCCTCGTTTAATTGTACATCTCCTGTTTGCAACACTTCTTTTATACGTGAATTCGGCGTATACACTTCAAGATTTTTACCGATAATATCTCCTGTAAGTCCACCTTTCTTTAATATTCGTTTTGCTTCATTATTTATTAAAGTTACATTGGCATCTTTATCTACAGCAATAATACCCTCCTTCACCGAAAGTAACATCGCATTTCTTTCTTCAAGAATTTTCGCTATCCTATGTGGCTCAAGACCAAATAAACTTTTCTTTATATGTCTAGCTAGCAATATCGCCCCTATAATACCAACTAATATTCCTACTCCAACACCGATATAAATAATATGTCTACTTTTTTTCACACTCTCTTTCACATTATCAGCTGAAATGCCAACAGCGACCGCACCAAGTTGCTCACCTGTTTCAGCAAAAATAGGTACGAATACTCGCATAGAAACCCCTAAAGTTCCTTCTGCAAGTGAAACATGTTCCTGTCCCTTCAATGCAGGTCCCTCATCTCCTCCAATAAAATGATGACCTATTTTTTTTGGATCTGGGTGAGACTTTCTTATTCCGCCCATGTCCATAACGACAATAAATTGAACATCTGTATTTTTTAATAGCCTATTTGTATACGTTTGGATTGCGGAAGTATCTGCTTTGCCTGTTAAACCATCGATTACAACTGAATCATTCGCCACAATACGTGCAATCGTTTTTGCTTTCTCTGCTTGGCTATCCTCCGTTGCCCGTTCTACATTATGACTAATTAATATATCTGTTACAAGTAAAGAAAACATTACAACTGTACACACTAATAATGTGATTGTTTTCCATAAATCCAATAGTTTTTTCCTTTTTTTCATCTCTTCATTGACTCCTCTAATTCTTCTACGCGATCTTTGGTAAATATAAAATAGGTGAGCTGTTATTATACTTTAAATTTACTCATTATTTTTTTGGAGTTTTTCTATCGTTTCTTCTAAGTTTTGATTAGCTGCAAAATTTATTCCATAATAAAAAATAAGAGAAATTTATTATTTTCATTTCTTTTGTAGCAAGGATTATAAAATGGTTATTTTAGTCAACTTATACTTCTCACAAAATACTTCTAAATTACTCATAAAAGTTAATCTATCGTATTGCCATCAAGCTAAGAAATACACTCCTCCCTAAAATGCACAAGATGAGCTGAATCCTCATAAATCACTGTATGGTTATAAAGTTTTCTTTTTTTGATTTTGAGAATATCTCAAAATATTAAGTTGATGAACATATGATGGAACACTTAATAAAAGAAGGTAAAGCTTATATAGATACGTACAGAAAATGGATTATTGCATAAAAAAGGCTCCATTGCTGGAGCACTCAAAAAATACTATAAACAAATGGATTAAAAGAAATAACAGACAATTAAACTATACAAATATCTCATAAATAAATCTATATATATTTTTAAAATTACATATGAAAATTTTAATTTGGGGTACTCCTTAAATAAATATTACTTTGTTCGCTCAGCTACAAAAGATGAAGAAAACAGATTTCTATATATTAGGGACGGAAATAAATCTAGTTATGTGGGCCACTCCGGAGAAATACTCAAATAGATATTATAAGTAAAAAACTGTTAATACATACCTCCATTGTGTGAGATTGATATAAAAAAAGTTCCCTTTCTAGGGAACTTTTTTTATATCTTATTCAATGGTATATCGGCTATCTTCTGAAACATATAAACTTTTTGAATTAATTTCTATACTACAATCCCCTAATCGCCGCTTTACTTCTGATAGTAATTTTTCATTTGCTTCCTCTAAAGAACTTGCTGGAATCACCGTAGATTGTGAGCTTGATACTTTACCACTATACATCACTGAAAAATTTAATTCATATTGATGTATCAAGATTTCTCCACTCCTTTTTTCCCTAAGTTTTCTCACAGATCATTCTTATTTGTTGTTTACAATTATAATTTTTAAAGATAGGGACACACTTTGATACATATCAGATTTTTCTTAGTTAGGTGATAGCACACCGCAATCTTGCACGTCAGCGATACCAGAAATGGACTTCGCCTTTGGTAGCAAGAATCCCACTGACGTTAGTCAGCTGGCCCCTTTAGGGGGAGGAGTATTAATTAATAAAATATATGCAATAACTTTTAAAAAAATCATTGTTCCATCTCAGTTCTCTCATAAATTTATTTAAACTATTTAAAACCTCGAATAACATAGAAGATTTTATATCAATACCGAAGTGTATTGATATGTAGTAATTCATCAGATACAGAAATAGATATACAAAAAACGCTAACTTGAATATAACAAAATTCTTGCAAATCTATAAAAATTAAAATTAGTGGTTCAGTTGCAAAGTTTACTAAATGAGTCTACACTCCATCGCTATCTGATGAGTATGCTATATTTGAAAAAAATCCCGATATACTTGTGACCATGTAAAAAAGCACCCTGTAAACAGGGTGCTTCACTTCTACCTAATGACTAATATTAGCAGTTGGGTATAAAGTTGTTCCTCCAATTGAAACTTTTATTTCATTTGTTACTGGAACATTTTGTTCATTAATAATTGTTCTCCACCATTCCCATGCAAGACCTGTACATTCTCTCGCTACGACTTTTACATTTTTTGAATTCGGTGGAAGTGGTATTACTGTAGAGTAATGAGCCGTTTTATCTTGGTTGTTTCCTTCCCAAGTTTTATGTGTTAGTACTTCTTTCCCATTTTGATCAAATGTGAATTCATCCCAAGATACATCAAATTGAGCAACGTAAGCACCGTAATGATCAAGTGTCATTTTAGCACTTGAATATTCTGTAGTTGTCGTCTCAATATAATCTGTATTGTTATGAACAGCAGCAGTTGCATTATCTTTTAAGAAAGTGCTTGTATATGAAATTGGGTATGCTGGATTTTTAAAACTTAATTCAGCATTATCTTTAATGATATTTCGGATTTCATTGAAATCTTTAGTAACAACCTTGTTATGCTCTTTCGCATCTCCGCCTAATACTACAGCGGTAAAGGTACTTTCTTCAAAAATATCTTTGTACTGTCCACTCGCTTCAACGCCTTGACCCTTAATTAGAGCTTTAAAAGCAGATTGTACATCTTTACTTTTAGATGATGTTTCTAATTTTACATAAACGGTTCTACCATAAGCTACATTTGACACCATAACAGGCGGAGTCGTATTACTTACCCCTTTACGAGTCAACTCATCAAACGTAACACTGTTATCAAAAAGATCAGATGGATTGTTAGGTAGTTCAGCACTTACGGTATAAAATATTTGCTTATATGCCGCAATCATCACTTTTTTCTCTCCATTTGCAACGGCATTAAAGTCAATGTTTAGACTGTTATCAAGATATTTAGCGTTGACATTAAGAGCACTTGCGATTTGTGATTTACTATACACCATAGATTCTGTATACTGCATTCTTGCAGGTAACGAATGTGTTGATGCATACTTCTCATTCCAAGTAGATACTAAATCATCTACTGCTCCAGACACATTACCATATGTCGGATTCTGGACAGATATCATATTTTCTTTCCTCATTCCAGGTAAGTCTATACTAATATTTAAAGGTTTTCTCTTAGCCACTAATAAACTAGGTTGATTATCTGCAAAAGCTTTATTTGCAAGTTGTACTGCTCCTGGATACGTACGATTAGCCACAGAATCAATAATTGAAATATCCACAGGTGAAGTTGTAAGTGATTTTTTCTCACGTTCCACTACTACAAATTTACCATTTGAATTTGTACTTTCTTTCGGAACAAAACTCTCTACTTTATCCCCATTTACTGCTAAAATCTCTTGATTGTTATACTTTAAATTTGCTATGCCAGTATCAATGCCAATAGCTTGTTTGGGTGCATTAGCTGAATTACTTTTAGGTGTTTCCGCTAATGAAATAGATGAATAATTAATAGTGCAAAAGCTAATTAATAAACTTGCTAGTAATTTTTTTCCTTTTGTATTTCTTGTAGTCTTCACAAAAATCAACTTCTTCCTTTTTTCGTATTAAGGTATAATAATTATTTGTAAATAATTGCTAAATAATGAACTTACATAAATGCTTTTAAAAGTTCTTGAATTAATGGGAGTACTCCACCTATAAATTTTAAAATTATCATATTATTTCCGCCCCTTTTGTTGTTGCTAAGATGTGATTTATCTTTATACTCTCATTGTAGTAAGCGCTTACAATTCTATCAATACATTTTTATATGTAATATTGCATATTAATAATGTTAAAGGGACTTTACTCACACAAATGATCTGTATATCAATTCATCTTTGATATACAGATCATTTGTATTATAATTTTTATAAATAATTGCTAAATAGTGAATTTACATAAATGCTTTTAGAAGTTCTTGAACTAATGGGATTGCTCCACCTATAAATTTTAAAACTGCCATTGCGATTTCCATATTATTTCCTCCTCTTTTGTTAGTACTAGGATGTGATTAATCTTTATACCCTTATTATAGTAATCGTTTACATTTGTAACAATACATTTCTGTATGCAATATTGCATATTTATACGTTTAGACAAAAATTAGACCTCTATTCGTGATTCTTTAATGGTACCATAGCAAGGTGAGAGTCTTTAAAGGTTCTTCTTAATAGGAGGAAATATGGAAAGAGTACAAGAGATTTACAGTAATCTAAAATTTAAGAGTTGGGTTAAACAGGTATTAGCTGTAGGCGGAATGGTAGGGTTCTGCTACTTGGTGTTATATGTTTTCTGTTTCTTATTTGCCATGTAAAAATTATACAACTACACTAGTGGAGTCTTGCCTAGAGAGGTAAGGCTTTCTTGTTGTACTTGAGATGAACAAACTGCATACAATACTTCTTAGGTTCCTCAGATGACTCTGTATGGTGCCTTGTTCCTCTATGTTCTAGAACCAGTAACTCCTATCATTGAAAGTAAATAAACTTCCATTTAAAAGCTACCATTTATATTGAAAACATAATTGTATTGATAAAAAATGTATTTTTACTAGATACATATTAAAAAGACAAGCATAAGTTATATTACATTTTGGTAAAATCTTTTTTGTATACGTCCATCTCTATATAACCATATAAATATAATATATTAAAAATAATTTAAATGCAAGAATACTAGTAAGGGAACCGCCAGCATTTCGGAAAAAAAACACGCTAAGCAAAAAATACAATAAGCTGTCCATATGGACAGCTTATTTACATAATTATCGTTATTAGAAGTTACTTTTCAAGTATTAATAGACGGTCAAGTTCAGTTTCGTGATAACTCTACAGACTTAAAGTGTTCAACTGTTGGAAATGGATCATAAAAGTGATGCAATAATGCTTTCCACTCTTGATATTGTTCAGATTGACGAAATCCTATCGTGTGATCTTCTAAAGTTTCCCATTGCACAAGGAGCAAATATTTTCCTTTCTGCTCCATACAGCGTTGTAATTCATGATTTATGTATCCTGGCATGGAAGAGATGATTGAGGATGCTTGCTTAAATACCGATTCATACACCGTCTCCATACCGTCCTTTACTTGCAACATGACTGCTTCTAAAATCATTTTGAAGTTCTCCTCCTTTTCTTAATTGTATCATGTGGGGGAACGCTGGATGAGAAGTTTTGATGTATAACATATACACGTGAAGTTAACATACCGTCTCATTATCGATAGCAAAGAAAAAGACGTCCCCTTACTCTCACAAGGGATTCGCCTTTTTCTTTTTCTATGACCCTATGCATCTTTTTATACATTCCTATTCTGGAGTGCCTTTTGGCTTCCCTATGTCTCCCTATTTTTCGCATAAAATCTTGCATACTCTTAGCATGGTTTTTTTCCGAAATGCTGGCGGTACCCCAGTAGGGGTACGGCAACGATTCGAGGTATGAGGGGCCACTATGAAAGAAAATCTAATTGATACAATAAAAACCGTAGAAATTAAATATTTCCACGGTTTTTATTTTCACCTAAGATCCTTTTAATTATTTTACAACAATATAGAACTTACCTGGCATTTCATTTTGTGCATCTTGAAATATTTTTAAAATTAAATCCGCATAAGGTCCTAACATTTTTTGAGTACTCTCGAAAAATTCCCATTCTATTGTTATAGGAAGACCTATAAATCCAGTTAAACAGTCCCACAAAGCATCTGCATTTTCCCCATAAAAACTAGGGAAATCTAATTGTTTTTTTAATGTTTGGTGCAATACTTCTTTACTAGTAAATGTTCTTCCATCCAATTTTACTATATTCATAAATTTAATCCCTCTATTTCCTATTTTATTTCGGTAAACGTTTTATAATGATCAGAAGTTTTATACACTAATCCATCATTAGAATAAAGAATTCTATCATTACCTCGATACCCTGATGAATAATTAGAAAATTATAAAATATCTACTTCACTCGGAGATGCTGTGTTTACCCCTGATAATGAAATTGATTCATTTTATTTTAGAGCGTTAGAAGAAAAGAATATTTATCTAAACGAGAAACAAATCTAAGCTGTTCGAAAAATTGATAAAGAATAAGCTATTGAAGGATGAAAACAGAAGACTACAAGGAAAACTGTATGAACAAATATAATGAAACAAGGCTCTTACTTTGTAGTCATATCCACGAAGTAAAAGCCTTGTTTTTTCTACTCATTTTTTATATTAGTCTTGATTTTCCGATGGAAAGGCACAGAAAATCTACTACAGAAGGTGTGATACCTCTAGGATTAACAAATTTTTAAATTTCTGTGTACCCCTCTATTTTTGGAATGTGCCTCTAATTCAGCGCGAACTTGTATTGTATCCGGAGCCATTTTTTCTAAAGCATGCTCAGAATATTTACAATCATTGATTTTAAGTTTTTAAAACTCATTTATTGTAACTGTAAAATATGGTTTGAATTTTACTTTGATTTTTTTCTTTTCTTCTGTACCTAGAATGTATAGTGAATCATTACGAGTATATATCTCTTTCACCGATTCCATCTTGGTTTCTATGATACGTTTGTCTTCGTATAGCATTATCAATTCAACTGTTGCATCATAATAGAACATATTCATAACCAGTTCAAATCCAAGTGTATCAATTTTACTATATCGATACGCACCCGCACCTGGAATATAGTAATCTTCCGGCTCACTTTCAAAAATTTCTAATAACTCATACTTATCATGTTTAATATCCAATATTCCTCAACCTTTTTGTCATAGATTACTTACTATGCTATTCATTCTATTCTTTTTTCTTTGCGGGAACAACTGTGATAACATCACCTTTATCATTTATAACTACGTAGCCTTCGTCTCTAACGTATTTCCAAGTACCAGGATTGTCTCCTGGTTTGCGAGTGCCCGTTTTTATAATATCTTCAACTACATTTGGAGTCATTCCCCGAGGATCAACTTTTTTTAATTCTTCCATGTATTTGTCTGATCCGAATGTATACCCTTTTCTTTCTGCTCGCTCACGTGCTCGTTTTGTAAGCTCCGCTCGAACTTGAACTGTATCAGGTGCCATCCTTTCAAGCGCATGTTCAGAGTACTTACGCCCATCAATGACGCCGCCACCTCTTGGCATACTCCATCCAATCTCTTCTGTTACCTTTGATACTTTTCCTAAATCCTTCGCTTTTTGTTCTAGTTCTCCATATTTACCAAACACACGACCAATAACTTTAGGAGTGCCACCTACAACTGTAGAAACAGTTCCCCATACATAATCATTCGGCTCATATTTTCTCTCTGTGAAAAATTCTCTTCCATTATAAATTTGTAAACCTTGTTTAATTTGTCCAACAACTGGAATAAAATCAAGCGCCATAGATCCTAATTCATTCGTTCGCTTTTGTTCTTCCAGATATTCTTTCATTTTTTCAGGTGGTACACCAAAATCTTTAAGGCGGGTTGTTAACCCATCCATATTACCAACATTTTTAACAACATTAGACGTATCTATTTTGTAGCCTGAAATCTTATTAGCAGAGTCCATCATGTTATTAGCAGCATCTAATCCAGACATTATATCTGTATGTAGTGTTGGAAATGCTTGTTGAGCTTCTGCAACATGCGTTGAGACACTATTAATTAGTCCATCAGCCATTACGGCTTGTTTATGAAGTGATGCCCCAGCTTTTTGTATAGAATTACCAAATTTTATAAAACTTTGATTTACCACGCGTAAATCATTAGCCATTTGTTTATATTCAGGTAGTCTACTTTTAAATCCTTCCTGCATAGCGGTAAGTTGTTGTCCATAGTCCCGGACACCATCAGCAAATTTTTCTATTTCACCTTTTGGTAATGTACCAACCCATTTTTCTGTTGGAGTTATAATTTGATCATTTATAGAAAAAAAGTAAAGATAGAATTCGTCGAGCCACATGGCATAGCCATCTACAAGTGCCTCTGTAGCATCAACAGACCACTCAATTAATTGCTTTTTATACGAATTCATACTATCCTTATAACCCACCATACTATTAACATAGTTTTGAAGGCTAACTTTATCCTGCTGTACCAAATATTTCCCTTCTTGAATTTGTTGAATAATATTACCTGAATCCTGATTTGCTTTATCTAAAACCATAATGCTATCTTTTAGTAGCATTAATTTATGGATTTTCCCAAAATCCTCATTCATCATCTCTAAAGTTGCGATAGTAGAATTGTATTTTTCTCTTACAGCTGGATCAGCTTCTTTTTCATAAATCTTATCTACAGTATTCTGCAATTCAGATTTTTTTAGTGTCGTTAGAAATTGAGAGACACTTTGTGCGAGTTCACTTGACTCAACTAAAGCTGCATCATAATTTTTAGTTTCTTTTGCTTTTTTATAGCGTTCGGAATATTTCTTTACTAACTCAGCACTCGTTTTTAAATCGTCAATATCTTGACGAATCGTATCTATTTTATTAGATAAGGATTGGTCAAACACGACTGCAAATAATTTTTGCACAACGTATGTTTGACCATTGTAGTTCACCTTAAACCATAGAGGACCGTCTTCTCCTACTACTTCAAGAATTTCATCATTTCTAACTTTTATCGGGTCAAATCCTCTTACAACTGTTCTGGATTTGTAGATATTTTGGTCGAGGGATTGGATTGTTATCCACCCTTTTACCATTTTACCTGTTCTATCAAATTTGAATTGTTTTCCCTTGTAGGTTACATCGCCTTTTTGAATAGCACCGTTATTGTCTGCATAATACCAATGGGTAGTTTGAGAGAACCATCCTTTTTGTGCAGCTCCGCTTACCTTATCAAAATAGTAGTCTTTTCCGTTTACAGTATTCCATCCCGAAGCTAGATTACCATTTTTATCGAAGAGATATGTATCATCCCCTGAACGCAACAATCCAGTATGTTTCACACCTGGTTTGTCATAATAGTATTTCTTTTCTCCATCTACAACCCAGCCAACCGCGTCATTATTTTTTATACCTGATGTTGCCATAATTGTCCTATATAAGAACATAGAGAATTGCTCTCTTGTTACAATTCCATTTGGATTAAAATTGCCGTCCCCAGTACCACTAGTTATTTTATTCCCAGCTAATATTTTGACATATTCGTTGGCCCAGTGACCTTTCATATCCTTAAATTCAAAGTTCCCTTGCGGTTTTAAATCGAATGTTCTGACAAGCACTGTAGCCATTTCAGCGCGCGTCATATTATTTTTCGGATTGAATTGTTTCTCTACATTTACGCTAAATATACCCCGTGCAGTAAGTGCCAAAATTTCCTTTTTAAAATTGCTGTCACCAATATCAACAAATGGATTATTTGTACTATCTTGCGGATTTAAATATCGATACAAGAAAGCAGCAAGATGTTCGCGAATAATAGGATCCGTAGCACCGAAATATCCATTTCCGTATCCTGTTATAATCTTATTCTCAGCCATATACATCATTTCTTTATATGCCCAGTGGGTTTTAGGAACGTCAATAAAAGATGATGAATTTGCTTGAGCATTTTGTTCTGCATACGCTGTTCCTACTGTACTGAATAATAAAATACATATCACAGAACTTAAAAATAATTTCTTAATTGTATTCATAATAGATCTCCTATTCAATTTTTAAAAATATAATTGCAAAATTAGCACTTATTTTATCCTTCATTTACGGCATTTTATATAATTATCAAATTTCTATTCATACTGATATTTCGCATAAGGACAACCTAAGTCATTCTGTCTAAACAATAATTAATGCATAAGATGTTTCATTTTTTAAATGTAGTAGCCCGTTTATAGAACCTTCTTAATATACAGTAAAACCAAGTTTTTTAATTTGAAAATCCCTTAGTGTAAAATTCGCATTATGTTGACGAGATCCATAATAATACCAGTCTCCTTTCTCTTTGACGCGGCCTATTTGATTTAAAACTTCGACTTCCTCTGTAAACATTGGTGCATAGGTAGAAAGTAATTAAAATAATGATAATATAAGTCCTATGATTTTCTTCATACTCGCATCTCCTTATCAATTCGTAAAAACCTTTTAATTATATATTAGGTTTAATTTCTATTAAAATAAAAAAATATAAATATGCATAATTGCATATTTACCCTCTCGATAGAGTGTACCCTATTGAGAAGAAATCATTTCCTGTAACTTTAGGAGATAAATTGCATAGTTTTTAAGCAATAAATTGCATATAGACCAATAGAAAACTCTGCAAAATTACTATGGATTCGAAATAAAGTTTAAGCGTAGCTGGTTATAAGAAATTGTACTGTTTTATCCCTTTGGATTTAGTATCTTAAGGGATATTTATTTTTAATGGATTTTATAAGAGCTAAGGTATTTTTTGGGGACTAAAAAACATCTTAGAACACAGAACTGTTTTTAAACATTAATGCAATTTATATTTTACATAACGCAATATATAAGTTACAATTGTTTGTGGAGGTATGATATGAAAAACGACGTGAAAATTGCTCGTGTAAAAGCAGATTTGACACAACAACAGCTTGCTGATGTTGTTGGAATTACAAGACAAACTGTAAGTCTTATTGAAAAAGGTAAATATAACCCGTCACTAAAGTTATGTTTACAAATTTGTTATGCCGTAAATGCAAAATTAGATGAGATATTTTGGTTGGATCGGGAGGATTTTAAATGAAGAAAATTACAGATGAAAGACTCATTTTAAGGAACTTAAAAAATATTAAAATCACGTATATTGTTCAGACCATAGGAATCTTATCCATTCTTGGTTATGACTTTTTTCAGGGGGGACTTGATAGAATGCACGAGAACCCTCTTTGGATGGTATTTATTTTAACATCAATCGTATCTGCCTATTTATCAATGAATATTAGTGTAGAACAAGAAAGGGCAATAATAAACCCTCAGAAATCATTTATTATTCGGCTGGTAGTATTAGCTGTTATTGTAGTGTTTATTGCCTACCTTATTTCTATTACACCAAACTATGGCTGGAAAGACGGCCTATTATTAGGAAGCATTCTACTTATATGTGGTTTTATACCGATGTATTATGTATATCGACTAAGATTGAAGCAAAGACAGGATTTACAAGATGAATAGAGGGCGGTGATAAAGTTGTTATCATTTTTCAAAGAAGCAAAACTTATTTGTTCTATTTGTTCTAAAGAAATAGGTGAAGGAGAAGAATTTATTGTTCGATTAAATCACCCAACTAAATCAAGAATGCCAGTTGGGGTATTAGATAAGGTATTAGTAAAAAATGCGAAAGAAATTTTGTGTGATCGATGTCATCAGAAAAATACAATTTAAATAAGCATTTGTTGAAGTTGAAATTTTTTGAATAATTGATAGAGTTGCATAATCAAACTTTTTTTAATATGTCTAGGTGTAGCGTAAAAGAATCCATTTTAATAAAATTTTTAAAATGGATTCTTTTTACTTCGTACCAAATAAAAATGTGCAAAATATTTCTAATTAAACTTATTTCAAACTAATAATTGTAAATTTATTTTTCTGGTTATTCATTCATTTCCTCCAATTACTAAAGAATCTCTTGCTACATCAACGACTTCTGTAGTGATTTTGTCTAAATGATTGATTGTCATTATTCTTTCAATTTGAGAGAATAATCGTTCAAGTAATCGGAAATTCCCTCGACTCATCTTTATAATAGTATTCACTGCTTCATAATCTTCAAAATTCTCATATTGTAGTTTGTTCCCTAATTTCTCCCACTTATATGTTAAGATATGTTTCATTTCTGTTGGAGTTAATTTTTTAAATTCATGAATAAAACCGACTCTGGAGTAAAGCTGAGGATAACGTGATAATCTTTTTTCAATTCCTGGCATACCAATAAACACCATACCTACGTTGTGCTGGTCATAGATATCTCTAAGAATTTCAAGTGTCGGAAACTTTAAACGATCGATCTCATCAATGATAATGAGATCGATCGTACTAAACTCATCTGCTTTTTTAAATGAACTTGTCCAATTATTTTCATAGTTATCTCTTATCGCTAGATAACCATCTTTAGACATTTGAAGGTTGAAGCATGTGTGCTTAATCATGTCATATAACCTTGAAGGTCGGACAGATGGAGCGGTATGAAAAACAGTATTACTTTTTAAAATCGTATCATCTTTTACATTTTTCCCTTGGTCACTGTAAACAGAAAATGCGTTAATCTTAGAATGGGTATAATCCCAATTAGCATATTGACGAGCTGAAATTGTTTTTCCCACACCGGGTAATCCATGACAGATACCGATATATTTAAATTCAGCGAATTTTTTATATTCTTTGGTTTCAATGAAGTGGCTCTGTTTATTCATTTTTATACCTCTTAAGTTTTGAAGTGATAGGCTTAACTTGTTTCACTTTTTCTGATGCGTCTTTTTCAACCTTTAAATGCTCAACAACCGATTTTGTTGTGATAATAACGCTATTTTTTAATTTTCTGCGTTGTTTATTTCTTGCAGCTTGAAGTTCTTTCAAGCCTATTGAATACCCATCAACTGTAGAAGATATTGCAGTACATAGATAGGTACCTTTATAAAAAACACGAATCTCAGCAATATCTCTTGGATCGTATCGAACAATTACATCTTCACCAACAAACGCTGAAAGGTTTGTATGCATATACTTTAATCCAAGAAAATGGATACCATCTGAATGGATTTTACGTGGCTTAGCCGATGACAACAAAAGTAAATCTAAAGACTGCAAGCTTTCAGGCATATTAGGAAGAAATCCAGATTCATTCCACATTTCAATTGGACGTTTATTTGTTGTCCCATGAATCCTATAATGGTAAGCATTTAAAACAAATTGGTGGAATTGCTCTATTAATTCATCTAATGTCATTAATTTTTGTGATGTATGATTCTTTATATATCCTGGTAAATCTTGAAGAAACATCGTATTAACAGTTCGAAAGAATCGCTCTATTTTTCCGCGTCCTCTAGGAACCCCTACCCGTGAAAATGACAGTACCATTTTTAAATCCGCTGAGATTTGTTCCATATGTTGAGATGTATAATCACTTCCGTGATCTGTATAAAATGTTTCAGGTATACCACAAATCGGCCAATTTTTATCTCCTTTTCTCCAAATTGCCTGACGTAGTGTTAAAGCAGTTCGAATAGTATCTGGTGCACCAAAATCGATGTAAAATCCCGCAATTGCTCTACTATAATCATCTAGTATTACAGTTAACCATGGTCTTTCTGGTTGACCTTTTGCATTCAAAATTTCTATATCTAACATAGTGTGGTCTGCTTGCCAGAATTCATTAGGATGTTTAGCTTCACGCAAATAAACTAAATCATATTTATTCTCATAATGTTTTCTTCCGTAATGAGCTAATTCAATTAAGTTCTTAGGGATGTTCCTTATGAAACTCCAAACTTGATAATAACTAGGTTCAGCAAGTTCATTTTCTTCACACCACTTTTTTATTCTTCGATGAATAGAAGAAATAGAAATGTTTTTATTTTCAAGATGAATTTTTTGAATCTGCTGTTGAACTAAGTCAGGTATTTTAAATTTCCTACAATCAGAACGTTCTTTTCTGACAAGACCCAATAAACCATTTTCTTTGAATTTGCAAATCCAATATTGAATGATACGAATTGATAATTTTGTCTCTTCACTGATTTGTTGAACAGTTTTTTCATTTTCTAAATAAGGAAAAATAATTTTATATTTTTTGTATGCATCTTCCAATTGTTGTTCTGTACATTGTGTTAATGAGTGATAATGTTCTTTGTCCATTTATTTGTTCTCCTTTCCATAAAATGTAACACAATTATTTCATATACTTTGTTATGTGTCTATTTTGGGTGTACCCTAATTTTACACGGGTCATATATTGAGAAACGGATGTTTTAAGTGTAAAATTAGGGTGTAAAATAAATGGTGGAAAACTGGAGGGTTTTTGAGAGTGAAAGTTGCTTATGCGAGAGTCAGTTCTATGGATCAAAACTTAGATCGACAAATTGTAGAATTTAAAAATCACGGTGTGGAAAAAATATTTGTAGAGAAAAAATCCGGAGCGGATTTTATGAATCGTGTAGAATTTAAAAGAGCTTTAGATTTTGTACGAGAAGGCGATTTTTTAATGGTAGAAGCAATTGATCGATTAGGACGTGATTATAATGAAATCATTCGTACAATAAATTATCTGAAGCAAGAAAAAATCGGTTTACTTGTTACAAGTATGCCTATATTAAGTGAGCCCCTAGGTGATCCGCTATTAGACCGTTTTGTCAAAGATTTAATTCTTCAACTCTTGGCTATGTTTGCGGAAAAAGAACGAACAGAAAGTAAACGACGACAGGCACAAGGAATAAAAATCGCGAAAGAAAAAGGGGTTTATAAAGGGCGACCAACCCTTTATGGGCCAGGTGCGCGAGATCCGCAAAAACAAGCTGTCTATTATCAAATCGTACAAATGTTAAATTCAGGATTACCTATAAAGAAGATTGCTGAAAAAAACGGCGTGACCAGACCAACGGTTTATCGTATTCAAAAAGAACTCGAGGAAGATATTAATTGACAATACAGTTTAATCAAAACTAAAAATGTTGATTTTTTAATAAAAAAATCCCTGCACTTTTAAAAATATTTGAGAAAAATGCGGGGATTATCTTTTATATGGATGTTACGATTTGAAGTATTATCGTTCATTTAAAGAGTGTTAAAATGATACCTCTGTATTGTAAGCACTATTTATTCATAACTAATTTTCATCTTCCATTTTTCGAAATAGTAACCATTCGACTAGTGCGTAGAGCGCAATAGGAAAAATAATGCAAAGAATGACAAAAGTTTGGTTTTTACCACCCTGAACTAATTCTTTCGTTTGTGGTATCCTTAACAATAAACCGAATATTCCTAAAGCGACAACATAAGTAAGACCCCCAAAGAATTCACGTTTCTTCTTGAATATAACATAAACGATAGACACGATTAAAATAACAAGAATGGCAATCCAATCAAATGGGGTACCAATTTTTAAAATTCCTTGTTTTGGTGTAAAAAGTCGAATGAGGATAAATACCCCAAACGGAATCATTGCTATTATCCATACTACGAAAAATTTAATTAACCTTGGTAATTGCGTTTTCATATAAATACTCAGGTGTAATAATTTAAAAACACCATAAACGAATGCAACGGAGAATATTCCATTCAACAATATAACCAATCCATTTATTTGTAATGATGGGGCTGTAAAACTACCTACAATATCGTAAAACATACTAATTAAAAAAATTAAACCACTAATTTTAAAAATCGATTTCCATGAAGGTTTATCAAATTGCTGTGTCAGTTGATCGACAACCTCTTTTGGATTTTTACCTAAATACTCTTCTGCCGATTCACCATGTTTTTGTGCTTCTAAAATATCTTGTAATATCACCATTAAATGTTGTTCTGTTTCTAATTCTTCATAGAAAAAACCAAATGTACGCATATACAGTAAAATATCTTCATAATATATTTTATTTTCTGGGAATAGCTGTTCTCTAAGCTTGTTATTTTGCTCCACTAATTGTTTAGCGGTATTATTTTTCATCCGATTCACTCTCCACTTTTGTCAAAATCCGATTCACTTTTACAATCAATGAACCCCATTGTTCTTCAAAACCCTCTAGTTGTTCTTCTCCTTCATGTGTAATAAAGAAGTATTTCCTATTTGGTCCATCAGGTGAAGTGAGCTCCTTACTTTTAATTAACCCTTGTTTTTCTAACTTTTGCAGTAGAGGATAAATCGTTCCACCTACTATTGTTGTAAACCCATAATCACGCATTATTTGTACAAGTTCATAACCGTATACTTGTTGTTGTTTAATAATAGATAGCACGCAACCTTCAAGTACCCCCTTTAGTAGTTGTGTTTCTTTCATTTACTCACCTCGCTAATTTGTAATACATATTAGTTAGAAATGCGGTATCGTTCATTAACTAGTTTGTAAAACATACTAGTTAAAAACACTGTAGCATATAATGACTAGTTTGTAAAACATACTAGTCATTATATGCTAATTTTTTTGGATTAAAGTAACGTTTAGTCAATAGCATGCTATAAATGTTATTTTTGGATAAATGTCTAGAGTTTTTTCTTCAAGTCAGATTTTTTAACAACTTTATCTTATTTTTTCGTTCGATGAAGTATTTTTCATCCAAAATAAAGCTGTTTTATGTGCAATTTATCATTTGAAAACTACGCAAATTATCTCCTAAAGTTACACCCAAAAACATGTAATTTCCGGCAAGGATATGCTTCCTTTAGCGCAACTTTATGGGTAAAGTCACAATACTTTAAGTTATTTTAAATTTGATATACTAAAAGAAAAAATTAGGATGATAAGGTTATGCCAACAAAAGAGTTCCAAGATACAGTACAGTATTTTTCTTCTTTCTTATTAGATAAAGGAAGAAAACCTTCTACAATTAAACGCTATGCCTATGATATTGAAGATTTTGGTCAGTGGTTGCAAAAATCTAAAAAGCTTCCATTCCACAATATATGGATGACAATTAATACAGAGGATTATGAAGAGTATTTTAATGATTTAAAGAAGCAACGAAATTACTCGGATAAAACGATACATCGTGTTTATATTGTTTTAAGTAGACTTTATCAATATTTAGACATACCCAATCCAATGGAAGATATGAATCTTGTAGTTCAGCCTAATCGTGCGTTACGTGATGAAGACTTTATTTCTAAAGCGGAAGAAAAAAGGTTAAAGTACATTTTAACCTCATTAGAAGGATTAACAGAAAAACAACGATCCGTTCGCCCAGTACTTATGGAGCGTAACATTGCTGTTGTGCACTTACTCATTAATAATGGATTGTCCTTACAAGAACTTGTAGGTTTACAGATGAAGCACGTCCATTTTGAAAAAAATACGATCTTAGTACCAGGAATAGTGGGTATAGAGAGAACGGTTCTTTTAACTGAAGATGATAAAAAGATATTATTTAACTATTATAAAACTATTCCGGAACCTGTTCGTCCCAAATATCATAGCAATGATCCACTATTCGTTGCATTTGATTTTACTCGAAAAACTTATCATTGGTCATATGAAAACGATGCTCCAAAAGCCTTAACAGAAATTGCTGTTCAAAAAATGATTCGACTTGAAGTTGAAAGAGCGAAATTAAGAAAAGGAATTTCAGCACAACATCTACGGAATACATTCATCTTACGGCTAATCGAAAATGAAGTTTTAGAGGGAGAAATTATAAAACAGGTAGGTTTTAAATCTAAGCTTTCGTTAAAAAGATATTATGATTACATCAATTAATAATAACGGAGGAAGGTTATTTGAAGAAGAATAAAAAACACAATTCATATTATATAAGAGAATATACTTTGCGGGATAAAAGTATAAAATCCATTAAAGTGGAACCTTGGCGTTCGTTTAAAGAAGAAATGAAGGTGCTTGATATTAATGACAGTGACATTTTTCAAATTCAACTGATTGAAAAGCGAGTGTGAATTAAAAACCTTGATAATATCAAATAACCATAAAAAAAGAGTCCTTTATTATTAGGACTCTTTTTTATAGTCTAATATACTCATTTCTTTTCGCTGAATTTTATTATTGTGTTTTAATCAAATTACGTTCTGTTTCTTTACCCTGTATTTCAAACTTTGTGCCTAGTTCATCAAGTATAATATTCGTACACTGACCTAAGATTTTTTCAGTAGTGATTGTCAAATTTTGAGTGTCTTTAATTTTAATTTCCCTGTATACCCATTTCATTTCTTCTTCTTCTGTTGCAAATTGATTCCATGCAATTTCCTTATATGGCGCAACAGAATTCATAATCAGGAAATTCATACGTGACAGGAAAATTAATAACGCAAATTTATAAGATTTAAGACTAGGATACTTCGCCTTAATTTCAATAGAGATATAATCAAAGGGAATTTCCCCAGATAGCACTTCTAAATCTATAGGTTTCTTTTCTTTTTTTCTTCCAAATGATGGATATAGTGAAGCGATGCTATAAGGATTTGTAGATTCTTCTTCCTCTTCATATATTACATTAACAAAATAATCATTTTGTTTTTCTTTAAGTAAATTGAGTACAGATTTATATTTATCAATATTACTTAAAGGAATCCCCCTATTTATACAACCCTTATTAACTGATAACTCATAGAGGTCAGCTATGTGAGTTGGTAGTGTAAACTTTTCAAACTTATCCCCTATTATATCAACAGCATTTATGATTTCCGAAAAATCTGTACAGTAATCTTCTGCTTCTTTTTTAACCATTTCGATTAAAGAAAATTCTTCTTTTTCTTCTACTACAGCTTCTGAAGTAACTGCCCCGATATCCTCTAATTTTTTTTCAACTTGTTCCTTTAACTCAGTTGTTACTGCACAAAAGTCCTCTGTAAGATCAGCTTGAAAAACAAACTTAGGAGTTTGCTCGTCTTTATATATTGAACTAAATGTATCAGATATTCTGTCTGTAATATTCTTAAATCTAATTGTAGTCCCAGCATCTTGATCAAGAATTGCTTGGACAAAACTTTCTGTAAAATAACTTAACCTTTGTGCAAGAGACGGTTCATTATTTTGAGACGAAAACATAAAATAACAGTCTTTCAATTCTTTTGTCCGTGCAGATTCCTTTAAAGTTTTTTCTACAAGTTGTTCATCGTCTTTAATATATGTAGCACCTGAATAGCATGCATCAATGACCTTTACAGCTAATTTAGGACTTAACAATCGTAAATAACTATCTACCTCTGAATTTTGTAAAGAAGTAGCCTTTAACTTTGTGGACTCATAATCTGATAACAAGAAATGAACATCAGATGAGTTTGTCTTACCATGTCCAGTAAAATAGAAAAATACCTGATCGATTTCTTCTTCAGGATTTTCATATTTTTTTACAAACTCTACAACTTGGTCTTTTACTTGATTACTATTCAAATTCTTGTTAATAAATAAAATTTCACTATATTCATTTGTTTGCTTAAGTAGTTCATGCATTACCTCAATATCACATAAGCATGCATCTAAATTACTAATATTTTTATATTCGCTTACCCCAATTAATATTGCTATTTTTACTCCCAACTATCTCGCCCCACTTCTTCTTCATTAATACTAAAAAATATATAATACAATTGTACCAAATTTTTCTATAAACATTGTATCTAAGCACTAAAAAAAGATGAAGCAATACGACTTTATTTCAAATCAAAAACTCAGTCATTATATTTCCGACAAACCAAAAAGAATCTAAAATAAATTAGATGCGAAATGTATCAAGTACATTATCTTTTTCTTCTTTATTAATTCCAATGTATCTTAGTGTAATTTGTGGTGTACTATGATTCAATATTTCTTGTAGCATAGCAATATCCTTTGTCTGCTTGTAAAACCAATACCCAAACGTTTTACGCATGGTATGAGTGCCTAAAGATTCGACTCCGGCAAAATCCCCGGCTTTTTGTAACTGTCGATAGGCTTGAATTTTACTGATAGGTTTATCACCTTTTCGGGAAGGAAATAACCAGGTACTTTTTAGATCTTCAGCGTATGGCAATACTTCCTCAAAAATAGATGTAATATTTATGATACGTTCCTTTTTTGTCTTTCCTTCTTTTACTTTAAATTCTTTTCGTTTTTTTCGCTTCAGTTTTAAAATTTCACTCGTTTCCATTTTAAGTAAATCACTTACACGTAACCCCGTATTAATACCGATTAGAAATAAAATGTAATCACGATCTGAACAATGACGTTTGAGCGACCATTTCATATCATTAAGCTGTTCTATGCTCCGAATTGGTTGTACATCAATTAAATGTTTCTTTTTATCCATCTGTTTTTCAATCCCTTTATTTTCAATGATTTGAATGTATACTTTTTTGTCTTTTTTTATGATAGCAATGAAATTAGATAAAAGTCAATGTTTAAGGGGAAATAAAAGTTTACATTCGTTTTTAAAAACATTTATAACTAAATTTGTAATAAATTTCTCAATATAAATATACTTGTTAATTATGGTGTTAATATTCAAAATTAACAAAAATTAAATTATAATAAAATTATGATGGTTATCACTTTTGTTTACTCCTTGTGCTAGAGATAAGATCGAATTCTCCGATCTTATCTTTTTTGTTTGTAGAAATTTAATGCAAAAAAAAAGAATCCTTATAATAAGGACTCTGCAACAGGAAATAACAAATATATAATGGCTTGCTGCCCACATTTTAACAAAAGTATACGCTAAGCAACTTTCAACATGAAACGAGCTAGATTTTCTTCATCTCGCTTTGTCTTATAACTCATCAAGTTAAAAAATAATGAGATTTTGATTTTAAGATAAGTTCTGAGACTGATAAAACAGTAGTATTACAATATCATATGGAACACATAAAAAAGTCTCAAAAACAGAGGTTTTTGAGACTTTAAATATTATATTACGGATAAGTCACGGAAAACTGAATAGTAATATAATCATTTTCAGAATCTGGTCCATAAAGAGTAACACTAGTATCTGTTGGATCAGCTACCCCTGGATACTTTGGATCTGCAAGTCTATCATCTGCGTTCCCCCTACCATCACTCTCCATCACATCACCATAAAAAGTAAAGCCATTATTAGGTGCATAAAAATCTAAAATGTTGACTGTTTTTGTTTTCAAAGTATCTTTACTTTCATCTGACCATAAGGTAACTTCATTTGCTGTTGTATCTGATACCACACTAGAATAGAATTTAATCCAACCGTATGGTTCTGGATCACCATCATCACCAATTTCAGTAAACGTTATTGTAGCATTCATATTAAGCCTTTCCCAACCTTGTACATCTATATTTTTTTGACTGTACCACAAAGCTACTATTGCTTTTACTGTGGAGTCATTCTTATATATAGCATTAATTTGAACGCGAGAACCTATATCGAAAGTCTGTCCAGCATTATATTCAGTAAAATTTATCTTCTGTATTCCTTCTTCAGTGGTCTCATAGCGTGTGCCTGTTCCGTAGCTTTTCCCATCAACAATTACTTCATAATCACATATATACTCAGGGTCAAGTTTAAGAGATACGGAAGTAACTTGTGGCCCATAAGAGCTATCATTGTTTGTTGTCCATTGGGGGTCAGTATGTGCCTGCTGTATAACTTGTTCCGTAATATTACTTGTTAACGTTTCAATTTTTGTGACTGTAATGTCATCAAAATAAATGTCACCATTGTTTGAGCTTACATAAATTTGATCTGCTATCGATGTATCATCAAGAACCTTAAATTCAAAATCAACTCTTTGCCAGTCCGCATCTAATGTAAAACTGCTATGTCTTTTATTATTACTATTCTTATCCATTATTCCCATGTCTATTGATGTGTTATCATTAATAGCCTTTGCATATATGCTTAAAACATATTTTCCATATGGATCTAATAAAGGGTTTAAGGTTCCAGTAGCATTCGTCCCTTTTAAGCATCCACCTTCTATTCCTATGTTATCTTGGTGTGCTGCACCTGTCCACGTAATGCCATTACTTGTAACACTAGCAGAACCATTACAATCAAAACTAACACAAGGAATTTTAATTAAAATTTTCATTCCTTGTTTTACTAATAAATCAAACATCTTTTTATCCGGATTTGCTTCTAACTGGCTCTCAAAATCATCAGCTGTCTGTTGATCGTAAACAAGCTGTACAAGTTCTTCACAAATTGGACTGTCATTATAAAACAGTTTATCACCATCATTCGTAGCTAAAAAAGCAATTTGAATTGCATCTCTTAAAGTAATTTCTGGCGTATAATCAAGTGAATCATTATAATTTTTTGCAGCTACTCTTCTTTCCAACACTTCATCGCCTGTATCTAATATTAAACATGCTGAACTAGCTTCTATTTGCGTAAAATATTTATCCCAAGATGTATTAGTATCATCGACATTCCCACTAATTTGAGTGGTTTCTATTAATAGTTGTTCCCCAGATTGAAGCTTTTCTAAACTATCATAATGAATTGTAAAGTCTTTTCCTGGTTCAATCTCTGTTAATGCCATAGCGTGTAGAGATTGGTCAGGATATGTTGCTCCAGGGGAGAGTGAATTTCCGATATTGCTCGATGGAGCAGTAATTGTCACAATTGTTTCATCATCTATAATAAAGTTATTTGTAGGTGTTACTTGATAAATAGGTGCAGTACCAGTATTAAAGTATCTAACATTGGCGTTTAAATATGCAGACTGACCGGTATTAATGTGAACTTGCTTGGTTGTGCTTTCTTCAGTTGTTTGTGTTGTTGAAGATGTATGTGAAAACCCTGCAGTAATCTTACCAACAAATTTTTTACCCTCCGCCCCAGCTTCTGCGCTAGTATTTCCTGTATTTGATTCTGTTTTACTAGAAGAAGTGGAGTTTTCTTGAGAATTTGTAAGATCCTCATTCTCTGATATTATAAGTTTTTCCATACTAACTCCAACTTGTGGACAGGCTGCTACTAATGGATTTCTAGTTTCTAAGGAATTGGCACGATCCATACTTCCTGTGACTTTTTCTAAATCAGTATACGGATCTCCTACCGTACTAGCTTGCTTTGGATTGGATACATACTTTGTGTACATTCCTTCATATTCTGTACGCCACTGAACAACATTTCCATTGTCATCAATCGTATATCCATTGGTTTCCCAATCGTCTATTAGCCCATCTTGATCGGAGTCAGTAGTATCATCAGCTACATCGCCAAACAAACTAGTTTGCGGGTAAAATTCTGTGTTCTTAAAGTCTGGTGATAATAGACAAACCTCAGAAATAATTTCTTTTTTATCGGAATAAGTCCAACATAATTCACAAGTTACTGTGTGATTTATATCTTTCTCAAAACGACTTTCTATTCGAATCGGATATATTTTATCTTTTTCTAATGTTATTTTTCTTCCCATATTGATGATTTGATTATCGATTTGTATTAACATTTCATGGTTAGAAGGAGTGGAGAATACATATGCATCTGTTTGTTCTGGTTTAATGAATCCTATCCATCTAGCAGATTGTATCTTTTCATTTTGAATATTAGATATCGAGGACACTTGAATTTTATCTAAAGATAAATTACTATCTTTTTTTTGTGTTATTAACAAGAGGTCATTAAATTGGATGCCTTTAAAATAAAAACCGATTAAACCATAGCGTGAAAAACTACCTGCGTTCTTATGTTCTTCTACTTTTTTTTCTATCTTCATTTCTTCACTCCTCATAGATAAAATAACGTACAAACATATAATAGCAAAAGAACATGGCGGAAAATGTAATTTCATGGAATCTAAGTTTTTATTTGTAATAAGTTTCGCGAAATCGACATAAATCTAAGGCACTTTGTATCCTCATCTTTAAAAAACACTATTCTTTTTGCAATAATATACAGAATGGATGGCTTGTTTTTTCATTTTAGAGGGTATTTTGTTTTGTTAACTTGATAGCGATGTGGCAAGACACCTATTATTGAAAGTAAACTTCTGGCTAAAAGTTTACATTCGATTTTTTGATTATTTATAGTTTATTTTGTAAAAAATTTCTCAATATAGATATATCTGTTATATATGGTTTTTATATCGAAAATTAACAAAAAGTATAATATTATAAATATTAAGATGGTTTCTGTCATTTGTTTTTCCCTTATGCTTAAGATAAGATCATCCTCTCCGATCTTATCTTTTTTTATTTGTAAATTTTAGATACAAAAAAAGGAATCCTTATAATAAGGATTCTGCAACAGGAAAGAACAAACATATAATAATAAAAGAGTTTATCTTAGTTTTTCTAAAAAAGATTGATCATTTTCTATCTTGTTTTTCAACAATCATGCTCTATAACGAAATAAAACTTGAACTTCTAATAAGATACCTATTACCTAGAGTGCCATTAGCTTACAATTGAACCTCCAGAACTAGCTAGATTTATCATCTCATGTTCATCTGCATACTTTTTATAATCATAAACACATAAAATTTTTCGATAATCCGTAGACTTCTTGTCCGAATAAGTCCTTAAGTGTTCTTCAACCGTATCTAGTTGGATTCTATCATTTATTATTCCTAATACTATAGCTAGGTTCTTTTTTGATTGTACTATATTATCATCTTGTAAAATCCCACTAATACTTGTATGCTCTTGGGCAAAATCCGTTGCATTATTAATTATGTTAGTTATTTTCTCATTTTGATTACCTTTTAATTCAACGGAGCTTTCCAGTTCTGATTGAATCTTACTAAATGCGTATATAGGAAAATATTGGTTTTTTTGGAATTTATGTTTGTCAATTAACTTTAATAATTGATGGTTAGATTCATCAATTATCTTAAAGTAATTTTCCATTAACTCCGCTTTTGTTTGAAATTCATAAGTGATTGTTTTTAATGATCCGATGGCTAATACCTTTTCTTCATTTTTTAATGCGTCTACATCCTCTGTAACACTAACTTCTATATTACCTCCTGCATAAATCTCTTTAACTATATTTTGTACTTTTCTAATATCCATTGCAGATACGGGCAAGTTTAAATCTGCCAAGTGTTTATAAATTTCTAAAAAATTATCAGTTTTGATTTTATTAATACGGATTGTAGAAAATCCACTCATGTCAATATCATGATCCGTAACTTCAGTATTCTGTGATCCTTTATCATGTTCTACGAGCAAAAAATTCTTTCTAATTTTTTCTGCTTGTGGGGTATTAGGATTTATATATGTAAAAATGGTTTTAAGAATTCCTTTAATGTTATTATCGCCTATATTATAACCTAAAAATATTATTGGATTATGTATAAATAACGATAACAATTGTGCTCTAATAAGTTCATATTTTTCATCAAAAACCCCATAGTCATCATCTGTAATAATAATCTTACTGGGATCTTTAACACAACCATGTATTTTGTAGACAGAACCATAGGGATTACTTAACAAAATTTCGTTACCTATTAGTTCTTTAAATTCAAATATATCCTCTATAAAACTGTCATAGTTTGTTGTAATCACCGAACCAATATTCTTCCTTACTTTCTTTAGCTCAGAAATTTCATGCTGTTGGCTATCCTTAATTATATAATTAGATAATAATTGCGAAATATATAATTTAAAGCGACTAATATTAATATGATTTTTCATATTTTCGTAAAATTGATCATTAATTTCTTTGAACTGACCATTACGATCACTCATTAATACGTCGTTAAATTCTTTTTCAAGATCCTTCGCGATTTTAGAGTAGTCATACTCACCGTTTTTTTCATGTTTTGACTTCAAATCATAATAAAATTCATCTGATCCTTTAATCTTATTTGAAATATATGAAAGTAAACCATCCCATGTAAAAGAATTTTCTAAATACCTAAGACTCATTCCAGTACCTACAAAAAGTACTGGATGATTAGTAAAATTTCTAATGAAATTACTAATATGCATCTAATCCCTCTTTCTTTTTAATAGATTCAAAATAAAATCCCAAACTCAATATGTATAACTTTGATTTTAAAAATTGAAGTGATTTTTAAATGATTAAGTAAATTATACCATTTAATATAAAAACTAAATGTTCTAGTGTTTAACTTTTTTCCAAACGTCGAGACTTTATTTCAAATCAACAATTAAGCATAAAATTAAATGTAGACTATTGAATATGTATTTTGTTTTCTATTTTTTCATTACGGTACGTGAAATTATATGTTTTTCTTGTTAAAAAAGCCCCTTGAAAGGAGCACTTATTTTACAAGATACTGTTCTATTTCTTTTAGTAATAGTTCTGCACCTTCTGGACTTAATGTTATCTTACCATTTGCTAATGCCATGTTACGATTTGACACTTCTCCTGTTAATGCACAAACACCACCAGGCTGATACTTCTGTAAAATAATATCTTCCCCTTCTACAAAAATCTCTAATGGTGATTTTTCTTTAATACCAAGTGTATTTCTAAGTTCCTTTGGAAGTACTACACGTCCTAATTCATCTACTTTTCTAGTCATTCCGGTTGCTTTCATCTAGTATCTTTCTCCATTTCATTATCAATTTGTACCAAGTTATTCTTAACTATTGTAACAGGATTTCGCCATACATAAGAAACATAATGATCCAAAAACTAACGATCATAACAAGTACTTCTTTAACCCTTTGCTGAAAGGAAATATGACCTTCTTCCATTCTATACGCCCCTTTTCTCTACATGTTTTTATATGTTAAAATAAAGAGGAAAGAAATGTGCCAATTTCTTTCCTCGACGGTCACTCATGACTTTGCTCTTTGTTTGCTTTTTGCAAATGAAGAGCTTTTTATTTTGCATATTTATGCTTGCTTTCCAGCATCGCATAACGTAATAACTTTAACTTTGTTTCTTTTTTCAATGCTTTCCATTCCGATACAGCAATCTTCATTCTTTATTCCTCCATTAATTAAATTTGTTATTTATATAGCTTATAAGTTCCAGTTGTAAATCTTTCTAATTTGTTTATCACTAAACCCTTCATGGATTGCAAATATTTCTGGAAAATCGGAAAGACACAAATCAATAATTGTATTATCAGTTGTCCTTATATAGTAATACTGAACAGCCCCTTCATAATTCGAATATAAATAGTACTTATGAATCTTATAATTTAATCCATTTTTCTCTAATACCTCATATAACTTATTTTTAGTTTCATCCATTACGTCAAAAATGGTTAACTGCTCCATTATTAACAGCTCCTCATTGCGTAAATTTACTAAACTAACTCTAAGAACAAGGTTGTTTCATTATGTTCATTGGTATGCACATTAAACCTTTTTCCGGTAGCTTCTAATGCACTAAAAAGCATTCTTTTATATCCTAGATCCATAAAATCTACACTGATTTGACCATGATTCATAATAAATTGAAGATCAGCCATCATCTTTTTAACTTTTCGTTCCATGTAATAACCTCCTCAATAAAGTTATATAACTTATATAACCATTCTATTACTCATTTTTCTGGTTGTCAATATAAGTTATATAACTTATAATATTTTTTATAGAGGAGGTTGTAATATGGCTGTTAATAAAGATAAGTACACTCAAATTTTAGTTACTTTTACAAAAGAACAAGTAGAACAAATAGAAAATTATTGGCATGAAAATAAGCTGAAGAATCGAAATGAAGCAATTCGTCAGATCGTAGACAAAGGGTTAAGTCGTAAATAATGACTGCCCTTTTTATTTTCCCTAAAAAACCTAAAAACGCATTTAAAGTCCGTTTCTCCCTTTACATACGTTTTTATGACAAATACGACTTATTATATTAATAACTAATTAAAAATCTCATACAATCAAATCTGAAGAGTCATTTTTGTGTTAAACTGATTTTTCTCATGTATTCTTTAAACAAATGAAAAAGAGCCGGATTTTCATCACAGCTCATGTATTAATTGGTTCTGTATGTGTACATGTGGGATATTGAGAACAGCCAAAAAACTTATTTCCTGTTTTATTTGAATTTCGGATGACTAAATCATGTTTACATGTTGGGCATTTCCGTTCTGCAGGTTTTACCCCTTGATACACATCTTCAGCCGAATATTCGGGATTGATTTTATTAATCAATTTCTGAAGTTCTACACGATCTATAAGTTTTACATGGCATGCCTCCGCTAATTCTTTCGCCTGTCTTGTATATACACTGTTTGTTACAACCCAGCCCTCGTGTGCTTTGTAATAAGCTTGTGCTGCATATATCTCTTGTACGGCACTGATACCGACTCTATTTTTCATCCCGTAGCGTTTCGCCTGGATTACAATACGATTTTTTCCCTTCAATACCAAATCCGCTCCGAAATCATTTGATTGCTTTGTGACTGTTGGAGAATAACCCAACTCTCGAAAGAGTGCTTTTAGATATACTTCAAATTGATGTCCATCCATTTTGTCTATGAAGCGAATACCGGATTTTGCTATTCGCTTCAGTACTCTTCTCTCCTGGAACTTTCGATACACAAATTTACAAATACGAACAAGAACATAAAGGATAAAACCATAAATCAAAATCTGTAATATGTTCGGCATTTCTGGTAGATTAGACACTTCGCTCCACCTCTTTAATTGGTTTCATTTTCTTTGGTTGGGCTGTTTCTTTTGCCTGTTGCTCACTCACTTGTTTCTTCCGAACATCGTTCCAATCCTTTTCATTCGTTGGAATATCCTCTTTAAGATCTACAAAGCATTTCATTGTCTGAATGAAGTCTTTCCCAGCCTTATCGTTATCAACTGCCATAATGACCTCTTTAATATCGTGCCCTTCTTTTTTCGCATCCATTAAAGATTGAATCACTGTTTTTGACTTCAATCCATGCATAGAAACCAGGCGAGCGTTTTGGATATTATTTTGTTTAATGCTCCAATGAGATAACATGTCGATTGGATCTTCATAAAAATAAATCTTATCCGGTTTACCTACATCAACCGTAAAACCGGCATTAATTTTTTCATAATTCGGGACAATTTGCTTAAAGCTTCCTCTTTTATTCTCCATTTTTACTGTACCTTGACGGTTCATACCAATGACTTTCCCTTTGCCTCCTTCTTCCCTCCATTTAAACACCACATTATTTTTCTTATCCTGGGCGATAAGATCCTTTTTAATCAGCCAATTCACCAAGCGAGGATCTATTTTCCGTTCATTAACCAGATATTCTTTAATCTCTGTTTGCTTATTTACTTCCAGGTGTTTGGGATAACTAAATGGCTGCTGCTCTTTTTTGCGTTCTTCTTCAGCTTTTGAACGATCAAACTCTTTGTAGTCCCCCTTCTGAATGTCCATCACAGCTTGTGGGAATGTCATGTCATAGTACATCATGGCAAAGCTAATCGCTCCATACCCTTTTTCCCCACGACTATTCCAGGCGTATTGATTCCCTTTAATGATGAGACTGTCATGCTCCGTATGACGATAATAGTTACCTTCTTTCTTAAACGTTTCTCCTTTTGCTTCCAGATATGAAATCAAGTCAACTTTTCTTGCTTTCATCGCATCCTCCGCACTGACATATGCCATTACGGAATCCCCCCCTTTACTCTATAAAATGAAATAAAAAAGAGGACTATTCCGTTTCCTAGTCCTCTTTTGCTACTTATAGTTGTTACATTTCATTTTTATTTGCCGAATAAGAATTTTAATCGCTTCTCCTGTACGCTGTATGATAAACGAGCGTCAAATTTCTTCCCGTTTTTGTTTGAGATAAACCCTTTAATCTGATCTGTCACATTCTTTTCTAATAACTTTTTCACATGGTTACTACTTAAATTTTTACCAGAGAATGTACCAAAAATAATGAAGTCACAGCCTTTTTTGTATTTCTCACATAAATAGTTACTTTTCCCTACAAGAACCCTACTCTTACACAATGGACATTTACCAATGGTACGATCTTCAGTCGTTGGAAAACGGAATTTCAAACTTCCGTCCGCTTCCATATAGATAGCTGCTGTAAATTCTCCCTTTTCTCCTTGAAAGCCGTTGATAAAATCCGTTGTTTTATACTGAAGTAGCTTCTTCATTTGATTGCCAGGGATTGCTTTCCCTTTCATTTTGGCTGGTAACATAAAATCACATCCGTTTTTATGCTCTGTGCATCCATAAAATGTTTTACGATGAAGCATATCCCCTTTTTTACATTTTGGACATTTACCAAATGACAGCTCCTCTTGTGTTGGGAACTGAAATTTAACTTTTCCTTCATGTAACACGAGATAAGCGGAAAACTCCTTCTCATTGGACTTAAATCCTTTTAAAAGATCTGTTTTCTTATCTTCAAACAGCTTTTTCGCTTGCGCTTCCGGAATCGCTTTTTCTTTAATTTTTTTCGGTAAGGAGATTTCACATTCCGGATAATTACTGCACCCGTAAAAATTGCCTTTATGAAGGATTTTTCCTTTTCTACAAGGGCATTTGCACACCTCAATTTGCTGATTCCAAGTATTAATAATGCTATCCGACACCTTATCATCCATTGCGCCTAATTGTTCCACTGTGTCTTTTACAAACGTATTCGTTTTCTCCACAAATTCCTCATATTTCATTTCATTCTTTTCGATCATGTAAATCATCCCTTCCATTTCAGCCGTATAAGCTGGATTTTTGATTTCATCTACCGGAAAAGCATCTATAAACGCACGACCAATATTAGTAGTTCGAATCTGACTGTTAGTAACATCAATATAGCTTCGCTCTAACAATTTTGGGATAAACGTTTCTTCCGTTGCGACTGTCCCAATCCGTTTTCCTTTCATAAGTTCTTTCAAATGTTCATCATCTAATTTACGCCCTGCCGTCTCCATAAAGGTTAAAATAGAACTTTCCGTATGAAAGGCTGGTTTCTTTGTTCGAGACTCAATCAAGTCATACTGAACAATTCTGAAAGAATCTCCTTCTCGTAAAATAGGTATCTGAAATGCTTCAACTGACCCCTCTTCTATATCCTCTTGAAACACACTTAGAAACCCTTTCTCTTGTAGGATTTTTTCTTTTGTACTGTATGTGTTGCCCTCTTGATCTATAAAATGTACTTCTCTTACCAGGTAGATTGCTGGTTTCATAAAATTCCCGATAAATCGTTTTACAATTAAGTCATATAACTGTTTTTCTAATGGATTTCGGTTGGTTCCGGCATATAATTTTGTTGTTGGGATGATGGCAAAATGACTACTGACTAACTCATCATTAAAAGTAGTATGTTTTTTCGTAATAGAAGATGGAACTACTTGTTGTACGAGATTTGCATAGGAGCTTTTTTCTAATGCTGCCATTACTTCCTTCACTCGTTCCACTTGTTCTGTAGGTAAGTGCCTGGATGAAGAACGAGGATATGTGATAAAGCCTTCTTCATACAAACTCTGAATATGCTTTTTTGCTGTTTCCGCATTTATCTTCAGTTTGGCGTGAGCATCTTTGTAGATATCCGTTAAGTTATATAATAATTTTGGTTTCTTTTTTCTATTGCTTTCTTTAAATTCCGTTACAATTACATTCGTTTCTTTCAAGCTATCTCCAAGCTTTTGTAGTGGCGATGGATCTATCAGTTGATCTTCTGTTTTCATTACTGGTGATAAACCGTTTTCCGTTAGTAGCTTTAAATTGTAATAGGTTTGTTCTTTATAATTTTGAATAGCAATTTCCCTTTGCCTGATTTCATTCAAGATACACATTTGAACACGACCAGAAGCCAATAAGAATTGGTTTCTTGCTAGTTTGGATGTACAGCCTCTTGTAACATTAATCCCTAGAATATAATCCAGGTATTGCCTTGCTTTAGCGGATTGAGCAAGTCCATCATAATCTGCTCTTGGTTCTAATCGGTTCAAGGCTCCCTCTAGTTCTGCGGCTTCATAAGAAGAGATAAACAAGCGTGATTCTCGCTTGCTCACACCTGCATATTCAACTATTTCACGATAGATAAGCTCACCTTCCTTATCCGCATCACAGGCGTTTGCCACATGATCTACATCGGGACGATTTAACAACTTAACCAATATTTCAATTTGTTCAAGACTATCCGATTTTTCTTTATATTCCGGCTCTAAAATAATGGGCAAGTGCTCAAATTTAAACTCTTTGTATCTCTCATCCATTTCCTCTGGATATTTTAGTTCTAATAAATGTCCTCGGCACCAACTAATAATATAATTTTCATTTTCATAGTAGCCATAATATGGCTTACTCCCTGTATACCTTTGTGAGTTTCTAAATCTAGGTGATTTTAATAACTCAACAGCTACCTTCGATTTTTCAGCAATAAACAATGTTTTCCCCATACGTATTACCTCCTATTAATCTACAATCTCAGTTTTACGCTTCCATTTCTTATTTCTCCGCTTTTTCATCATTCTGTGACCAAATAATAGCAACATGTTTAACAAGACAGCTACAAGGAACATACAGCCCGCAAACAGCCATACATTCATGGCATTCTCTCCTTTCGTTCTATAAAAAAATCACTCTCCGCTATCTCAATTGAGTAACAAAAAATGATTTAATCTGCTTTTCCTGTTATAAAATTTTTCATCGTTCCATTTCCATTGTTTCTCTTTTTCTACCTGATTTCTTTGTAGTTTTTGACTGATCTACATTCCCAGGATCTATTTCCTTATCTTTTTCTTTATCATTCGTTTTTTTTCCATTCAATGGCTGAAACTTTTTATCAAAATCCGTTTCCTTTGAAGTTGTAGACTGATTCACTGTTATTCCTTCTTTTCCAAGCTTCTCATCCACTTGATTTTCTAATTTTACTACGTGTTCCTGGCTTACCAGCTCATTATCAATCGAAACATATTTCGTTGTATAATACCGTTCTTCAGCTTTTACACGAGTGACAATGCTATCAATATTATCTGGTGTTTCTTCATATTGTGAACGTCTGTATGCTTCGAATTTTCGGCTTAAGTCCTTATCTAATGTAGTTGATTCTTTTTCTTTTGAAGGTTGAATTTGTTGATCTAAAGAGACAATAGGTGCATATCCTTCCTTTTTCATTTCTTTATATAATTCCACTTCTTTTTCATTAAATGAGTAATCTTTTTGTGCCTCCGCTTTATCAACTAAGTGTCCATATCGTTCATCTTTTACCAACTCATCTAGACTCATATTTGCATCCTTTTCATAAACAACAAATGACAAATTTCCTCTTCCATCAAAGATAGAACTTTGAACTTTTTCATATAAATCTGGCTTCAAAATGTTATCTAAGGAGTAATTTTCCCGTTTCCCGTTCTTTTCCATGAGAAAAACAGATAAATCTTCCCGATTTGTTGAATCTTGATTCCATACAGACAAATAATCAATATCTTTCGTAACAGCATCCATCATGTGGATTCTTGCAACTTCTTCTTCATCGTGAACACCATTTGCTAATACTTCAATTGTAACTAAGTGATTAGGTATCTCTTTTGATTTTTCCAATGTACTTTCCTGTGTTTTTTCCATCGGTATTTCTTTGTTATTTCTATGGTTCATTACCTCATCTCGTAACGCTTGTTTCACTTCATCCGATAGATACCTTTTCTCGTTTAATACTTGTTCATATGGCGTTTTGTAGTCCCCATCACCCATATTCATACGATCCATACTCACAAGCTCCATTCTCCCAAATTCCCTATCTACTTCTTTTGGAATGGCAATATGATAACGAGCTTGATCGTAAGGGATGGTTTGACCTCTTTCTTTAGCTTCTTCTCTTGCCTTTTCAATACTTGAAATAACTTCAGCCATTTTTTCATTGGCTTCTCCAAATGGAATCAGTTGATTATTCTTAAAAGTTTCATTGTCGCTCCATTGAACTAACATAGTTGGACGACTAATTTCATTCTGATTTAGTGCTGCATACTTTTCTTGATTCGCCTCGTTAAATGCTTCTATAAATTCTTTATCACTCAATTTTTCTGCACCTTCTACAGGCTCAAACGCTCGGTTTTTATCTGCTTGTTCCCTTAACTCTGCAACAGAAACCAGCTCTTGTGTCGTATTACTTAAACTCATGTATTCCACTAGTAAAATATTTTTTTCACTTTCATTCTGTTCTCTATTTTCATTCTGTCTTTCATTTTCTTTTATTTTAGCCGCTTCATATTTTTCTGTATTAAATAAAATAGCGTATCGATCATCTTGTTCTAACTCACTTAAAGGAATAAGCATATCCTCTTCACGTACAGTAAATGATTGACTTTCGTTTCTATCAAGGAGAGTATCTTTTACTTTTTCATAAACATCTCCTTTAAAAATATGTTCAATATTAGAAACATCCCTTTCACCATTATAAAATTCATCACGATCTAATACACCTGGATCATAAATTGCCATATGATATACTTCTTTGGTTTCTGCATCCACCATGTGTAATTTTGCAATCTCACCGTCTTTTATATCCTTATCTAGTATTTCAACTGTTACTACATGCTCTTTCTCTTTATTTTTTCCATCCTGTTCTTCATTTCTAGTTGTCATAATATCCTTATGTGATTCTGCAATAGAATGATTGATTTGATTCACTGTTTGATTTATTGCATTATCAAAATTAAATAACCCACGTTTATCTTCTATACGCCCAGAAAGGCACTCTACGTTCATATCCCCTCTTGAGTTAGAAGTAACTTTCGCAATTGGAGTTTTTAATACTTCTTTATTTACCAACTCCGGATATTCATACTCATCCATTTCGTGAAAAAACTCCAAAGTCTTTGTAATTTTATTTATACTTTGTTTCTCTGTTTCAGTCCCATATTGATTAACAATTGCATGCATTTCTCCTACAGTTAATCGCATATTAGGATAAATACCTCCAATTATCCGTCCATCTTCTGACAATTGAATTTCGTAGTTTTCCCATTGTCTTTCGAAATTTAATCCTAACTTTTCATTAATATTGCGCTGCACATCTTGTTGAATACCTGTCAAAATTTCAAAATTATCTCTTTCATATTCAGACACTTGTTTTGACATATTATCTACTCCCTTTTCATTCGTTTTTTCTTTTTCCTTTTCTAACGTATTTTCAATTGTTTCAATAAATTCAATCGAAGTTTCATGTACTTCTTTCAACAACTTGGTTTTATCTTTCATTTCTTTTCCTTGCGTCCAGCTCGCTAAATATCCTAACGAATATTCGCCTGTATCAATCCCAAAATAAGAAGAAACCGCATAAGCTGTCATTTCTGCTTGGAACTCTTTTTCTGGTGCTGTGTAATTCATACGTGTCTCTGCGGTATGAAGTTTGGCATGCGCCAATTCATGAAGAAGTGTTTTTACATTTTGTAATTCACTGTTTCTAGGATTCAACGCAACCTCTTTTGTTACGGGATAGCTCACACCTTTTACGACACCCAGTTCGGATTTTGGCGCAATAATTTTCACATCGTTTTTTTCCGCAATAGCTTCCATTCCCTTGTACAAACTCTGATAATCTGTAACGCTCCCTTCTAGCCAACGATTCGGAAAAATACGAGGAAGATCTTCCGCTTTTGCATTTGTTTGGGACACATCAAACACATGACCGATAGCAAAATATAAGCGACCTGGTTTCACTTCTACGCTTTTAGATTCAATTTGTTTTTTCTCTTGCTCACTCGCCTTTGTAACGGATTTCCATGTCCCATCTTTGTCTTTAAATTTTGCTACCGTTCGGTTTGGAACGAGAATTTTAATTCCTTTCTCACCCTTCTTAACCGGAAATCCTTTTTCTTTCCAAAAAGAAAAGGAACCAACTGCACTGGCTCCCTGGAATTGACTCTGTATTAATGAAATATTAGATGGTGAATAGTGATAAAACTTTGCCATAAACGTTAGATACTCTTTTAAATCTCCCGGTGTACGAAAATAACCTTCAACGTTTTTTTCCATCTTTTTTGTTAAAGCTTGCACAGCTTCTTTCTTTTCTTCTGGTGATTTCGTTTGATACTTTTTCTTATAACTTTTACTCATGATCTTCTCCTACTCTTTCACTTGCTTTTTGTAATTCCTCCATTTCCTCTTCATTCCACCTCTCAGCTGTATCGAAGAAAAGCTCATGAGTTTTTACATTGATCGGAACTAACATATTCTCTTGATTCATGACATGAACTGCAAGTTCTTCCTCTTGTTCTCGTGTAATTTTGATTGTTAGTTCTTCCTCTTTTACAAGTAAAATAAGTTCACCTTCTCCAACCTCTTTAATGACCCCTAATGCGATATCTTCACGAAATAATAACATCCTACTAACCTCCTGTTTTTTTATAAAAAGAAACAATGTAGCTTACGTTACATTGTTCTTTGATGCCTCATGATCTAAACGTTTTTGTCTTGCGTTACTAATCCGTTCCGCTACGACTTCTTTTGCAATTTTCACGCCACCGACTTCTATTTTATCCGTTGTAATAATGCTTTCTAAATCCAGGTCATTAGCAAAAAAGTATCCATTCATTAATTCGATTAAAACTTGTGTATTTCTATCCGCACTATTGGCACCAAGACGAATTTTTGTTAGTTCACTTTTCAACACATCGTGTAGATTCTTTGATACAATTTCGGAAATATAATTCAATGACCATTCTGAACTTTTTGATGCTTGATGTTCCATACAAATTTTCGATATAGCATCACCAGGATGAGTAATATTATTTTCATCCATGTAGTCTTGAATGTATTGATGGACATTTTCATTTAATGATAACTTCATTCGTATTTTTTTATTCTCCATGATCTAACCCCTTTCATTTTCATATGCATTTTCCCTTTGCATACGCTCATAATACTTTTGATTTTTCCAACTTTCATATTCACTTTTAAAAGCGCCTTCCACTTTTCTCATAGAATACTGAATAGATACATTCTGCTGAAATTTTCGAAATGACTTTGATTTTTTCATGTGATGGATTCTTTTTTGTTCTTTATCATATGCCTTCATTTCTTGTAAAAAGGCGTTACCCATCCTTTTATACAGATCACTGATTTTATTCGTCTTGTAATTTTCATATTGCTTCTTATCATACTTTCCTTCCCCATATGCTTCTTTAAAAACTTGCACTTCTTTATCTAACTTTTGGAGAAACTGATCGTAATCTTTTTTATGATGATGTTGAATATACCGACTGCTTAATTCATCAATTTGCGGCTTTAATGGTTGAATCGTATTGTAGCTATATTGCCACTGTCTTTTATCACTTGGTAACTGTTTATAGATTTGTAAAAACAATGGTTTCAAATGTTGATTACGCCAATCAAAAACGGAATCTTCTTTTTTCCTTCCCACCATATTGTTTCGAATCAGATCATTAATTTGTTTTTGTTCCTGCTTACGATCTAACAAATTATTTACGACTTTACCCTTCATCGCATCTAATGTTTTTGGTTTTCTTTTACCACGTTCTCTCGTTGGAAATGGTTCAACAGTTGCCACATGAATATGAATATTATCCGTATTAAAATGAATGGCTGCCGACCAGATAGAGCTTTTTTCCAACCCCTCTCTTTTTTGCATTTCCTTCATCGCAAGCCGTGTTACATCCATTAACTTTTTTTCATCCAATGTTTTTGTTTTCTCATCATAAATTCCTTGTTTCTCTAACCAGGGATTATGAAAAGAAATGACATCTTGCCACATGATACTTCCATTCTCATGAGCGGTTTTAAACATTTCCTTTAAGGACTTTTTTTCACTTTCTGTTAAACGATTTGCATGTTCCGTAAATAGTGCCGATGTCTTTTCTGAATTTCCCATATAGTCTTGATACGTTTCGAACATTTTCGGATTCAGCTTCACTTCACTTTTCGCTTCCTCCCGATCTACATAATCAATATAGTTCTGAAACGCATCGGAACTTGGTAACACAAATTTCGTTTTTAAAACAACACCCGGTGTGACGGAAGACTGAACAGGAACTGCATTACTCATTTTCAACATCCTGCATCATCATTTGAATAAACTCATTCATTTTTTCCATTGCGTTATAACAATCACTCATCATATGGATGTTCTTTTCAATGAGATTTTCCAATTCCATTTCCCTTTTATTTTGTTGCTGAAAAAATGCCAGCATTTCAATTTGAGCTTTCAAAAATTTTTGCCGGGATATTCCCTTTCTCTTTGCAATTTCATCTATTTTCTTTAAGGCAACTGGATCTATATCTCTTATTTTTAGATTCACAATTTCCGCTCCTTTCCGCAATTCTGGGTAGAGATCAAAAAATAGGGAGAAGAGCATAAGGGGTTTCTGCCCCCACCGAGGGTGTGGGGCTAGGCGGAGCCTAGCGAAACGACGGGGGCAAGAAAAGAAGTTGAATGTCCCCATTACGTCCCTACCTTTTTTATTAATGTCTCCACCATGTCCCGTTATTTTTTCTTAATGTCCCTTTCGTGTCCCCTTATTTCACCTCAATGTCTCCATTGTGTCCCTATATCTTTTTTCACTTTTTATTAATTTCGTGTGCCTTTTGCTCTAACTTTTTGATCTTATCTCGTGCAATTTTTTGTTCCCCTTTAAACAATTCCACGTTCTTTTCTGATGATTTTATTTTAGATTCTAAGGATGCTATTTTTGATTGTGTTTCCGTTTTTTCTGTTTCCGTTTGATACTTCATTTCATCTTGTAATTCTTTTACTTTTTCATAAACTGTCTTCGCACTTTCCTCTTCCAGTTTGATTGCTTTCCCATAATTTTTTATCTTTGTTTCGATATCCTTTTTGTCTCTTTCTATAAAATCTAGCTCATATGTTTTTTTATCTTCAGCTATCAGTTCGTCATTCGCTTTTGTTTTTCTTTGATCGGTAAAAATCGTCTGAACTAATTTATTCGGACTTTTTGTTGCTGCATTTTCTTCTTCAGATTCGTTAACATCTTGTGTGAATTTACGAATATCCATTTGTTCTTTCTCACCATTTTTATTGTAAATATCGAAAGCTAACGCTCCCCAATTCGGAGATAAGTCTTTTACTTCTACAACGTATTTTCCGTTCTCCTCGTACAATACTTTGACAGGTAACTGAACACCTGGATTTGCTTTTTGCTGTGCCTTAAATGTATATCCTGTTTCCTCATATCCTTCTAATCGAAAGTAAATTTGTATAAAGTTTTTGTGTGGATTGTATTCCCTTTTTTCTACAATCAACTTCCCCATACCCGACAACTTAATTACTTTATTTGTCTCTGTATGGAATAGTTTTTCATCGCTTGGCATGTAAATTTTAGATGTCAAGAAAGCAAAAAAACCCAAAAATAGAAAGCTGATAATTGTTAGGTAGACCCACGACTTATTTTTTCTTAGATTGATTCTTTCACTCTTCTTACCAATTGCACCTATCACACTCTCACCCCACCTTTTTCGTTATAAAACTTTCATATTTAGCTCTTCCACACTTGTAACTCGCCATGTTTCCTTATCTTTTTTCATGATGATTCGCAACACATTGTTTACTTTTTCTTCTCGATTTTGCGTTGAATCTGTCGTGACATTTATAAATTCAGCTAGTACATTTACCTCCTCTTTATCGGGTTCATTTTCTTGTAAATAAAACTTCATTTCTATTGGTTTTGTTTTATACGTATCTCCTAATTCGTATTTGTCAGTCGGATAGAATTGTTGTAAAAGTTCTTCGCTCATAATAGATTTTGCCTTTTCTTTTCGCTCACTGTACCCTTCTTTTTCTCGGTGAAATGATAATTGTATAAACGTTTCGGCTGTCGATAAGTACGCCCTTCTTTGTTGTTCTTGTGCGGAAGGAAGCACCTTATCCAATCGTTTTTTTAAGTCTTCATTTTGTTTTGTTAGTAATTCATTTGAAAGTTTTAACTGTTTTTCTTTGCCATCACTCATTGACTTTTTACTCAAATAGATATTAAAAGCTGTCACACCAGCCACTAAAATTGCAAGTACAATAAACAAAAATTTCCGTTTATCTTTCATTCTTTTAGTCTCCTATTCTTTCGGTTTTTAGAACCTTCTTACATGACCAGAAAAGACTTTTTTCCAATACGGATTATTTAGATCTTCAATGGAAACACCCTTATTCGTTTGACATCCAATGAAAGTATTTTTATCAATTACAATACCAACGTGTCCGTCATGTTTGTAGGTATCAAAGAAAATAACATCACCCGGTTTCATATCATTTGCTGATACTTTTGTACCAATTTTGTTTAATGTTTCCGTACTTACGGCTCCTATCGGACTGGTATACATCCCTACTTGTTCGAATGCCCAGCGTACAAAACTTGAACAATCAAAAATCCCTCTTGCGATGTCATTTGTGTTACGTCCTCCACCAAATACATAGGTAGAACGCCCTATCCATTGGCGACCTACATCGGCAACTTTTGAATCGCTACTGCCTCCACTTCCTGGATTTCCTCCTCCACCAGAAACGACAGAACCCGGCTGATAATATTTTAAAACTGCGTCAACGTACAAAATATCGCCGTAGCACGCTTGATATGGTACGGCTTCTGGTCTAAGGCAATGATACATGCCAGTATGTTTTACTTTTTGATACTGTTGTTGTGAAAATTTAATTGCTAATTCTTTCGTATACTTGCCACCATTTGCTCCAACAAAATCAAAAAAACCTGTTCCAAAATTGTATGCTTGAAGGGCTGTTTTGATATGATCCATGTCCCCTGGACTCGTTACTCCGGCTCTTTCTATCGCATGTTTAAACTCCTGTACACCTGCCCAAATACTGTAATCTGGATCTGTAATACAGTTTGGTGATTTACAATACTTCGTATTAAATGCGCCTTCGGAACTCTGCATTGGATCGCTGCCACGCCCTCCGCTTTCTTGCATCATTTGAGCAAGCATTAAAGCGACAAACGGTTCCACGCCAAAAGCTTTCGCATGCTTCCGAATCGTAGGTTCCCATTTTAAAACTTCGGGCGAAACATTCATGACTTGCCCTTCACCTGTATACGTAATATCACCTGCGTCTGTTCCACTTTCTCCACCCATTGCCGCAATAAAAATACTCATAACTCCAAGTAAAAGAAAAGAAAAAAGACCCATCACAATTAGCGCTAAAGTGATGAGCCATTTCTTTGGTATAACCTTTAAAACTAGATGCATGGTATTAAGCACCTCCCCCGAATAACATCAATTCTTCGTCTGTTACTTCTACATGAAAATGAATGTTTTTTACAGCCCCAATACTTAAAATGACATCCCCGGTTGGTAAATGTGGAATCGCTGCAATCTCACTTTCACTTAACTGTCCTGCAAATACTTTTCGTAACATATCTAAACTGTTATTATCTTGTTGCATGATAAATTTGTACTGTGTAAGTTCAAATAGCTTTTTAATTTCATCAATCATTTCTTGTGAAGATCCTTCCGGTACAAAATCTCGAATCGTGTGACTTGCATATAAAAGCCCTGCAAAATATTTTCGATCTTCTCGGCTAAATTTAGTTAAAAATTGTAAAGCATGAGCGCTTTCTTTTTTCGTGTTTATGATATGATGCGCCTCGTCAATAATAATGAAATAACGAATTACATCTTCAAAAGCAAGTTGTTGTTTAGTATATGCCTCTAATTGTGGCGCACCATTGGATATCATTTCATCCCATATTAAATTAAAAACATTAAAAATTTGCGCTTGGAATACTTCCGGTTTAAAATTTGAAATGTTTCGTAAGGAAAACGATACAACTTGTTCTTTTTTAAAGTTTTCAATAGTAGAATGACCATCAAATAATTGTGCATATGCTTCTACTAAATTCACAAGATTTAATTCAATCAACTCTAAACGATGTTTTCTGCTTTCTCCTAAATTCTCATGGTGTTTTCTATTTTCTACATTCTCATATAATTCATCACGAACAAAAGATAAAAAGTTTGAGAAAATGGGATACTCATTTGGTTTTCTTGTTGTAATTTCATTTGTTGCTCCTTTTTTATCATTCCATAATCCCATACGAATATATAATTTTCGAAGCAAATTTTCATACTCTTTAATTTCATCATCTTTTGCTTCTGGCGCAATGAATCGATAAAAAATTGTCAGTTTAGATAGATGTTGAGTGAAACTAACTTCTTCAAGTTCTGCTGTCTTATATACTTGAAGTGGGTTAATTTGACCTTGCGAACCATCTAATGCAATTGTTTTCCCGTTCAGATCACGTACTGTTTCCTCGAATTCACCTACAATATCAAAAATACGAATAAAATGACCTTTACTTGCATAGTCTACTGATTTCTTTTTTAGTAATGTTGATTTTCCAGCACCAGGCTTTCCAATCATTACACCGTTATAAAACTTTCTTTGTTTGTCTTTATGAAAAATATCAAAAATAACATTTCCTTTTGTTTTCGTTGTTCCATAATACGTACCGTATGGATCGTTCAAATAAGAATAGTGAAATGGACATCCACCAGCCAAACTGACTGCCGGAATTTCTTTTCCTTTTCTTCGGTTCACATAATTTTTTTGTGTATCAAAGCTCGTTACGAGTGCATCCCATTCATACTCTTGTTCATTTAAAAAGACAGCTCCTCGAAAGTTATAAGACTCTAATGTTTCCATGATTTCTTTTACTTGTTTTTCTAGCTCATCTAAAGTTCTAGCGGAAACATAGATACGCAAATGAATACGTTTCATGACCTCACCTTGTTTCAAATCCGTATAAAGAGCTTCCAGCTCTAAAAATTCATTTTTTGCATCAATCCGATCTATATTATCCTTTGCTGTATCATGCCGTACACTTTGTTCACTCATGGATTTATTAATCGATTCAACGACTTCTTTTCGGTCATCACTCATTACATCTAATGTTGTGATCACATTCGGCATATTCATAATTTGTTCTAACCAAAAATCATTTACTTCTGTTGGATAGTCAAAAACATGAATACAAGTACCTAATCCATCACCTGTTTGCACATAACTTTCTTTAAAGCTGATTCCCCCTTGTGGCTGAACTCTAGCCACTAAATAGGGGTTGTAACCTTTCTTCTTTTTTAGTTCTTCCTGTTTTTCTTTTTTAGATTTTTTACGTTTGAACGCAAACATATTGTTTCCCCCTTACTACCATATATTTTTCGTTCCTAATTTTGCATTTTGATTAAACAATTTAAACATAAGCTCTAACTTTTTCTCTTCATCCACCTCTAATAGTTCAGTAGAGCGTTTGATATATCGCTTTGCTGCATCCACACGTTCTTTTACGATTAATTCCGTTTCTCCGTAAATAAATAAGAAGGCTTCCCGATTTGTTCTGCCCCATTCTAAAAACTGAAGTTCTTTTAACTTTTGATTTAAAATTCGTTCATACAAAGGACTGGTACATTCTTTAATTTTCTTCTCTATATAACGTTGTTGTTCGGTTGTTTGACATGGGAAGTTTAAAAAAACAAGTTTAATGGACTGTTTGTAGGCTTGATAAAAATAAGCATGTGAGAAAATGACAAATGCTTGTTCGTCGCTATTCTTTGAGAACATATCGTCACCTTCCACTTGAAGAATTTCTAAAAACTCCTCATTTTTCAGCTCAAATATGCCATCCTCTGTCATATCTACGATTTGCATAATTTCTGCAATACTTTTCTTTACCTTTGGTGGCGCTTCTTTCTTTTTTCTAGATAAAAAACCTAACAGTTTTGTATTTTTCTTTTTCGAAACATCTTTCTTTGGCTTTTCTTTCTTCTGTTTTTTTACTTTTGGTTCTACTTTTGGTTCTACCTTTGGTTTTTCTTCTTTCTTTTTGTTGGGTACCACCTTCACAATATCTTTTGGTTCAGAAAGTGATTCTTTTACATTTTTTTCATTAAATCGAAATGCTGTTTTCTTCGGCACTTCTAGTTGTTTTGGCTCTTCTTTCTCCACATCTTTTTCGCTGAATAACGCCATATGTGATCCCTCCCTTATTGATCGTTATCAATGGCGCAATATGCACCTTTCCTTCTTAACAGTGTAATAATCAACACTTCATACATTCGTTTTTGAGGATTCGTACTTGGTCGCCAAATCATAATAATTGCAATAGCTGCCATGAAAATAACAAATGGTAACTGAAAGGAATCATGTACGAAATTCCTAAGAATCATTGTTACAACTAATAAACCAATTAATAAAAAGAAATCTATTAAATAAAGCACTTTATTAATCCGTAATTCTGTACTGATTTCCTTCGGAATCCGATAGCTTCTCATCGGGATTCCCTCCTTTTCGACAATAAAAAATAAGCGCACGATTACGCTTATTTTTTATCCGTATTATTTTTATTTTTGTTCACGATATCTCCCCAACTTTTGCCTGTGTTTTGCCCCATCTGATAAAAACGCTTTGTATTCTGTACCGTTTCAGAATTATGAATCCGTTCTTGCACTCCTCTTACCTTTTGTTTCACCGATGATGTAGTATTTTTAACTTTATCCGTTGTATATTGTCCTAATGTCCGTGTTTCTTGATTTCTACTTGCCGCCACTTCTTTATCACTTTCATAAGGAATAATCGGGCTACTATGTGTCACCGTTACGATGTCGGCTGATGCCGGGCCCCCTCCACTTGGCACTGATCTTGATGCTTCTACTGGTGCCGGGCTACTTCC